>NZ_JAVEYL010000072.1:0-5951 GCF_034003485.1 Thauera sp.
AGGCGGTCGCCGACCTCGGCTTCAACGCCCACCGCCTTGCGGCGGACGCGGTGCTGCCCGAGGCCGCGCTGCCCTGGCTGGAGCAGCGTGCGATCGCCGCGCTGGCAGCGCTGCAGCTGGGCGTCAGCGCCGAGCAGGTACGCCGCACGGTCGAGTACATCAACGACCGTCGCCAGTTCGACCGTGCCATCGCCACCTTCCAGGCGGTGCAGATGAGCATGGCCGACGCCCACATCGCGATCGAGGCGCTGCGCTCGGCGCTGTGGCAGCTGGTGTATCGCCTGGATGCCGGCCTGCCGTCGCCGTCCGAGGCGCTGGCGGTCAAGTACCTTGCCAGCGAGTGCGGCCACCTCGTCGGCCACAAGGCGCAGCACGTGCATGGCGGCATCGGCGTCGATCTGACCTACCCGATCCACCGCTACCTGTACTGGAGCCGCGCGCTCGGCATCTCCCTGGGCGGCAGTGCCGCCACGCTCGAACGACTCGGCGACTGGCTCGCCAACAACGACACGCTGGGATGGAAATATGACCTCGAAGAACAGCAAGCGCTTTGATGACGTGCGCCTCGGCGAGGCGCTGCCCGAGCTGGCGATCCCGATCACCACGACGCTGATCGCCTCGGCGGCGATCGCCACTCGCGACTACTTCCCCGGCCACCACGACATGGAGGCCGCCCAGCAGCTCGGCTCGCCGCACGTATTCATGAACATCCTCACCACCAGTGGCCTCACCCAGCGCTTCGTCGAGGGCTGGGCCGGTCCGGCGGCGCGTTTCAAGGATCTCAAGATCAAGCTCGGCGCGCCCAACTACCCGGGCGACACCATGACCTTCAGCGGCGAGGTCGTCCGCACCGATGCGGCCAGCCGCGAGGTGGACGTCGCCCTCAAGGGCAAGAACTCGATGGGCAGCCACGTGACCGGTACGGCCACGCTGGTGCTGCCCTGACACGCGGAGAACCGAACACATGACGGAACTGTCCCTTTCCGGCCGCGCTGCCATCGTTGGCCTGGGCGCGACCGAATTCTCCAAGAACTCCGGCCGCACCGAGCTGCGCCTGGCCATGGAATCCACCCTGGCCGCGCTGGCCGATGCCGGCATCGACCCCTCCGAGGTCGAAGGCTTCTCGTCCTACACCATGGACAAGGTGCCCGACTACGAGATCGCGCGCCTGCTCGGCTGCAAGAACGTCAAGTTCTTCTCGCAGATCCCGCATGGCGGCGGCGCCGCCTGCGCGCCGGTGGTGCATGCCGCGATGGCGGTGGCCACCGGCCTGGCCAAGGTGGTGGTGGTGTTCCGCGCCATGAACGAGCGCTCGTGGTATCGCTTCGGCACCGGCACCTACGGCTTTGGCGACACGCCGATCTTCGAGAACGTGAACTACGGCTGGTACATGCCCTACGGCTTCCACACCCCGGCCGCCTGGGTGGGCATGTTCGCCCAGCGTTACATGCACGAATACGGCGCCACCAGCGAGGACTTCGGTCGCGTGTCGGTCGCCGTGCGCGACTTCGCCGCCACCAACCCGGCCGCCTTCTTCTACGGCAAGCCGATCACGCTTGAAGAGCACCAGGCCTCGAAGTGGATCGCCGAGCCGCTGCGCCTGCTCGACTGCTGCCAGGAATCCGACGGGGCGGTGGCGATGGTCATCACCTCGGCCGAGCGCGCCCGTGACCTCAAGCAGAAGCCGGTGATCATCAAGGCCGGTTCGCAGGGCATCACCGAAGGCCAGCAGAGCATGACCTCCTACTACCGTGACGACATCACCGGCCTGCCGGAGATGGGCGTGGTGGCGCAGGAGCTCTACGCCCAGTCCGGCCTCGGCCCCGACGCCTTCCAGACCGCCGTCATCTACGACCACTTCACCCCCTTCGTGCTGCCGCAGCTGGAGGAATTCGGCTTCTGCAAGCGTGGTGAGGCGAAGGACTTCATCCGTGCCGGCGAGCATGCCCGCGGCGGCAAGCTGCCGATCAACACCCACGGCGGCCAGCTCGGCGAGGCCTACATCCACGGCATGAACGGCGTCGCCGAGGCGGTGCGCCAGGTGCGCGGCACGGCCGCCAACCAGGTGGCCGCTGTCGAGAACGTGCTGGTCACCGCCGGCACCGGCGTGCCCACCAGCGGCCTCATCCTCGGCGTCGCCTGAGCGAAGGAGAACGAACGATGTTCGTCGATCTGACCCCGGAACAACACGCGCTGCGCCTGAAGGTGCGCGACTACTTCCAAACCCTGATGACCCCCGAACTGCGCAGCGAGCTGCGCGGCAAGGAAGGCGGCGAGCTGTACCGCAACACCATCCGCAAGATGGGCGCGGACGGCTGGCTGGCCGTGGGCTGGCCCAAGGAACACGGCGGCCAGGGCTATGCCGCCACCGAACAGCTGATCTTCTTCGAGGAAGCCAACATCGCTGGCGCGCCGCTGCCCTTCGTCACCATCAGCACGGTCGGTCCGGCGCTGATGGAGGCGGGCACCGAGCTGCAGAAGAAGAAGTTCCTGCCCGGCATCGCCGCCGGCGAGATCATGTTCGCCATCGGCTATTCCGAGCCGGAAGCCGGCTCCGACCTCGCCACGCTCAAGACCTCCGCGCGGCTCGAAGGCGACCACTTCGTGGTCAACGGCAACAAGCTATGGACCTCGGGCGCCGAGGCCGCCGACTACGTCTGGCTCGCCGCGCGCACCGACCCCAACCTGCCGCGCCACAAGGGCGTGTCCATCCTGATCCTGGACACCAAGGCCGAAGGCTTCTCGCACACCGTCATCCCCACCTGCAGCAACCCGACCGCCGCCACCTACTACGACAACGTCAAGGTGCCCAGGGACATGCTGGTGGGCGAGCTCAACGGCGGCTGGAAGCTGATCACCGCCCAGCTCAACCACGAACGCCTGGGCCTGGGCTCGTGGTCGGACAAGGTCGTCGCCCTGTTCCGCCGCGTGCTGCTGTGGGCCAAGGCCACCGACGAGAACGGCCGCCGCGCGGTCGATGCGGCCTGGGTGCGCAGCCTGCTCGCCGAGTGCTACGCGAAGATCGAGGCGATGCGGCTGATCAACTTCCGCATCGCCGCCGACCTCGAGCGTGGGCACATGGACGTGGCGCTGGCGTCGGCGACCAAGGTGTACGGTTCGGAGTCCGCGGTCGATATCCTGCGCAAGCTGTCCGAGATCGTCGGCGCCAGTGGCCTGGTGCGCGAAGGCTCGGCGGCCGCGGCCCTGCTCGGCGAGCTGGAATACGAGGTGCGCGCCTCGGTCACGCTGACCTTCGGCGGCGGCACCAACGAGATCCAGCGCGAACTGGTGGCACAGTTCGGCCTCGGCATGCCGCGTTCGCGCTGAACCCCGCACAGGAAGAAGACATGAGCACCCTCGAAGATTTCCGCCGCGAGACCCGGGCCTGGCTCGAAGCCAACTGCCCGCAATCGATGCGCACCGCGATGCCTGACGGCGAGCTGGTGTGGGGCGGGCGCACGGTCGAGTTCAAGAACGCGGACCAGCGCCTGTGGTTCGAGCGCATGCGCGACAAGGGCTGGTTCTGCCCCGACTGGCCGGCCGAGTATGGCGGCGGCGGGCTGACGCCGGAGCAGAACGCGGTGCTCGAGTCCGAGATGCGCCGGCTGCGCTGCCGCCCGCCGCAGATCAACCTCGGCATCTGGATGCTGGGCCCGGTGATCCTCGAGTTCGGCAGCGAGGCACAGAAGCGCGAGCTGCTGCCGCCGATGGCGCGCGGCGAGATCCGCTGGTGCCAGGGCTTCTCCGAGCCCAATGCCGGCTCCGACCTTGCCAGCCTCAAGACCAGCGCGGTGGATGCCGGCGATCACTTCGTGGTCAATGGCACCAAGATCTGGACCTCCTACGGCGACAAGTCCGACTGGATGTACATGCTGGTGCGCACCAACCCCGACGTGCCCAAGCAGCAGGGCATCAGCCTGCTCGTGGTTGACATGGCGTCGCCGGGCATCGAGGCGCGGCCGATCGACCTCATCAGCGGCAAGTCGTCCTTCTGCCAGGTCTTCTTCGACAACGTGAAGGTGCCCAAGGGCCAGCTGATCGGCCCGCTCAACGGCGGCTGGACCCTGGCCAAGGCGCTGCTGCAACACGAGCGCCGCGCGATGTCCAAGTTCGGCGAGTTCGCCTTGCCGACCCACTTCGACCTGCTGTCGATCGCCGGCAACTACCTGCCGGCGCAGGACGCGTCCTCGCCGGCCGACGTTGCGCTGCGCCAGCGCGTGTATGCGACGGCGATGGACGAGATGGCCTACAGCCTCACCGCCCAGCGCATGGGCGAGGAAGCGCGCGCGCGCAAGAACGTGTCCGGGCTGATGTCAATCATGAAGCTGGTGCACTCCGAACAGGAGAAGGACAAATTCGAGGTGTTGGTCGACGTGCTCGGCCACCGCGCCCTGGGCTGGGAAGGCGACGCCTTCGAGGCGCAGGAGCTGGCGCTCACCAAGGCGTGGCTGGGCAGCTTTGCGCAGACCATCGCCGGCGGCTCGTCCGAGGTGCAGTTGAACGTGATCGCCAAGCGCGTGCTGGAGTTGCCCGAAGGCAACAGCGGCAAGCAGGGCAAGTGAGGAGCAGGGTGTCATGAGTCTGGTTTATTCCGAAGAGCAGCAACTGCTGGCCGACACCGCCGCCGAGTTCCTGATGGCGAAGAGCCCGGTCACCGCCCAGCGCAAGCTGCGCGATGAGGGCTCGGCCGACGGCTTCGATGCCGCGCTGTGGCGCGAGATGGTCGACATGGGCTGGAGCGCGATTCCCTTCCCCGAGGCGCTCGGTGGCCTCGCCTTTGGCTGCAAGGGCCTGGGCGCGGTGTTCGAGCAGATCGGCCGCAACCTGTCGGCCTCGCCGCTGCTGTCGAGCGTCGTGCTCGGCGGTTCGGTGATCGAGCTCGCCGGCTCCGAAGCGCAGCAGGCCGAATGGATGGCCGCCCTGATCGGCGGCGACAAACGCGTCGCGCTGGCGGTGGATGAAACGCCGCGCCACGACCCCGCCGCGGTCGCGCTGCGCGCCACGCGTGCGGGCGACGGCTACGTGCTCACCGGCACCAAGGCCTTCGTCGCCGACGGCGTGGGCGCGGATGCCTTCATCGTCGCCGCGCGCACCGGCGGCCTGCCGGGCGAGCAGGTCGGCATCAGCCTGTTCATCGTCGCCGCGGACGCGGCCGGCGTGCGGGTGTCGCCGATGAAGACGCTCGATTCGCGCAACCACGCCACGCTGGTGTTGAACGAGGTGCGCGTCGGCGCCGCGGCGCGGCTGGGCGCGGAGGGCGAGGGCTTCGTCGCGCTCGATGCTGCGCTCGATCGCGGCCGGGTCTGCCTGGCGGCGGAGATGCTCGGCGCCACGCAAAGCCTGTTCGACACCACCATCGAGTACCTGAAGACGCGCGTGCAGTTCGACGTGCCCATCGGCAGCTTCCAGGCCCTGCAGCACCGCGCCGCGTGGTGCTACGCGCACCTGCAGCTCGCACGCAGCACGGTGATGGCCGGCCTGGCGGCGATGGACGACCCGGCGCTCGACGCCGCGACGCGCGCGCGCATGGCCAGCCTCGCCAAGTGGAAGGCCGGCGACGCCGCCCACCGCATCAGCCGCGAGGCGGTGCAGCTGCACGGCGGCATGGGCGTCACCGACGAGCTCGACGTCGGCCTCTACCTCAAGCGCATCCGTGTTGCGCAGGCCAGCCTCGGCGATGGCGATTTCCACGTGCAGCGCTACGGCGACCTGAGCACAGCGGAGGCCTGAGCGATGACGGCGACGGGCAACGGACTTCTCGCGGGCAAGGTCGCCGTCGTCACGGGCGCCGGCCAAGGCATCGGTCGCGGTGTGGCCTTGCAGCTGGCGCAGCAGGGCGCCCGGGTCGTGGTGTCCGACATCAACGCGGAAACCGCAGCCGAGACCGTCGCCATTGCGCAGTCGCGTGGCGCCGAGGCGGTGGCGATCGGCTGCGACATCGCCGACAGCGC
>NZ_JAVEYL010000014.1:0-106496 GCF_034003485.1 Thauera sp.
CGAGCGGGCCGAGGATGCTGTGGATGTAGACCATGTGGGGTGCTCGGACGCTGATGGTTTTGCGCCCTGGGTGGGCTGTAAGGGGATGCCTGTGGGCGGCCCTGGGGGGTGCGGGGCCGTGGGCGCGGGATTGCCCGCTAAAAATGCCTGCATCAGCGCGCATTCGCGGGCTAGCCCGCTCCCACGGCCCCTCTGCTCCCTGCCGGCGTCTGCGCGCTTTCCGAGCGATTTACTTGATGATGTCCTTGCCGAACCACTCGGTGGAGATGCGTGCCGCGCTGCCGTCGGCCTTCATGTCGTCCATGGCCTTTTGCAGCTTGCCCAGCAGCTCGGTGTCGTCCTTGCGGGTGCCGACGCCGTATTCCTCGGTGCCGAAGTGCTCATCGAGCACCACGTAGTCGCCCGGCTTCTTGGCGGTGTAGTAGCGGCCCACGACTTCGTCCAGCACCACCGCGTCCAGCCGCCCGGTGGTCAGGTCCATCAGCGCGGTGACGTTGTCGCCGAACTTCTTGAGTTCCTTGAACGAGGCGGCGATCGGGTCCTTCTGCACCGCGTCGATCGCGCTGCTGCCGTCCTGGATGCCGATGACCTTGTCGGCGAGGTCGGCCTTGGTCTTCACCGCGGAGTTCGCCGGGACCACGATGATCTGGTGGTTCTCCATGTAGGCGGTGGTGAAGCCGATGTTCTTCTTGCGCTCTTCGGTGATGGTGAGGCCGTTCCACAGCGCGTCGACGCGCTTGCCGTTGAGCTCGGCTTCCTTGGCGCTCCAGTCGATCGGCTTGAACTCGACCTCGATGCCGAGGCGCTTGGCGGCTTCCTTCGCGAGGTCGATGTCGAAGCCGACGAGCTCGTTCTTGTCGTTACGGAAGCCCATGGGCGGGAAGTTGTCGTCGAGGCCGATGACGATCTTCGCCGGGGCGGCCGATTGCGCCGCCGGTGCGCTGTCGTTGTTGCCGCAGCCGGTGAGCAGGGCGCCAGCGGTGAGGGAGAGCATCAGCAGCGAGGTGAGTTTTTTCATGGTCTTGCCCGAACGAGGGGTTTAAGGCGGGCCGGGTGGGCCCGCCCTGGGAGTGCGCGCCGGGGTGGCAGCGGCAAAACCATGATTTTCGCTGCGATGCAGAAACGGGGCAACCTCGGTGGACGACTTATCCGCAGGTTTCGGCGGGCGTGCGGGAGTGGTTCATTCAGTTGGCGCCGGCTTCGCGCATGCGCTCGCGCCAGTCCGGGCGTCCGCGCTCGTCGCTGCGGCGCTCGCCGGGCCCCGTGCGCTCGCCGGGCCCCGTGCGCTCGCCATCGTGGCGGTGGCGTTGGTCCCCGCTGCGGTCGGCGCTGCCTGCCTCGTCACGGCGGATCGTGCGGCGTTCCTCGCGAGCCTCCTTGCTGTCGAGCCGCCTGCGCTCGGACTCGGCCTGGATGCGCGCGCGCGGCGTGAACTGCGGGCGGGTGACGATGCCTGGCTGCACCTGATTCCGGTCGATCCGCTGTTCGCGCTCCCGCACAACCGCGCGTTCCCTATCGTCGCTACGCTCGCGCCTGGCGTCCCGATCGCGCACGCCGTCGCGGTCGCGGATTTCACGCCGACGCTCGCCATCGTGGTCGCGGCGCTCTTCACGGCCGTCGCGCCAACCGCGTGCCCGGCGATCGTCATCACGATCGCGTTCGAAGTGACGGTGTTGCACGATAGCCCGTGGACGCGTGCCCGGCGGTGCCCAGTAGCCCGACACCCAGTCGTGGCGATGGCCGACCCAGTTCCAGTAGCCGTCAATCCAGATGTAGCTGGAAACCGGCGGCCGGCCACGGTATTCGACGCGCGGAGGTGGGGTCACGATGACGGTGTCGCGCTCGTAGTAGCCGTAGTCGTCATTGCGGTAGCCGTACTCATCGACCGGCACCACGGCACAGCCACCGAGTCCGAGGCTGCCGGCGAACATGAGAAACCACAGTCGGGATGAGAAGTTCATGGCGGCGTCCTGCGCGTGATGCGCGTGCACGGGGCCAGGACATGTCGCCCCCGCAGCCCGTTCCGCGTTTCTGCTGTATCCACCCGAACCATAGGTGAATGGCTGCGCGGCAGGTGTATCGCGCGGTAATGAGTTGTAAAGCGGCGTTGCCGGCCGGTGATCAGCAGATGCGTGGCAGTTGTTCGGCCGACAGCCAGTCCACCATGCGGCGCCCGCCCAACTCGGTGCGCAACTGCACGAAGCAGCGTGGGTCATCGGTGATCCGACCGATGCGGGCCGCCGCGGCGCCGAGCGGGTGCGCGCGCAGGGCGACGAGGGCGGCGTCGGCGGCGTCGGCGGCGCACACCACCACCAGCTTGCCCTCGTTGGCGATGTTGAGCGGATCCAGCCCGAGCAGCTCGCAGGCTGCGCGCACCTGTGCGGCCACCGGAATCTGCACTTCGTCGAGTTCCACGCCCACGCGCGACTGGCTGGCGATCTCATTCACCGTGCTCGCCAGCCCGCCGCGGGTGGGGTCGCGCAACACATGGATGGCCTCGGCCGGCACCGCGGCGTAGAGCGCCTCGACCAGGCCGTTCATCGCGGCGCTGTCGGAGACGATCTGCGACTCGAAGGTGAGCGACTCGCGCTGCGCCAGGATGGCCATGCCGTGGTCGCCGAGCGTGCCCGACACCAGCACGGCATCGCCCGGCTGCGCGTGGGCGCCGCCCGGATTGCGCCCGGCGGGCAGGGCGCCGAGGCCGGTCGTGGTGATGAACACGCCGTCGCCCTTGCCCTTTTCGACGACCTTGGTGTCGCCGGTCACGATGTGCACGCCGGCCGCACGCGCCGCGGCGGCCATCGAATCGACGATGCGCGCCAGCTCCGCGAGCGGGAAGCCTTCCTCGAGGATGAAGCCGGCCGCGAGCCACAGCGGGCGGGCGCCCATCACCGCGAGATCGTTCACCGTGCCATGCACCGCCAGGCTGCCGATGTCACCACCGGGGAAGAACAGCGGGCTCACCACATGGCCGTCGGTGGCCATCACCAGGCGCTCGCCGATCGAGGGGGCAGGCAGCACGGCGCCATCGTCGCCGCGGGCGAGCGCCGGGTTGTCGAAGGCGCGCACGAACAGGTCGGCGATCAACTGGTTCATGCTGCGGCCACCGGCGCCGTGGCCGAGGTCGACATGGCCCTGGCGAAGGTCGAGCGGGCGGGTGTAGGCGGACTTGGTGGTGGGCATGGCGAGTTTTGCTTTCGGGGCTGAAGGGATGGGCGTCGGGGCGGGGACCACGGGTTCGTCAGGCGCTGCCGGCGACGGTCGGGTCGCGGAAGCGGCCGTAGTTGTAGTGCGCCGCGCAGGCGCCCTCCGAGGACACCATGCACGCGCCCATCGGGGTCTCGGGCGTGCATACGGTGCCGAACAGCTTGCAGTCGGTCGGCGCCTTGGCGCCGCACAGGATGGCGGCGCATTCACAGGACTTGTGGTCGGGCACCGGGTGGTCGTCGAGGCTGAACTTCAGCTCCGCGTCCCAGGCCGCGAAGGCCGGGCGGATGCGCAGCGCGGAGGCGGGGAGTTCGCCGAGGCCGCGCCAGGCGAAGGTCTCGCGTACCTCCAGCACGGCGTCCATCAGCGCCTGTGCCTTGCGGTTGCCATCGCGGGTGACGGCGCGGGTGTATTCGTTCTCGACCTCGGCACGGCCCTCATTGACCTGGTGCACCAGCATGCGCACCGCCTGCATCACGTCGAGCGGCTCGAAGCCGGTGATCACCACCGGCGTGCGATGGCGGGTGGCGGCGAAGACGTAGGGCGCGCTGCCGATGATGACCGACACGTGCGCCGGGCCGAGGATGCCGTCCAGCCGCGGGCGGGGCGTGTCGGGTGCAGGCGGGGCGGACAGCAGCGCGTCGATCGCGGGCGGGGTCAGCACGTGGTTGCAGATCACGCTGAAGGTGCGCAGGTTCTCGGCCGCGGCCTGGTGGATCACGAGCGCCGTGGGCGGCGTGGTGGTCTCGAAGCCGATGGCGAAGAACATGACCTCGCGCGCCGGCTCGCGCCGTGCCAGCGCCAGTGCGTCGGCCGCGGAATACACCATGCGCACGTCGGCGCCGCGCGCCTTCGCCTTCAGCAGCGACAGGCCGTCCGAAGCCGGCACGCGCAGGCAGTCGGCGTAGGTGCACAGGATCACCTCGGGGCGGGAGAGCGCGAGCCGGATCGCCATGTCGACGCGGCCCACCGGCAGCACGCACACCGGGCACCCGGGGCCGTGGATCAGGCGCACATTGGCCGGCAGCAGGTCGGCCACGCCGTAGCGCGAGATGGCGTGGGTGTGGCCGCCGCAGAACTCCATGAAGGCGTAGTCGCGGTTGGGCTCGACCTCGCGCGCGATGGCCCGGGCGAGGCCGGCGGCGAGGGCGCCGTCGCGAAACTCGGTGACGTATTTCATCCGGCGTTTCCAGTCTGCGCGAACAGCGCGAGCGTCTGCTCGGCTTCTTCCTGATCGAGCCGGCTGAGCGCGAAGCCCACATGCACGATCACGTAGTCGCCGACCTCGACGTCGTCTACGAGCGCGAGCGAGATGGTCTTGCGCACGCCGTCGAGCTCGACGACGGCGTCGTCGCCGGCGAGCCGTTCGACCACGCGGGCGGGGATGGCGAGGCACATGTTCAGGATTCCTTGTCGGTGAGGCGGTGCATGGCGACCCAGGCCTGCCCGAGCGCGAGGCCGGCGTCGCCGGGGGACAGGCGAAGAGCGCCCAGGGTTTCGAGGCCGCGCGCGGCCAGGCGGGTGTCGAGCGCGTGGGCGAGCAGGCGGTTGTGCAGGCAGCCGCCGCACAGCACCACGGTGTTGCAGCCAGTGTGCGCGGCGGCGCGGGTCACCCAGTCTTCGAGCGCGGCGGCGAGGGTGGCCTGGAAGCGCGCGGCGCCGCGTCCAGGGTCAGTCTCGTCGGCCAGGCGCAGCAGCAGCGGGTGGAGGTCGAGTTCGAGCGCGACGGATGTCGCTTCGGTCGCTGTTGCGGCGTCGATCCTGCCTGCCGACGTCTCCACTCCTGCGCCACCGGTCCAGCGTTGCGCATCGGGCCCGGCTTCGGCGAACCGCCAATCCGCTGGATCCGCCGTGGGAGGGGGTTGCCGCGCGGCCAGCTTTTCCAGCGCGATTGCCGCCTCGGCCTCGAACTGCATCACGTCGCAGATGCCGAGCAGACCGGCGGCGGCGTCGAAATGGCGGCCGAGGCTGGAGGTTTGCGGGCTGAGCGTCGGTCGTTCAAGCACCTGGCACAGCATCGCCGCCGCCGAATGGTGGCGGAAGCGAGTTGCGATCTCGCCGCCGCGCCCGCAGGCATGCAGCAGCGCCGCCGCCATGCGCCAGGGCTCGCGCGCGGCACGGTCGCCGCCGGGCAGGCGCAGCGGGCGCAGGCGGCCCAGACGCTGGAACTGCCCGCCCGTCACGATCAGCAGCTCGCCACCCCAGGCTTCGCCGTCAGTGCCGAGGCCGACGCCGTCGAGCGCCAGGCCGAGCACCGGGCGGGCATCGAAACGGCCGTGCTCGGCAAGGACCGCGCCGACGTGGGCGTGGTGATGCTGCACGCTGATCGCCGGTACGCCGAGTCGTGCTGCAGTGGCGAGCGCGACGCGGGTGGAGTGGAAGTCCGGATGCAGGTCGTGGGCGACGGCCCGCACTGGCCCGGGCGCCCGCGCGAGCAGGGCCTCCACCGCCGGCTCGACGCCGGCGCAGGCGTCCGCGTTGTCGAGGTCGCCGAGGTTGGGGCCGAAAGTCCAGCCATCTGCGTCCACCAGGCAGGCTGCGTGCTTGAACCAGGCGCCGAGGGCGAGGATGGGACGCCCGGCGTCGGCGGCGCCTCCAGTCCTGAGGCCGGCAGCGGCACTGGCGCTGGTACCGCTCCCACCGGGGGCGGTGGCCGCGGGCGCGGTTCCGGATGGGGGGCTCATGCCGGGGTGGCGGCCTGCTGCGCGGCAGCCCGACGGGCATCCGCGAGGCGGGCTTCGAGCCAGGCGAGCCACGCATCGAGACCTTCGCCGCTGGTGGCCGAGGTCTGGATCACCTGAAGGCTGGGGTTGACCCGCAAGGCGTATTCAAGCGCGCGCGGCACGTCGAAGTGCAAGTAGGGCAGCAGGTCTGTCTTGTTCAGCAGCATCAGGTCGGCGGCGGCGAACATGTCGGGGTACTTCAGCGGCTTGTCCTCGCCTTCGGTGACCGACAGGATCACCACCTTGTGCGCCTCGCCGAGGTCGAAGGCGGCCGGGCAGACGAGGTTGCCGACGTTCTCGATGAACAGCAGCCCGCCGTCGGCGAGCGCGAGCCGGGGCAGGGCGCGGCCGATCATGTCGGCGTCGAGGTGGCAGCCCTTGCCGGTGTTGATCTGCAGCGCGCTGACGCCGGTGGCGCGGATGCGCTCGGCGTCGAACTCGGTCTGCTGGTCGCCCTCGATCACCGCGGCCGGGATGCGACCGGCGAGCCTCTGCAGCGTGCTCACCAGCAGCGAGGTCTTTCCCGAGCCCGGGCTGGAGACGAGATTCAGCGCGAGGATGCCGTGCGCGGCGAGGGTGGCGCGGTTGGCGGCGGCGAGGCGGTCGTTCTTGCCGAGGATGTCGCGCTCGATGCGCAACATCTCGCCCTGGCTCATGCCGGGCACGTGGGCGCGCGCCGGCCCTTCGCCAAAGTGCAGGTGATGATGGTTGGCGTGGGTGTTTGTCGGCGCGGGGCTCGAGCCGGCAGTGCCCGCGCGCGCGGCGGCAAGCTCAGCGGCCGCCGAGTTGATTCGGTCGCCCTTCAACGCTGCCTGCGGCGCCTCGCCCGAGACCGTGACGGCCTCCCCGAGTGCGCGCCACTGGTGTGCCGCGTCGGGGGACTTCGGCGCGGCCGGCGCCCCGGCGGCGCGCTTCGCACGTACCCCACCATAGGCCAGCCCGACCCGTGCTTCACCCCCGCAACCGCATACCGTGCACATCGTTTCCGTTCCTCCGTTGTGGCGCCGTCAATCGACCTCTAGCGCGCTCACCCGCATCTGCGCCCCGGCGCGCACGTCCAGCCCGTAGGCGCCGCAGTGCGGGCAGGGGTCGTAGCGTTCGTGCAGCGCCACCGTCTGCGCGCAGCTCGCGCACCAGCCTGCGCCGGGCGTGGTGACGAATTCCAGCGCCGCGCCCTCGGCGACCGAGCCTTCGAGCACGACATCCAGGCAGAACTGCAGCGCCTCGGTCTCGACCGCCGCCAGTTCGCCGATCTCGAGCACGACCCGGCGCACATGGCGGAACCCCTGTGCGCCGGCCGCGTCTTGGATGATCTCGCGCACATTCTCGGCGAGCGACATTTCGTGCATTCGGGTCTGTCCGGGAGGGCGTGCTAGAGTCGCCGCCACTGTCGTCACGGCTGCCGGCGGCGGCTGGGTCACGGCCTGGGTCACGGCGTAGACGGGCCGGCTCGCCCGCCGTCATTCGATACAGAGGAGAGTTTACTCCATGGTGCTTCGTTCGCTTTTTGTTCTTCCGCTTGTCGTGGTGCTGGGCGGCTGCTCGCTGTTCGGCGACCTTTTCGGCGATCGCACGGGGTCGACGGTGACTTCGCCCGCCACGTCGTCGGCGCAGTCGCAGGCGGCCGCGTCTGCAACCCGGCCGGCCGAGGCCGACGAGGCAGGCCGCAGCGCGGCCGTGCTGGCGCTCGACCCCCAGCCGCCGGTGCAGTTCCGTTGCGGCGAGCAGACCGTCACCCTGCGCCATTTCGGCGAACTCTCGACCCTGCAGGTGTCGGGGCGCACCTACACCCTGCATCCGGTGCGCACTGCATCCGGCGCAAAGCTGGTGTCGGTCGATGACGAGCGCACATCGATCTGGGTCAAGGGCGACGCGGCGATGCTGGAGCTGGCCGGCGTGGCGCAGCCCGAATGCCGGCTGGTGGGCGAGCGGCCGCTGTTTCGCGCCGTGGGCAACGAGCCCGGCTGGCGGCTGGATGTGCACTCCGATGGGCTGTCGCTGCTGCTGGACAATGGTGACACGCGCGTGTTCGCGCCCAGTCCGCTCGTCGTCGATGGCGGCGGCATGCGCAGCTACGAGGCCGTCTCTGCCGGCGGGCCGCTGACGGCAGTGGTGTTCGAGCGCTACTGCGCCGACAGCATGAGCGCCATGCCGCATCCGAATACCGTGGAGGTGCGCTGGCAGGACCGGTTATTGAAGGGCTGCGGCGGCGATCCGGCCGAGCTGCTTCAGGGCGGCGCGTGGGAAGTGGTGGAGATCGAGGGCAAGGCGGTGACCGATCCGGCACGGACGACCATCGACTTCGCGCCCGAAGGCCGGCTCGCCGGCATCGCCGCGTGCAACCGCTATTTCGGCAGCTATGCGCTGTCGGGCGAAGGCCTGCGCCTGTCGCCGCTGGGGGCAACGAAGATGGCGTGCGAGCCGGGCGCGATGGACGAGGAGCGCCGCTTCATCGAAGCCGCGGGACGGATCGATGGTTTTGCGATCGCAGCCGACGCAGGCCTGCATCTCCTTGCCGGCGGGCAGGTGGTGATGCGTGGGCGGCGACCGTAGTGGCTGCCAATCCCACAGGCTGCGGTGCCCGCTTCAGCTTGCCGTGATCAGCGGCGGGCCTGGCGCCCGGCTTCCACCTCTTCTGGCCGGATGCGCGCGGCGAGCTTGTCGAGCACGCCATTGACGAACTTGTGGCCGTCGGTGCCGCCGTAACCCTTGGCGAGCTCGATCGCCTCGTTGATCACCACGCGGTAGGGCGTCTCGATGTTCTGGCGCAGCTCGTAGGCGCCGAGCAGCAGGATCGCGTGCTCGATCGGCGACAGCTCGGCCACCGGGCGCGACAGCAGCGGCTCGAAGTGGCCGCGCAGCTCGTCGGCGCCGCCGATCGCACCGCGCAGCAGGCTGACGAAGAGTTCGCGATCGATCTTGTCGAGGTTCTCGGTCTCGGATTCCAGGTGGCGCTGCACCGTGGTCATCGTATTGGCCGACAGCAGCCACTGATACACGCCCTGCAGGGCGAGCTCGCGCGCGCGGCGGCGGGCCATCTTGCTGGTCGGGTTGGGGGTGCCGGTGCCCTCGGGGGCCGGGCTGGTGTTGTCCATGTCGCTCATCGCACCGCCTTCAGCAGGTTGGCCATCTCGACCGCGGCGCGGGCACAGTCGGCGCCCTTCTCGCGCGTGCGTGCGATCGCCTGGTCATCGTTTTCGGTCGTCAGCACGCCGTTGGCGATCGGCAGGCCGGTGTCGAGGCCGACGCGGGTCACGCCGGCGCCCATCTCGTTCGACACCAGCTCGAAGTGGTAGGTCTCGCCGCGGATCACCGCGCCGAGCGCCACCAGTGCGTCGTAATTTGCGCTTCTGGCCATGGTCTGCAGCACCAGCGGGATCTCGAGCGCGCCGGGTACGGTGACGATGCGGATGTCGCTGCGTGCCACGCCCAGTTGCAGGAGTTCGTCGGTGCACGCCGACAGCAGGCCCTCGCAGATGTCGAGGTTGAAGCGCGCCATGACGATGCCCACGCGCACGCCGGCGCCATTGAAGTTGGGGTCGGTCTCTTCGATGCCGTCGTAGCGGGCGCCCTGGCGGGCGTTTTCGGGTTGATTGCGTTGCATGCGGTTCTCTTTGATGCGGTCAGTTCTTGTCGACGAAGCCGGTGATCTCGAGCCCGAAGCCGGTCATGCTCGGGATCTTGCGCGGGCTGGCGAGCAGGCGCATCTTGCCGACCTTGAGCGAGCGCAGGATCTGGGCGCCGACGCCGAACAGGCGCGCGTCCCACTTCACCGGGCGATCCTGTGTACCGTTGAGGCTGGCGAGCAGCTCGCGGCCCGACATCGGGCGGTAGAGCAGCACCATCACGCCGGCCTCGGCCGCAGCGAGGGTGGCGAGCGAATCGTTCACCGGGAAGCTGTGGCGGTTGCTCGTGGGGTCGAGGAAGTCGACCACCGAGATCGGCTCATGCACCCGCACCAGGGTCTCGCGCTCGGGTGTGATGTCGCCGCGCGACAGGGCGAAATGCACGTCGCCCGAGGTCTTGTCCTCGAAGGCCGACAGGGTGAAGCGGCCGTGGGCGGTGTCGACCGCTTTCTCGCTGACCTTCTCGATCAGGTGCTCGGTGGCGGCGCGGTATTCGATCAGGTCGCGGATGGCGCCGATCCTGAGGCCGTGTTCCTTGCCGAACTCGACGAGGTCGGGCAGGCGGGCCATGGTGCCGTCGTCCTTGAGGATCTCGCAGATCACCGCGGCCGGTTCCAGCCCGGCGAGCTGGGCGAGGTCGCAGCCGGCTTCGGTGTGGCCGGCGCGGATCAGCACGCCGCCCTTCTGCGCGGTGAGCGGGAAGATGTGGCCCGGGGTGACGATGTCGTCCGGCCTGGCGTGGCGGCCCACGGCCACCTGCACGGTGCGTGCGCGGTCATGCGCCGAGATGCCGGTGGTGACGCCGGTGGCGGCCTCGATCGACACGGTGAAGGCGGTGCCGTGCGGAGTGCGGTTGTCGCGCACCATCTGCTGCAGGCCGAGCTGGCGGCAGCGCTCGTCGGTGAGCGTCAGGCAGATCAGGCCGCGGCCGTGCTTGGCCATGAAGTTGATGGCGTCGGGGGTGACGAATTCGGCCGCCATCACGAGGTCGCCCTCGTTCTCGCGGTCTTCTTCGTCCACCAGGATGACCATCTTGCCGGCCTTGATGTCGGCGATGATCTCGGTAATCGGCGCGAGTGCGCTCATGCTGTGTCCTTTGTTTCGTGTGTTGCGGCGTGCGGAGCGTGTCCTGCGACGGAGCTCGATGTGCTCATCCGCGCCCCGGTTCGCGGCCCGATCCGCGCCGGCGTTCAGGCCTGTGCGGCCTCTTCCTTCTTCCATTCGAGCATGCGCTCGACGTAGCGCGCGATGAGGTCGATCTCCAGATTGACCTTGCTGCCGGCCTGCAGATGCTTGAGGTTGGTCATCGCCACCGTGTGCGGGATCAGGTTGATCCAGAAGTCGCGGCCCTCCACCCGGTTCACCGTCAGGCTCACGCCATTGACGGTGATCGAACCCTTCTTCGCGATGTAGCCGGCGATCGCCGCGGGGGCGCGGATCACCAGCTCGTGGCTCTCGCCGATGGGCGCGAACTTCACCACCTCGCCGACGCCGTCCACGTGCCCGGTGACCAGGTGGCCGCCGAGGCGGTCCGCCAGGCGCAGCGCCTTCTCCAGATTCACCTCGTTGCCCACCGCATCCAGGCCGATCGTGCAGTTCAGCGTCTCGCGCGAGACGTCGTACTTGAGCAGCGGGCCGTTCATCTCGACCACGGTCAGGCACACGCCGCTGTGCGCGATGCTGTCGCCGACGATGACGTCGGCCAGGTCCAGGCCGTTGGTATCGACGGTGAGGCGGATGCCGTCTACGAGCGGCTCGATATGTTCGATGCGGCCGACGGCCGCGACGATGCCGGAGAACATGAAGGGTTTGAACCGTAAGGGGAAAGGCGGGATTGTAGGGGAAAAACCCCGGACTCGCTTACAGCGCCCGATCCAGCACCGTGGCAAACGGTTCCGCCTTCATGAAGCCCACCACGCGCATGCCCTCGCGCTCCTTGCCCTCGCCGTCGAAGAAGATGATCCCCGGCGGCCCGAACAGGCCGAAGCGCTTGAGCAGCGCCTTGTGCTCGTCGTTGTTGGCGGTGACGTCGGCCTTGAGCAGCAGCATCTGCCCCATGCGCTCGGCCACGCGCGTGTCGCTGAAGGTGAAGCGCTCCATCTCCTTGCACGACACGCACCAGTCGGCATAGAAGTCGAGCATCACCGGGCGGTCGGTTTGTGCGAGGCGGGCGTCGAGTTCGGCGATGGAATTCACCTTCTCGAACTGCGGCACATTCACCGCCGCCCCGGCCTGGGCGCGCAGCACCGACAGCGGCTGCAGCGGGTCGCGCGAGCCGGCGAGCGCGCCGACCAGGATCGCCGCGCCGGCCAGCAGCAGCACCACGCCCACGCCTTTCCAGAAGCGCTGCCAGCCCTTGGCCTGCGGCGGCAGCGGGTCGATCGCGTGCAGGAAGATCGCCGAGAACAGCAGCAGCGCGGCCCAGCCCAGCATCACCGCCATGGGCGGGATCACCGGCGTGATCATCCACAGCGCGACCGCCAGCAGCATCACGCCGAAGGCCTTCTTCACCCCTTCCATCCACGGCCCGACCTTGGGCAGCAGGCTGCGCGAGGCCACGCCCACCGCCAGCAGCGGAGCGCCCATGCCCAACGCCATCACGAACAGCGCCCAGCCGCCGAGCACCGCGTCGCCGGTCTGGGCGATGTAGAGCAGGGCGCCGGCCAAGGGCGCCGCCACGCAGGGGCCGACGATCAGCGCCGAGAGCACGCCCATCACCGCCACCCCGCCCAGGCTGCCGCCCTTTTCGTGGCTGGCGGTGTTGGCCAGCTTGCTCTGCAGTGCGGTAGGCAGTTGCAGCTCGTAGAAGCCGAACATCGACAGCGACAGCAGCACGAAGACGAGCGCGAACACCGACAGGACCCACACGTTCTGCAGCGCGGCCGAGAGCATCGTGCCCGACACGCCGGCGGCGACGCCGGCGAGCGCATAAGTCACCGCCATGCCCAGAACGTAGGCCAGCGACAGCACGAAGGCGCGCATGTGCGACACCTTGTGGCCCTGGCCGACGATGATGCCCGACAGGATCGGGATCATCGGGAAGGTGCACGGCGTGAACGCGAGCAGCAGGCCGAAACCGAAGAAGCTGAGCAGGATCAGCGGCACGCTGGCGCCGGTCAGCAGGCGTGCGATGTCGCCGGTCTCGTCGCTGGAGACGGCGCTGGCCGCCTGTGATCCGACCGTGTCGGCGCCTTGGGCGGGGGCCGAAGCGGCGCCCGAAGCGGCACTGGATGCGCCCGATCCGCCGCCGAGCACGCTGTCGAGGAAGCTGCCGCCGGATTTCTTCGGCGGCGCAGTGAGGTCGATCGACGCCTGCTGCGTGGTCGGCGGATAGCAGATGCCGCCATCCCAGCAGCCCTGCACGGTGGCGAACAGCTCGAAGCGCGTGACGCCCTCGGGCGCCTGCACCGGCACCAGGATGCGCAGCTCGTTGCGGTGGGTTTCCACCTCGCCGAAAAAGGCGTCCTTGTGCTTCTTGCCAAGGGGCTTCTCGGGCGTGCCGAAGGTGACGCTCGCAGGTTCCGCCTCGAAGCGGAACTTGTCGCCGTAGAGGTAGTAGTCCTTGGCGACCTCGAACACCACCTCGACGGTCTGAGCATCGAGCGCCTGCGCGCGCATCGCGAAGGCTTTCTCGGGCGCGATCGGGTTGGCGTGGGCCGCGGGCGCCAGCGCAAGCAGGCTCGCCAGCAGGGCGAACAGCCACAGCAGGCGGTGCAGGGTGAAGGAGGGCAGCATCGGAAGGGGCATCGGTACTCGGCGCAGGGAAATGTAGGGGAGGGTGGGCGGGCCGGGCGGGCTGCGGAATCAATGGCGTGGAATCAATGCGGTCCGGCTCGATTGACCCGCGCGGAGCGGGTTCAGCCCCCTGTTTCGGCAGCAACCCAGTCTAGGTAGGCCGGCAAGCCGCGCTCAACAGGGACCGCCACGATTTCGGGAAGTTCGTACGGATGGCGCGCGCGGATCGCGGCTTCCAGCGCGGCGTAGCGCGCGAGCGTGGTCTTCATCAGCACCGGCACCTCGCTCGCGGTCTCGACCACGCCTTGCCAGCGGTACACCGAAGTGCAGGCCGCCAGCACATTCACGCACGCCACCAGCCGCGCCTCGACCAGCGCCGCGGCCAGCGCAGTGGCGCTGTCGTGATCCGGCATGTTGGTAAAGACCAGCAGCGCGCGCGAGTCGTCGGGGCGGGTGGGGGCGGTTGCAGACATGGGCAAATGGGCAGGCGGCGGTCGACGGCCGGTATTGTCCCAGAAAGCCCCCGTCGCCGATCTGTGCAGGATCAAGCGCGTGTGGCGAGTCACACGCGAATCAGGGCGCTGTCCCGATCCGTCCGGCCAGGCTCAGCGCGTCCCCGTCAACGCGCATCACGATGATCTCGCCCGCCGCCGGGAACACGCCCGACAGCGCGGTGATGTTCACCTGGTGCGTCACCAGCACCAGCGGCTGTTGGCCGCGCGCCTGTTCGGCGATCAGCGCGCGGGCGGCGCGGGTGTGCTGCGCCTCGTCGCCGCGTCCGGCAAAGAAGGAGTTGAGCCCGGCACTGGGCGTGACCTCGCCCAGCGCCAGCTCGCGCGCCGTGTCCAGGCAGCGACACCACTGGCTCGAGAACACCGTCGCCGTGTCGATGCCGTTGGCGCGAAAACGCTCACCGATCGCACGCGCCTGCGCCCGGCCGGCAGGCGACAGATTGCGCTGCGTGCGGCAGTCGTCGACGCGGAACCCGGGCGGGTCCCCGGTACCCGGCGCCAGCGCGTGGCGGATCAGCGCAACATGTCCGCCGTCGCGCAGCGCCGCCCACAGCGCGGCCTCATCGGCCTGGGCCTGGGCGGCGGCAGACAGGGGGAAGAGCAGGAACAGGCAAACGAGCAGGCGTCTCATGGGCAGGGCTCCGGCGTGGCTGACCCGTCATGGACCGCTGCTGCCGGGCAAAGGTGCCGGGCCGGGGCTGCGGCAGGGTTCGGCGCAGTTCGATCGCGTCTGACCACATGGATTCAATCCGACCATGGACGCCGACATGCTGGCAATAAATAGAAATGCCCGGTTTTGTAGCAAATGAAAATTGTCCGCTCGGTTATGCGACGTTCCCGCCTTGAACCGCGTCACAGCTTCGTGTGTGTCCCGTCGCAATAAGGCGCGTTGGCCGTGTGTTTGCAGCCGCACAGGAACACCGTGCCGGTCTTTTCGGCGGTGAAGGGGACCGGGTTGAAGCCGCTGCCCTTGTGCGAACCATCACAGAAGGGTTGGTTCTTGCTGTGGCCACAGGCACACCAGAAGTATTTCTTCCCCGCCTCGACTTCGACGGCGTAGGGCGATTTCTGCGCGATGTGGGGGCTGGGTTTGTCGGTCATGGTCTTGTCTCCTGTGGGTTTTGTTGTGCTGCTGGCCAGCGGTTTCGCGTGCGCTCCCGGTGGGCACGGAGACAGTGCGCGTGTTGGCAGCGGCAAGTCAATGCCGCGGGCGGGCTGTGGCTACAGCCGCGCGATTCGGTATGACGCCCACGGCTACCCCCTGGAGTGTCAGGTCGTATGCGCCACCTGCGCAACCAGCTTGACTCCCAGTGCGGCACACACCCGGCTGATCGTCTCGAAGCGCGGGTGTGCATCGGCGCGCAGGGCCTTGTACAACGCTTCGCGGGTCATGCCCGACGCCTTTGCGATCTCGGTCATGCCGCGGGCGCGGGCTACCGTCCCCAGCGCATCGGCGAGCGCGGCAGGGTCGTTCTCTTCCAGGACCACGGTCAGGTACTCGGCAATCGCCTGCTCGTCGGGCAGGTGCGCGGCCATGTCGAACTCGGGCAGCTCGGCAATCTTGATCTTGCGGGTCATCGATCAGTCCTCCAGTGTGCCGGCCAGCGCGATGGCCTTGGCAATATCGGCGGCCTGCGTCGACTTGTCGCCACCGCCCAGCATCACGATCAGCACCGCGCCGCGCTGCACGTAATACATTCGCCAGCCCGGCCCCAAAAAATTCGCGCATCTCCCACACGCCCTCGCCCACCGGCTTGACGTCGCCCAGGCTGCGCGCTGCGCCTTCTCCAGTCGGCGCCCCAAACGACGGCGTGTCATGCCGTCCTTGATGCCAGACAGCCAAGCGTCGAATTCGGGGAGTTGATAGATCGTGTACAGGCCTCAAGTGTAATCGTTCGATTACGTCGATTCAAGCTCGCATGCTGACGGATCGTGTGTTGGAGAGTGGCGTTCGATAGCATGCCGGGCGGGACCGCGGCGGGCTTGGGGGTAGAGCAGGGAGGGGTAAGTAGATCGAAGACCTGACCCCCGTCCCGCTAATCCGTCGGCGGTAACGAAGCCCGTTTTCGCGCTTCCGGCTGATTCAGGATGCGGTCGTTCGCAATCTGCAAACGCTGGCGGAGTCGAGTCAGCGTTTGACCGATGCGATCAAGGCAAGCGAACCAGACGTGCCTTGGCGTGCGATATCCGGCTTCAGGAACATCCTGGTGCATGACTACCTGGCGATCGACGTCGATGCGGTCGGGCTGGTGGTGGATCAGGAGTTGCCGCGGCTGTGTGTAGCGCTGGAAAGGATGGAGAAGCGCTCGCCGGTGGTATGAGGGACGAGATGGGCGGCGGTTGCGTCAAGAATGAGAAAGCCCGCCGGGCGGGAGCGCGGTGGGCTTTGGGGTGAGGCGAGGAGGGGTTAGGTGAGTAAATGAAAGACCTGACCCCTATCTTCCTGCTATCTTCCGGCGCGTCACGCTGGGCAGGGCGGGGCGCCCGCCGAAACCTCCGGAAGTGCCGGCGAGCAAGGACTTTTTCGAGCAGGCGTAGAGGACGTGGAGCAAGGAAAAGCCCGCCGGAGGTGACCGCGGCGGGCTTTGGGGTGAGGCTAGGTCAGGTGGGAAATTGGGGTGTGTCCCCTATTTCTCCTACTTCTGTCCGGCTTAACGGCATGCGGCAGGCGCAATCTCAGGATCGAGGGTGCTTTCGCAAGCCCAAGAACTATCGCTGCTATCATAAGTCATTTTGATCGTCTTCGAGACCACTTTGGGGTTTGCGCCTGTAGTAACAAACGTAGCCTCAATTTCGCAGGCGGGATCAGCCCATGTGAGAGTCACGCCACTAACGTACTTGCCTGTCGTAACCGCACTGGTAAACCATGCTTCGGTGTCGGCGCACCCATCCTCTCCCGCATCGGAGATGGCTTCAACGAGCGGAGTTTTCAGACCGCCCAAAAGGGTAAATCCCTCACTCGCCTGCGCCCGCGCTGTGTAATCCTGATACGCCGGCAGCGCCACGGCGGCCAAAATACCAATAATCGCCACAACGATCATCAGCTCGATCAGCGTGAAGCCTTGTTGGATCTTTTTCATTTCAGTTCTCCTTGATGGGAAACCACGGTAAAACCCGCTTGCCTACCCATCAGCAACCCCCGTGCCAGCCCCGTAACCCGAGTTTTCCGTGACGTAGTTCCGCCGACTTGACACGATTCCGGGGCGAAATGTGACAAGCCCTCCTGAACGAGTTGTCAACATGTGACAAAGCGGCCGTGGCGCGGTGGTCGGTCGCGTGCGCTCGGGGACGATGTGGGCGAGTGAGTAAATCCCAGGGCCAGGTCTTTCATTTGCTCACTGGCTTTTCAGCCGGCGGTCAGTCCCGAGGCGGGTCGCCCAGGCGGGCTTGCGCTCGGGCGTAGGCCTGGAGCCTTTCACGCAGGCCGATCGAGATGACCGTCACTCAGACCTCGCCGCCGTCGACCCGATACACTAGCCGGTAGCCTGCAGCGCGGAGTTGGATCTTGTAGCAATCCGGCATGCCCGACAGCGCAGCGGAGGGCACCCTGGGTGTGAGCAGGCGCTCCTCCAGCTTCTTCTTGAATTGCGCGCGCACGCTGCCTCGAGCTTCTGCCATTCGGCGAGGGCCAGGGTGTGAAAGCGCAGCTTATAGGTCGTCAAGACTCACCTCGACGAACGGGCCTTCGCTGCGTTCGCGCACGCGGGCGGCGTCTTCGAGGTCTTCGAGGTGGGTGAGCAGGCGTTCGTAGTGTGCGGCCGAGAGCAGATGGGCCTCGGGCCGGTTGTGGTTGAGCACGGCAACGGGCTGATCGTCGGCCTGGGCGTCTGGTCTTTTGCTTCCTCACGCCACCCGCTGCACGGTCAACCCGACATTGTCTGCCGCCCGCGCAAGCGTGCCGTCCGCCGTGCAGAGTGTTGCGCTCAAGCGGGTGCAAACGGCGAAATGCAGCGCATCGCCCGCACGTAGTTCGCGGTGCAGGATCGTTTTGCTGCCGTTGGCTTCGAGCCACGCGAGCGCCGCCTCGGTGCTGGCGTCGCGAAAGAACAGGGGCAGGAGGATGCAGGTGTCCGCATACAGCGCCATCAGTAGCGCGCTCCGTCCCGCGCTTCGCGTACGACTTCCGCTGCCGTGCGCAGCTGCGGCGCCTGGGCGAGCACGAAGTCGCGCACCTCTGTGGCGATGGACGCGGCGTCGGCCGCCGGCTGCGCGCGCTCGGCGATGATGCGGGCGACGGGCCGGCCGCGGCGGGTGATGACGATCTCCTCGCCGGCGATGACCTGATCGACAACGGCGGACAGGTGGGACTTGGCTTCGGCAAGGGTGAGCGTACGCATGGCGGCGCCTTTGTGACTATGTGACCAACTGGAGTGCAGTTGGGACGGGTGAGGGTGTCACGCCAGGGGTGCCGTTGGGAGCCAGGGGGCTCTCATCTGCTCGCGCCATCGCGGGCGCTAGATCCCCCCGTGACGTCTCCAGAACTCCGCCGGCGTGAGGATGGGGTAGGTGCCGGCCAGGGCGAGTAGATCCTTATCGCCGGTGATCAGGTAGTCGAGGTTTCCCGTGCGCATGCCCGCCAGCAGGGTGCCGAGTACGGGCAGGTCGTTATCGTCGCGCAAGGCTTCGTCCGTGATCGGCTCCGGTTCGACGAGCTCGGCCTGGATCGACAGGATGTCCACAAGATCGTCGATTTCGCGGCTCGACAAGCCGTGGCGGGCGGATAGCCGTGGCAGAACGCGGCACAGTTCTTCGAGGATGAAGGTCGATAAAACCACTTCGACCGAACCGTGCCGCCAGGCGGCGACGATCCGGCCGGGCAAGCTCCCGGGGTAGGCCAGGCCGGACAACAGGACGTTGGTGTCCAGGACGACACGCAGGGCGGACGGCACGCTCAGCCTGCAGTCCGCTGCTTGCGTTCGCGCCGCTCGGTGGCGATCGCGGCCTCGATCTCGGCGATGCCGGCTTCTTCAGGGACGCCGTCATATCCAGCCTCGATGCGCTGGCAAAGTGCGTCAAAGCGCCCCTGCATGCGGCGGATGCGCTCGAACAAGCGCGCATCGACAAGCGCGGCGACCGGCTTGCCGTCCTTGTTGATCACCACGCTGTCGTGGCGGTACTGCACCTGGTTGAGCATCTCGCCGAGGTTCTGGCGAAATGTCACTGCGCTGGTTTGCGTGATCATCGTGCGGTTCCTGCTGATTGATATGATCATTATGGTCGTGGGTGTGAGATTGGACAAGGCCCCTCACCCCGCCGGCGGCCGCGTGCCCACGAAGCTCTCGCGCGCGAACACCCGCTCCGCAAACGGCACCAGCCCCGGATGCCGCCCGCGCCAGTCCAGATCGGGGAAGCGCAAATCGAGGTAGCCGAGCGCCACGCCCACGGCGATGTCGCCGAGCATCATCGCGCCGCCGTTGAACCAGTGGCGGTCGTCGAGGCGGCGTTCGAGTTCGGCGAGGCCGCGGTCGATCTTGTCGCGCTGGCGGGCGATCTCGCGCGCGCTGCGTTCGCCGTCGGGGCGGCGGGATTCGAGCAAGGCGGTGACGGCGGCTTCGGTGACGCCGTCGGCGAGCGCCTCGGTCTGGCGCACGCGCACCGCATCGAGGGCATCGGCAGGCAGCAGCGCGGGCGCGGCGCCCAGGGTGTCGAGGTAGCCGGCGATGACCGGGGAGTCGAAGAAGGTCTCGCCGTTGTCGGCCACCAGCACCGGTACCTTGCCGAGCGGGTTTACCTCGGGGATGCGGGTGTTGGCCTCCCAGGGCGAGTCGACCACGAGCTCGAAAGGCAACGCCTTCTCGGCGAGGATGATGCGGATCTTGCGGGCGTAGGGGCTGGTGAGCGAGGCGAGCAGTTTCATGGCGGTCGTGTCTCCCGTTGGGTTTGAAGCACGATACGCCACGCGCCATGCCGGCGAAATTAGGGAAACCGGGGAGGCTGTCGCGGCCGCCGGGCGGGCCCTTGAGCGCGCAGGGCCGGCACCTGAACCGGCCGATTGTCGTGGCGTGACACACGATACGCCGCGCTGTATTTGCCGTATCGGCGCCGATGCCGATATCCATACAATGCAATCATGGCGTCGATATGCATTCTCCCCTTCACGCGTCGCCGTTTTCTGGGGGCGGCTGCGGCGTGGCCGCTCGGCCTGCTTGCGGGCTGTGGGCGCCATGAACAGACCGTGGGGCCGGTTTACCAGACGGCGCCAGGGGACGGGTCGGGCGCCGCGTCATATCGGCTGGCGGTGCATCCGCTGCACAACCCGACCAAGCTGCTGCAGCGCTACGGCGAACTCGCCGATTACCTCAGTGCCCGGCTCGAGACCGCGCACATCGGCATCGAGGCCTCGAACGACTACGCGCATTTCGAGGACAAGGTCGTCGGGCGCGCGCCGCACTTGCTGCTGCCCAATCCGTACCAGGCCTTGCGGGCGCTGGATCATGGCTATCGCGTGATTGCGGAGGCGGGCGACAGCGCCGACTTTCGCGGCCTCTTCATCGCACGCCGCGACCGTGTGCCGGCGACGCCCGCCGAGCTGCGCGGGCAGGTGCTGTGCTATCCGGCGCCCACCGCATTGGCCGCGGCGATGCTGCCCCAGCTCTGGCTGGCGCAGCAGGGGCTGGATGTGCGGGCCGAGACGCAGAGCGTCTACGTCGGCTCGCAGGAGTCCGCCATTCTCAGTGCGCACCGCGGCGAGTGCGCGCTGGGGGTGACCTGGCCGCTGCCGTGGCGCGCGTTCCAGCGCACCCACCCGACCGAGGCCGCCGAACTGGTGGTGGTGTGGGAGACGGATCCGCTGATCAACAACGCGGTGATGGCGCGCGACGACCTGTCGCCCGTGTTCGTTGCCAGCGTGCGGAAAGTGCTGCTCGACATGGCGACGCAGGATGCCGGCCGTGCGCTTCTGGAGCACCTGGAGATCGCGCGCTTCAACCCCGCCGACGGTGCGCGCTACCGCGACGCCATGGAGCGCTTTCTCGACGATTACAGGGCGAAGGTGGGAGACCTGCCATGAAGCTGCATGAATGGCTGTTCGGCACCGTCCGCCGCCAACTTACGGTCGGTGTTGCCCTGGTGCACGCGGTGATGATGAGCGTGTTCGTGTTCGACCTGGTGATGCGCCAGCAGGACGTGCTGCAGGCGCGGCAGGTGGACGAGGCGCGCAGCCTGGCGCGCACGCTGGCCTTGTCCGCGCGCGCCTGGGTGCTGACGCGCGACCTGGCCGGTCTCGCCGAGCTCACCCGGATCGACGGTGAGAACGGCGTCGAATACATGATGCTGACCGACGGCCGTGGCGAGGTGCTCGCGCACACCGAGCCGGGGCGGGTGGGGCAGCACGTTGTCGACATGGGGACGCTGCTCGAGCGGCCTGAACCACGGGCGGTGGTACTCGGTGCCAGCCCGAAGCTGGCCGACGTGGTCGCGCCGGTGGTCGCGGCAGGCCGCGTGGTGGGCTGGGCACGGGTCGGCGTGGGGCAGGGCGAGCATGCCGGCATGGCTGCGGCGATCTTGCGCGACGGCATGTTCTACACCCTGTTGGCCATCGCGGTCGGGACGCTGCTGGCGCTGCTGATGGCGCGCGCGATCACCGCCCGCCTGCAGAAGATCCGTGCTGCTGCCGATGCCGTGCGTGAGGGTCAGCACGAGCTGCGTGTGCCCGACGACGGGCGCAGGGACGAAGTCGGGGCGGTGGCACGCGGCTTCAACGCCATGCTCGATGCGCTCGCGTACAAGCGCAGCCTCCTGCGCACCCTGGTCGAGACCCTGCCCGATATGGTGTGGATGAAGGACGTCGAGGGGCGCTACCTGCTGTGCAATCCGTCACTCGAGCGTGTCTTCGGCCGTCCGGAGGCGGAGGTCCTCGGCAAGACCGATCACGAGCTCCTGGCGGCCGACTTCGCCGACCATCTGCGCCTGCATGACCGACGCGCGATCGCCGCCGGCCAGCCGGTGCGCAACGAGGAATGGGTGAGCTTGGCCGACGACGGTCGGCGCGTGTTTCTCGAGACGGTGAAGGCGCCGATCTACAACGCCGAAGGACAGTTGCTCGGCGTGGTCGGAATCGCCCGCGACTACACCGAGCGCCTGCTCGCGGCCGAGCAGTTGCGCCTGTCGGCGAGCGTATTCGCGGTCTGCCTCGAGGGCATCGTCATCACCGACGCGGAGAACCGCATCATCGACGTCAACCCGGCCTTCACCCGTATCACCGGCTTCGAACGCGCCGAGGTCATGGGGCGCACGTCCGCCTTCCTGTCATCGGCGCGGCACGGGGCGGACTTCCACGCGGCGGTGTGGCAGGCCTTGCGCGAGGATGGTCTGTGGCGCGGCGAGATGTGGACGCGCGGCAAGTGCGGCACCGAGTTTGCCCAGCAGGCCTCGATTGCCGCCCTGCGTGACGACGCGGGGAAGATCACCCATTACATCCAGGTGTTCACCGACATCAGCGACCTCAAGGCGCACGAGGCCGAACTCGACGAGATCGCCCACCACGACCCGCTCACCGGCCTGCCCAACCGTCGCCTGCTGCGCGACCGGATTGGCCAGGCGCACGCCCAGGCCGCGCGCGGCCGCCACAGGCTCGGGGTGGCACTGGTCGATCTGGACGACTTCAAGCCGATCAACGACAGCCTCGGCCACGAGGCCGGTGACCGCGTGCTGCGCACGGTCGCGGAGCGGCTCGGGCACTGTCTGCGCGGTGGTGACACGGTCGCCCGCCTGGGCGGCGACGAGTTCGTGCTGCTGCTGGTAAACCTGGTCGATGTCGAAGAGGCCGGACAGGTGCTCGATCGCGTGCTGCATGCTGTGGCGCAGCCGATTGCGCTCGGCGGGCGCGAGGTCCAGGTCAGTGCGAGCATCGGGCTGACGGTGTTCCCGGACGACTCCGCCGACCCCGACACCCTGCTGCGCCACGCCGATGCGGCGATGTACCGCGCAAAGGAGGCGGGGCGCAACACTTGGCGCTTGTACGGCGCGGAATAGGGAAGTCCCTTACGCCGGATCGACGTTGCGTGCGATCAGGTCGCGGATCAGGTGCAGCTTGCCGTGGAAGAAGTGGTCGGCGCCGGGGATCACGATGATCGGCTGCTCCTGCGGGCGCGCCCAGTCGAGCACGTTGGCGAGCGCCACGGTGTCGTCGTTCTCGCCGTGGATGACGAGCGCCGGGATGTTCTTCGGCAGCGCCGGCGTGTCGTAGCTGCGCCCGCTGCCGGTGGTGTCGCCCGCGGCCATGCCGACCAGCACGAGCTGGCGCGGCGGCGCGATGCCCTCGGCAAGGCGGTTGGCCACGCGCACCTGCACGTAGCCGCCGAAGGAGAAGCCGCCGAGCGCCAGCGGCAGCGCGCCCCAGCGCGACTCCGCCCAACTGATCACCGACAGCATGTCCTCGGTCTCGCCTTCACCGTGGTCGTGCTCGCCCTCGCTCTGGCCCACGCCGCGAAAGTTGGGGCGGATCACCGCGAAGCCGAGGTCACGGTAAGCGCGCGCCAGCGTGTGCGCGACCTTGTTGGTGTTGGCGCCGCCGAAGAGCGGGTGCGGGTGGCAGACCAGCGCAATGCCCTTGACCGTCGCGGGCGCATCGATCAGCGCCTCGATGTTGCCGGCATGGCCGCGCAGCAGGGCGGATTCGGTGGGCAGCGGGCGGGTCATTGGGCGTCCTCCGGCAGGCGCAGGCGCTCGACGATGCGGTCGTGCACCAGATGGCTGTCGATGATCTCGTCGATGTCGTCCTTGTCGACGTAGGTGTACCAGACGTTGTCGGGATAGACCACGATCACCGGGCCGTCGTCGCAGCGCCCGAGGCAGCCGGCCTTGTTGACGCGCACGCTGCCCTTGCCCTTGAGGCCGAGCGCGGCGGTGCGTTCCTTGGCGTAGGTCTGTAGCGCGCTCGCCTGGTGGTCGTTGCAGCAGGACTCGCCCGCCGCGCGCTGGTTGCAGCAGAAGAAGACGTGATGTTTGAAGTAGCTCATGCGGTCTCTCGGGTGGATGGTGCAGCGCCGCCATCGACATGCGGCGCCGGGGTGCGGAGATGCCCGGATTATAGGCGGCGCTCGGCGCGCGCGGGCGGGCCGCCGAGGTGCTCGCCGCGCCACAGGCCGAGCGCCGACAGGTAGGCGAGCGCCACGTAGGGCCACAGGCTGTCGACCAGCCCGGTGAGGCCGTGGAAGTTGAGCACGTTGCTGAAGCCGGCGAGCTGACGCTCATAGGGCAGGTAGGGGTTCTCGGGGATCAGGTTCACCAGCGCGGTGGCCAGCAGCAGGCTGGTGCCGGCGATGGCGTGCTGGGCCAGGCGCGGCAACAGCAGGCAGGGCAGCAGCACCGCACTACCGATGAGCAGGCCGCGCCCGGCGCCCGGCGTGAGCCAGGCCAGCGGCGCGGCGGGGCTGAAGAAGGCCCACGTCGCCAGCGCCTTGGCACCGACCCCGAGCACGAGCACGAGCACCACCGGCAACGGATTGGCGCCGCGCGTCATGCAGCGCGTGAACAGGCCCACCGCCACCAGCGCGCTCGCGGTCAGCGCGGTGTCGAAGGCGATGAAGCGCTCGGCGCGGAAGGGCAGCGGCGTCGGGATGTCGAGCAGGCTGCGGATGTCGCCGCTGGAAAACAGCAGATCGGTGGCGCTGAGCTGGCCGAGCAGCCACAGCACCAGCAGCAGCAGGCCGACCTCGCCGGTGCGCCCGGGGATCACGTAGCCGGTGCGCCAGCGGTGAAGGCGTCCCTGGGGGCCGAACACGGCCGCCCCCCAGCGCGCGCCGAAGAGCGCGCCGATGAGCGCACCGGCAATGTTGCCGCCGAGGTCCAGGTTGCTGGCGATGCGGGCGGGCAGGAAGTTCTGCGTCGCCTCCAGCCCCAGGCTGAGCAGGCCGGCGAGCAGCGTGGCCGTCATCACCTTGCGCGCGAACGCCAGGTTCGCGGGCAGCGCGGCGGCGAACAGCAGGCCGAGCGGCAGGTAGCCGACGATGTTGAAGATGAAGTCTTCGAGGATGAAGTACTTTGGCCACGGCGCCCACAGCCAGTCGAAGGGCGGCAGCCCGCTGTCGCGCCAGCCGGTCAGCGGATGCAGGCAGGCATAGGCGACGAGCAGGGCGTAGGCGAGAGCGAGAGGGCGGGCGAGCGAGTGGGCGGGCCGGGCAGGCATGAGGGGCATTGTGCCAGCTTGGGCAAGGGCGATCACCCCGCATGGGCCGTTGCACCATGCTGGTGCGCGGCTTGCGCAAATGGTGCGTCGTGCGCGCGGCCAACCGGCGCGCGGATGCGCGCAGCGCCTGCGATTCGCGCCGATGGGCGTAGCCTTTGCCGGTAGCACGCTTCTTGCTGGAGTAGCGCGTTGCCCAATACGCCGCCTGCGAGGCCCCTGTGTCCATCCACGTCAAGCTGAACCACGTCACGCATTACCGCTACGACCGCCCGGTGAGTCTGTCGCCGCAGGTCGTGCGCCTGCGCCCGGCGCCGCACTGCCGCACGCCGATCCTGGCCTATGCGCTCAAGGTCGAGCCCGCCGGCCACTTCATCAACTGGCAGCAGGACCCGCAGGCCAATTACCTCGCGCGGCTGATGTTCCCGGACAAGACCACCGAGCTGCGCATCGAGGTCGACCTGGTGGCCGAGCTGTCGGTCATCAACCCCTTCGACTTCTTCCTCGAGCCGGCGGCCGAGAAGATTCCCTTTGCCTACGATGCGGCGCTGGGCGTCGACCTGGCGCCCTATCTCGCCAAGGCACCGGCGCCGGCGCTGGGGCCGAAGTTCCTCGACTACCTCGAATCCATCCCACGCGAGCCCACGGCCAGCGTCGATTTCCTGGTCGCGCTCAACCAGCGCCTGCAGCACGACATCGGCTACCTGGTGCGCCTGGAGCCGGGCGTGCAGACGCCGGAAGAGACGCTGACCCTGGCGAGCGGCTCGTGCCGCGATTCGGCCTGGCTGCTGGTGCAGTTGCTGCGCCACCTCGGGCTGGCGGCGCGTTTCGTGTCGGGCTATCTGATCCAGCTCACGCCCGACGTGAAGTCGCTCGATGGCCCTTCCGGTACCGAGGTGGACTTCACCGACCTGCACGCCTGGTGCGAGGTGTATCTGCCCGGCGCGGGCTGGGTCGGGCTCGACCCCACCTCCGGGCTCTTTGCCGGCGAGGGCCACATCCCGGTGGCGTGCACGCCCGAGCCCTCGTCCGCTGCGCCGATCACCGGTTTCAGTGACGAGTGCGAGTGCGAATTCGAGCACCACATGACGGTCGAGCGCGAGTGGGAGGCGCCGCGCGTCACCAAGCCCTACAGCGATGAACAATGGGCGGCGATCGAGGCCCTCGGCCACCACATCGACGGCGACCTCACCGCCCACGACGTGCGCCTGACCCAGGGCGGCGAGCCGACCTTCGTGTCGCTCGACGACCGCGACGGCGCGGCCTGGAACAGCGACGCGCTCGATCCGCAGGACCGTGACACCAGCAAACCGAGCAAGCGCACGCTGGCCGAGAACCTGATGTTCCGCCTCAAGGACCACTATGCGCCGCACGGGCTGCTGCACTTCGGCCAGGGCAAGTGGTACCCGGGCGAGCAGTTGCCGCGCTGGTCGCTGAACTGCTACTGGCGGCGCGACGGCGAGCCGATCTGGCGCAATCCGGACCTGTTCGCGCGCGAACTCTCGGGCACCGCCGTGGATGAGGCGATGGCCGGCCGCTTCCTCGCTCGCGTCGGCGAGCGCCTGGGCGTCGACACGCAGTGGATGATGCCGGCCTTCGAGGACGCCTGGTACTACCTGTGGCGCGAGCGCCGGCTGCCGGCCAACGTCGACCCGCACGATTCGCGCGTCGATGACGCACTCGAGCGCGGGCGCCTGGCCAAGGTCTTCGAGCAGGGGCTGAAGGCGGTCATCGGCCATGTGCTGCCGATCGTGCGCAAGCATGGCGCGGACCAGACCATGCGCTGGCAGAGCGGGTCGTGGTTCCTGCGCAGCGAGCGCCTGTACCTGATCCCCGGCGACTCGCCGATCGGCTACCGCCTGCCGCTGGATTCCCAGCCGTGGGCGGACAAAGGCGACTACCCGTGGATTCACCCCGCCGACCCGAACCAGGCCTTCCCCACCTTGCCGGCCCACGCCGAGCTACGCCAGCAGGTGCGCCCCGATGGCGTCAGTGCTGACACGGGCCCGGGTCTCACCGTCGGCGCCGACAGCGGCCTCGGTTTCGTGGCGCACAGCGGCGGATGGACGGCCGGCCGCGCCGAGCACGCCGGTTTGCGCGGCACGCAGGGCGAGGCCGCCGTTCCGCTGCCCGGTGCCGCGGAGGCTGCGCTTGCGACCCGCGACGAGCGCATCGACCCCACGCGCCGCCCGGCGCCCTTCGAATCCGCCGCCTGGATCACCCGCAGCGCGATGTGTGCCGAGCCGCGCGGCGGCTTGCTCTACCTCTTCATGCCGCCGACGGTGGCGCTCGAGGACTATCTCGAGGTCGTCGCCGCCATCGAGGCCACGGCCGAGGAGTTCGCGATCCCGGTCGTGCTCGAAGGCTACGAGCCGCCGTCGGACCCCCGGCTGGCGAGTTTCCGCATCACCCCCGACCCCGGCGTGATCGAGGTCAACGTGCATCCCGCGGCCAACTGGAACGAGCTCGTCGAGCGCACCACCACGCTCTACGACGAGGCCCACCAGTCGCGCCTGTCGACCGAGAAGTTCATGCTCGACGGCCGCCACACCGGCACCGGCGGCGGCAACCACTTCGTGCTCGGCGGCGCCACCCCGGCCGATTCGCCCTTCCTGCGCCGGCCCGACCTGCTGCGCAGCCTGGTGAGCTACTGGCACAACCATCCCAGCCTGTCCTACCTGTTCTCGGGCATGTTCATCGGCCCGACCTCGCAGGCGCCGCGGGTGGACGAGGCGCGCCACGACTCGGTGCACGAACTCGAGGTCGCCTTCCAGCAGATGCCGGAGCCAGGCGCCCAGGTGCCGCCGTGGCTGATCGACCGCCTGCTGCGCAACCTGCTGATCGACGCCACCGGCAACACCCATCGCGCCGAGTTCTGCATCGACAAGCTGTACAGCCCGGACGGCCCCACCGGCCGGCTCGGCCTGCTCGAGCTGCGCGCCTTCGAGATGCCGCCGCACGCGCGCATGAGCCTCGCTCAGCAACTGCTGCTGCGCGCGCTGATCGCGCGCTTCTGGCAGCAGCCTTACGCGCCGGGTCGGCTACGGCGCTGGGGCACCGAGCTGCACGACCGCTTCCTGCTGCCGCACTGGCTGGCGGAGGATTTTCGCGATGTCGTCACCGAGCTGCGCGAGTTCGGCTACCCGGTGGCGTTCGACTGGTTCGCGCCGCACTTCGAGTTCCGCTTCCCCAGGTTCGGCGAATTCGCTGCGCGCGGCGTGCACGTCGAGCTGCGCATGGCGCTCGAGCCCTGGCACGTGATGGGCGAGGAGGGCGCGCCCGGCGGTACCGTGCGCTACGTCGATTCCTCGGTGGAGCGCCTGCAGGTGAAGGTCTCCGGGCTCAACGACGACCGTCATGTACTCGCCTGCAACGGCCGCGCGCTGCCGCTGCAGCCGACCGGCACGGTGGGCGAGTTCGTTGCCGGCGTGCGCTACCGCGCCTGGCAGCCGCCGTCCTGCCTGCATCCGACCATCGGCGTGCATGCGCCGCTGATGTTCGACCTGGTCGACGGCTGGATGGAGCGCTCGATGGGCGGCTGCGTGTATCACGTCGCCCATCCGGGCGGGCGCAACTACGAGACCTATCCGGTCAACCCCTACGAGGCCGAAGGCCGCCGCCTGGCGCGCTTCACCACCACCGGCCACACCCCTGGTCGCATCGCGCCGGCAGCAGCCGAGCGCAACGCCGACTTCCCCTTCACCCTCGACCTGCGTCGCCAAGGCTGACAAACCATGCAGGTCCAGCCGCACAGCCCGCCCGAACTGCTCACCGCCTACGCCGCGCGCCCCGACCGCTACGACGAGCTCTGCCAGCGCATCGGCAGCGTGATCGTGGTGCGGCCGCACTGGCGCGAGTTCCACCGCGCGCTCGAGGCGATGCCGCCGGGCGAACTGGCGGCGCGCCGTGCCGCACTGCGCCGGCAGATCCACGAGAACGGCATCACCTACAACGTGTATGCCGACCCGCGCGGCTTCGAGCGGCCGTGGGAGCTCGACCTGCTGCCCTACATTCTGCCGGCGGCGGAGTGGGCGCAGATCGAAGCGGCGGTGAGCCAGCGCGCGACCTTGCTCAACCGCATCCTCGCCGACCTCTACGGCGAGCAGACCCTGCTCCAGCAAGGGCTGATCCCGCCTGCGCTGATCTACGGCCACAGCGGCTTCCTGCGTCCGCTGGTGGGCGCGAAGCCGCCGCGCGGGCTGTTCCTGCACCTCTATGCGGTGGACCTGGCGCGCTCGCCGGACGGGCGCTGGTGGGTGGTGGCCGACCGCACCCAGGCGCCGTCGGGCGCGGGCTATGCGCTGGAAAACCGCAGCGTGGTGGCGCGCGTGCTCCCCGAGCTCTACCGCGCCGCCGGTGTGGAGCCGCTGGTGCCCTTTTTCGAGGGCTTCCGCGACAGCCTCGCCGAACTCGCGCCGGCCGATGCTGCAGCGGACGACCCGTTGATCGTCGTGCTGACGCCCGGCCCGTACAACGAGACCTACTTCGAGCACGCCTTCCTCGCCCGCGAGCTCGGTTTCCCGCTTGTCGAGGGGCAGGACCTCACGGTGCGTGACGAGAAGGTCTGGCTGCGCACGCTCGACGGCCTGCGGCGGGTGCATGTGATCCTGCGCCGGGTGGACGACATCTGGTGTGATCCGCTCGAGCTGCGCGACGACTCGGCGCTCGGCGTCGCCGGGCTGGTGGCGGCGGTGCGTGCGGGTACGGTGGCGGTGGCCAACGCGCTCGGTAGCGGCATCCTCGAGACCGGCGCGCTACTCGGCTATCTGCCGCGCCTGTGCGAGCACCTGCTCGGGCAGAAGCTGAAGATGCCGTCGGTGGCCACCTGGTGGTGCGGCGAAAAGGCGGCTTGCGACTACACCTTGAAGCACCTGCGCGAACTGGTGGTCAAGCCCGCCTACCCCACGCTCGGCGAGCGCCCGGTGTTCTGCCGCGATCTGCCGGCGGCCGAGCTGGACGCGCTGGCGGCGCGGATCGTCGCCCGGCCCTTCGATTTCGTTGCCCAGGAGATGGTGAACCTGTCGCAGGCACCCGTGCTGGCGGTGAATGGCGAGGCACCGGGCGAGCGCGTCCCGGATCACCTGCAGGATGAGGACCGCCCGCGCGGGCTGGTCGCACGCAACATCGGTCTGCGCGTGTTCGCTGCGGCCGGCCCGGATGGCTTCCGGGTGCTGCCGGGCGGCCTCACCCGGGTCGCCTCCGAGGCCGACATGCGCATCGTGTCGATGCAGCACGGTGGCGGTAGCAAGGACGCCTGGGTGCTCGGCTCCCCTGCCCGGCCGCGCCCGCTGCCGCGAATCGTGCCCGGACAGATCGCGCCGCCGGCGCGCGGCCTGGGCAAGCTCAGCCTTTCGAGCCGGGTGGCCGAGAACTTCTTCTGGCTCGGTCGCTACAGCGAGCGCGCCGATGCCGCTGCGCGCCTGGGCCGGGAGACCCTGGGCCGGCTTGGCGAATCCGGCGGCGGCGGCGAGGGCGGGCCGGGCGAGAGCGGCAACGTCGCGGCGGTGCTCCTTGCGCTGTGCCGGCGGCGCAACATGCTCCCGGCCGAGGCCCCGGATGAGCTTGCCGACGCGGTGCCCGCCGCGCCGCCGGTAGCGCTGGCGCAGGCGCTGTTCGACCCCGCCCTGGACGGCAGCGTGGTGGCCAGCCTGCGCCAGGTGCTGCGCCTGGCGGCCCTGGTGCGCGACCGCCTGTCACCCGATAGTTGGCGCATCTACAACCGGCTGTCGGAGTTCGCGGCTGCGCCCGAGGGCGCGCCCCGCCTCGGCGACGCGCTGCAGCGCCTGGACGAATCGCTGCTGTCGCTGGTCACGCTGTCGGGCTTCGTCATCGAGAGCATGCCGCGTGATGCCGGTTGGCGCTTCCTGTCGATCGGGCGCCGTATCGAGCGCCTGCAGTTTCTCGCCGCGGCGCTGTCGGCGCTGTTGCTGGCACCGTGCGCGGGCGGGCTGAAGGCGCTGCTCGCGGTCACCGATGCCGAGCTGCGCTACCGCAGTCGCCATGCCCGCGGCCTCGCGCCGCAGCCGGTGGCCGAACTGGTGATGCTCGACGGCGACAACCCGCGCGCGCTGCGCTACCAGCTCGACTCGCTCGCCGAGCACGTCGCACTGCTGCCCGACGGTCAGGCGCTGGCGGCTTCCTTGCGGCGCCAGCTCGCGGCGCTGGATGCGCTGGCGCTGTGCGACTGCTTCGTGCATGAATTGTCCGAGCCGCGTGGACGCCCGGTGGCGCGTGATCGGCATTGCGAACCGCTGCAGGCCGTGCTGGCCGACATCTGGCATTGCGGCAACCAGCTTGCCGATGCGCTCGCCCAGCGCTACTTCACCCACCTCGACGCCCGCAGCCGGGCGACCGTGTCGCTGTAGGTGACTGACGGCCATGGCGCTCTACGACGTTGTGCACGACACCACCTACCGCTACGACAGCGCCGTGCTGCTGTCGCAGCAGGTCGCCCACCTGCGCCCGCGCGAACTCGATGGCCAGCACACGCTTACGCACCGGCTGGAGATCGACCCCGCGCCCGCGCAGCGCAGCGAGCGCAGCGACTTCTTCGGCAATCCGGTGACTGCCTTTGCGCTCTACGCGCCGCACGCCGAGCTTGCCGTACATGCGCACAGCCGCATCCGCGTCGCGTCGCCGACCTGGCCCGAACCTGCGGCGAGCCCGCCGTGGGAGACGGCGCGCGACCATCTGCGCGACGGGCTCTCCGGTCACGCGCCACTGCAGGCCGACGCGCGCGACGCTGGCCAGTACCGCTTCGCCTCGCCCTTCGTGGCGCTCGGTGACGAGGCGGTGGCCTATGCCGACTACGCGCTGCAGTGCTTCACCCCCGGTCGGGCGCTGATCGAGGCGTTGCTCGCGCTGTCGGCGCGGATCCATGCCGATTTCCGCTTCGATCCCGAGGCGACCAGCGTCGCCACCCCGGTGGCCGAGGTCTTCGCCGCGCGCAGCGGGGTGTGCCAGGACTTCTCGCACCTGATGATCGCCTGTCTGCGCGCGCTCGGCCTGGCGGCGCGTTATGTGTCGGGCTACCTGCTCACCGAACCGCCGCCCGGGCAGCCACGGCTGATCGGTGCCGATGCCTCGCACGCCTGGGTGGCGGTGTGGTGCCCGGGGCTGGGCTGGGTCGACGTCGATCCCACCAATGACATGCAGCCCGCGGCCGGCCACATCACGCTCGCCTGGGGGCGCGACTATGGCGACGTGTGCCCGCTGCGCGGCGTGATCCTCGGTGGGGGCGGCCATGCAGTGGATGTGGCGGTGACGGTGATGCCGGTGGATGAGGAGCAAAGCGGCACTGTCGATGCACCAGATTGATGCATCGCAAACCATCGTGGTGCGCACCAGGTCGGTGCAGGCCTGTTCGTCCCCGCGCGCCGTGAGGCTTCTACGTGTCTTTGGTGCTTGGCATGCTTTCTGCTGTGGAGTTCGGGACGGGAGTTAAACCATGAGCGCAGACCACAACATGACCGCTGCAAAGCCCTACGACGAAATGCATGCTGCCGATGGCACGGTGCGTGCGCACTACCGGCCCTATGCCGACTGGCTCGAGCAGACGAAACGAGAGTGCATCACGCGTAAGCGCAAGGAGGCCGACATCGCCTTTCACCGCGTCGGCATCACCTTCAATGTCTATGGCGAGGAGGGTGGCAGGGAGCGCCTGATCCCCTTCGACCTGCTGCCGCGCATCATTCCGGGCGACGAGTGGGCTGCGCTCGAGCTCGGTCTGCGCCAGCGGGTGCGCGCCCTCAACGCCTTTCTCGCCGATATCTACCACGGCCAGGAGATCCTGCGCGCCGGCCGCATCCCTGCCGCGCAGGTGCTCAACAATGCCCAGTTCCGTGCGGAGATGAAAGGCGTGGACGTGCCCGGCGGCCTGTACGCGATGATCGCCGGCATCGACCTGGTGCGCGCCGAGGGCGCCGACGGCAAGGGCGAGTACTACGTGCTCGAAGACAACCTGCGCGTGCCGTCGGGGGTGAGCTACCTGCTCGAGAACCGCAAGATGATGATGCGGCTCTTCCCCGACCTGTTCTCGCGCTACGACGTGCACCCGGTCGAACACTATCCCGACCTGCTGCTCGAGACCTTGCGCGCGGTGGCGCCGGCTGGCGTGCGTGACCCCACCGCGGTGCTGCTCACCCCGGGCGCCTTCAACAGCGCCTATTTCGAGCACAGCTTTCTCGCGCAGCAGATGGGGGTGGAGCTGGTCGAGGGCCAGGACCTGTTCGTCAAGGACGACACGGTGTGGATGCGCACCACGCAGGGGCCGAAGCGGGTGGATGTGATCTATCGCCGCCTGGATGACGACTTCCTCGATCCCGAGGTGTTTCGGCCCGACTCGATGCTCGGCGTGCCCGGGCTGATGTCGGCCTACCGCGCCGGCCGCGTGACCCTGGCCAACGCGGTCGGCACCGGGGTGGCCGACGACAAGTCGATCTATCCGTACGTGCCCGAGATGGTGCGCTTCTACCTCGGCGAGGAGCCGATCCTGAACAACGTGCCGACCTACATGCTGCGCGACGCCGAGGATCTCGCTTACACGCTCGCCCATCTGCCCGAGCTGGTGGTCAAGGAGGTCCATGGCGCGGGCGGCTACGGCATGCTCGTGGGGCCTGCGGCGACCAAGGCCGAGATCGAGGAGTTCCGCCTGCGCATCCTCGCCGCGCCGGACAAATACATCGCCCAGCCCACGCTGGCGCTGTCGACCTGCCCGACCTTCGTAGAAGCCGGCGTCGCGCCGCGCCACATCGACCTGCGCCCCTTCGTGCTGTCGGGCGGCAAGGAGATCCGCATGGTGCCCGGCGGACTCACCCGCGTTGCCATGAAGGCCGGCTCGCTGGTGGTCAATTCCTCGCAGGGCGGGGGAACCAAGGACACCTGGGTCGTCAATTGAACAACGCACGCTCGAAGCGCCCGCTGCGCCGCGTCACGTACGGAGAATTTCCATGCTGAGCCGAACCGCTGATCATCTCTACTGGATGGCGCGCTACACCGAGCGCGCCGAAAACACCGTGCGCATGCTCGACGTGTCCTATCGCATGTCGCTGCTGCCCGGTACCAACGGCGGCGACACCGAAGGCTGGTCCGCCATCCTCGACATCAGTGAGCTGTCGGAGGCCTTCACGCGCACCGGCCGGCCGCTCACGGCGCACGATGTGATCGAATTCGTCGTCCTCGACCGCGACAACCCGTCCAGCGTGTGGAACTGCCTGCGCGCCGCGCGCGAGAACGCGCATGCGGTGCGCGGCACGCTGACCGCCGAGATGTGGGAGACGACCAACGCCACCTGGCTCGAGATCCGCGAGGTGACGCCGCAGAAGCTGCAGGGCATGGACCCGGGGGAATTCTTCGAGTGGGTGAAGTTCCGCTCCCACCTGCTGCGCGGGGTGACCTTCGGCACCATGCTGCACGACGAGGCTTTCAAGTTCGTGCGCCTGGGCACCTTCCTCGAGCGCGCCGACAACACCGCGCGCCTGCTCGACGTCAAATACCATAGCCTGCTGCCCAAGGCCGAGGGGCTGACCAGCTCCACCGACTTTTACCAGTGGGGCGCGCTGCTGCGCTCAGTGTCGGCCTTCGAGACCTATCGCCACGTCTATCGCGACGTGATCACGCCTTACAAGGTGGCCGAGTTGCTGATCCTCAACCACGCCATGCCGCGCTCGCTGCACGCCTGCCTGGACGAGATCAACGACATCCTCTGCGACATCGCCAACGTGCACTCGGCTGAGGCCACGCGCCAGGCCGGCGAGCTGCACGCTGCGTTGCATTACGGGCGCATGGACGACATCTTCGAGGCTGGCCTGCATCCGTGGCTGGAGCGCTTCCTGGCGCGCATCAACCGGCTGGGGGACAGTGTTGGCGACATCTTCCTCGTTCCGGTTGCCGCCTGAGCAGGGCCGGCGCAGACTCGCGCCCGATCAATGACGACTTCGGGATGACCGCATGACCTATTGCGTTGCGATGTGCCTCGACGAGGGCCTCGTCTGCCTGTCCGACTCGCGCACGAATGCGGGCGTGGACCACATCAACACCTTCCGCAAGATGACGGTGTTCGAGCGCGCCGGCGACCGCGTGCTGGTGCTGATGAGCGCGGGCAACCTCGCCATCACCCAGGCGGTGATCAGCCTGCTGCGCGAGCACGCCGCGGTGCAGGACCGCGACAGCCTGTGGAACGCGCCGACGATGTTCGAATGCGCGCGCCTGGTCGGCCAGACCATTCGCGGCGTGCACCGCCAGGACGCCGAGGCGCTCCAGCAGTTCGGCGTGGACTTCAGCGCCAGCTTCATCCTCGCCGGCCAGATCGGCGACGAACCGCCGCGGCTGTTCAACATCTACGCCGCGGGCAACTTCATCGAAGCGTCGATCGACACGCCGTATTTCCAGATCGGCGAGTCGAAGTACGGCAAGCCGATCGTCGACCGCATCGTCACCAGCAGTACGTCTCTCGACGAGGCCGCCAAATGCGCGCTGATCTCGATGGACTCGACGATCCGTTCCAACCTGTCGGTAGGGCTGCCGCTCGACCTGCTCGTCTACCGCCGCGACGAGCTGCGCGTCGCCCGCCACCTCAGCGTGGATTGGGACAACCCCTACTTCGACATGATCCACCGGGAATGGGGCGCCAGCCTGCGCAAGGTCTTCAACGCACTGCCCGACCCCGACTGGTCGCGCTGGCCGGTCGAGGACCCGGTGCCGGCGCCGCGCATCGGGGTCGTGTCCTAGGATTGGCGCTGCGCACACAGTGCGCGCGCTTCGTCCTCACTCAGGCTGCGCCCGGGCCAGGGAAGCAGCCCGGGTACTCGTTCGCGGTAGCGCGCGTAGGCCTCGCCGTGGAAGGCGAGCAGCTTCTTCTCCTCGAGCAGTGAGCCCAGCCACAGGTAGAGCGTGATGCACAGCGCGCTCACCAGGCGGGCCTCGTCCATGTCCCGCGTCCACAGGATCACCAGGCCGAGGCTGTACCACGGATGGCGTACGTGCCGATGCAGCGGCGACAGACGCAGACCGCCGGGGTCTTCGGCGGCGCCGTTGCGGCTGGCCCATTGCGCGCTGCCGGCGAACACCGCCATGTCGTAGTAGCGCGTCGACCACACGAAACCGCCCACGGCAGCCAGCGCCAGCCCGTTCGCCACCCAGGCCCAGCCGCCGTCCCACGACCACAGCAGGGGGCCGCGCCAGGCGACGGTGAGCCACAGCGGTGGCACCAGCAGGACCACCGCGAGCACGTTGAACACCAGCCGGTAGCCCGGCGCCAGCCGCGGCCAGCGCGCCGCCACGCTGCGCTTGAGCCACAGCGATGCGAGCAGGGAGTGCAGCACGGCGTAGGCGAGCCAGCACAGCAGCAGGGTGAGGATCTGGGAGAGGGAAAGGCTCATCGGCGGGCTTGTTGTTTCCAGGACAAAAAGTTCAGACAAGGTCAAGAAAGGGCTTGCCTGGATTTATGTTGCAGTGCAACATAGCACTGCACCGACTCAGCGATGCGGTGTCGCCCAACTTAAGGAGTCACACCATGAACACCTCGCCCGAGAAATTCCTCGCCAGCGCCAAGAGCAGCGCCGAAGCCCGTGTCAATGAAGTCGCCGCTGCCAGCGACAGCGTGCTGTCTGCCGTCGAGCACCTGACTGCGCTCAACCTCAACACCACCCGCGCCTTCCTCGACGACGCCATCGCCCTCGGCCAGGCCGTTGCCGCCGCCCGCGACCCGAAGGCGCTCGTCGAACTGCAGATCGGCGCCGTCACCCCCTCGCTGCAAAAGAGCTACACCTACTTCAAGACCGTCGGCAGCCTCGCCGGCCAGACCCAGGCCGACGTGCTCAAGCTCGTCGAAGCCGGTATGTCGCAGTGGCTGCAAAGCGTCATCGTGACCCTCGAGAGCGTCAATCGCAACGTCCCGGTCGGTTCCGAGTTCGCCGTCAAGGCGCTCAAGACCGCGGTCGTCAATGCCTCGTCCGCCTACGAAGGCGCGACCAAGGTGGTGAAGCAGGTCTCCGAGACCGCCCAGGCCAACGCCGACCAGGCCGCCGCGGCGACCGTCGAAGCGGTCAGCAAGACCACCAGCGCCACGGTGTCGATGTTCAAGAGCGCTGCGTAACTGGGCCGCAACCGGCTCTTCTGCCCGGCATTCCAGCGCGAGGCCAGCCCCTTCCACCGGGGGGCTGGCCTCGCGCGTTGACGCGCGGGTACGCGGCCACGCCGCCGCAGTTGCGGGCTGGATCCTGTCCTAGAATGCAGGACCGATTCCGTCCCTTCTACAGGAGCCTGCCCAATGCGTCGCCTTTCCGTCCTCATCGCCGTGCTCACCGCCCTCGGCATGGCCGAGCTCTCCATCCCCCCCTTGGCGCATGCCCAGGGCACGGCGGCCGAGATCCTCGAGCGCGCGCGCGGCCAGGCGCGCGATATCGAGGAACTGCGCAAGGTCCTCAACGGCCCCGACCAGAACATGCGGCTCGCCACCTTCGATGCCATGGTCAAGAGCGGTGACGAGGCGCTGCGCCTGATTGCCTACGAGACGGGCCTCGCCAGCGCAGACAGCGTCATGCGGGCGATGGCCTTCAAGGCTCTGGTGCTGAGCCAGAACAACCTTCACCTGACCCTGACGCCCGATCCGTCCGCGCCCAAGCCCACCCAGGAGGCCTCGGCCGACTACCTGGTCAAGAATGGCAGCGGGCTGGTGGTGCCCATCGATGGCCGCAATCCCGAGTCGGGCTCCTTCAAGGGGAACAACTGGCAGGGGCAGGTCAGCGGCACCGAGCTGATGTTCAGCTACGGCTCACGCGTTAACGGGACGATGAGCCTTCACGACGACAACGCGATTGCGGGCGTGGTTCGCCTGGATTCCGGTCGTACCCAGTTCCTGGCTTCGGCCAAGCTGCGCTGAGCGGCGCGTGGCGGCGGCGCCGCGCCCGAGTCTTACTGGAGCAGGGTGATGCGGCCGAGACTGATCAACTCGCCACCGCCCACCGTGGCGCTGAAGCTGAGCCGCAGCAGTCGGGTACGCAAGGGTGCCAGCGTGACCCGGGCAAGGCCGTCACGATAATCCACGGGCGTCGACACGATCGCGCGCCAGCCCCGTGCGTCACCGCTCAGGTTGATGAACACCTCCACGTTGGCCGGTAGTTGCCCGACGTCGGAGACCCCGCGTCCGTCGAGCACCACGCCGCTGACGGTGACGATGCCATCGCCGGCCTGCAGGTCGATGGTCACGGGCCAGCGTTCGGGAATGCTGGACCAGGGCGGCGCCTCGGCACCGGCGGTGAGATTGGCGGCACGATGGGACTCATCGATCGGAAGCGCGCTCCAGCCGAGGACGCGGGGGCCAGCGCCAGGCGCAGTCTCGGGCGCGGCGGGCAATGCGGGCGCGCCCGCAGTCGGCCCGGCATTCCCTGGCGCCACGTTGGCGGGCGCCAGGGAATTCATCAGATGGGCGTCCACCTTCGACATCAGCGCGTCGATACGCGCCACGGTGCCAATTCCCGAGCGCGCATTCACCGACAGCAGCATGCCGACGCTGACGCCGTCGATCAGCAGCAGGCTGCCACTGAGGCCCTTGCGGATCGGGTTGCCCTGGTGCGTCGGCTGCACGCGCAGCATGCCGCGGCCGTCATCGTCGACGATGGTGACGCCGAGCTGGGCGACCGTGCCGTCGCCGTTGATCGAGCGCAGCGTGCCCAGGCGGCCCTGCTGCAGCAGGCGCTCGATGGAGCGCCGGATGCTCAGCGCGCTCACCCCGCAGTCGGCGCGGATGGCGCCGTCGAGGCGGGCGACACTGAGGTCGTCGCCAAGCTCGGCACTGTCGATGGTCTCGCCGAGCAGGCCCTGCGTGCCTTCGCGCCGCAGCGCGGGCCGTCCGGCCTCGTTCACGACGTGGGTGGGCAGGATCGCGTAGCACTGACCGCCATGATGGGCGAGGAAGGCCTGCCCGATCTCGAGCGCGTTGGCGTCCTGAGTCGTCACCACCGCCTGCTGCGCGGAGACCGGGGCAGCGCAGGGCAAGAGGGCGAGCAGCGCGCTTGCCCACTTTCGCGCGTGCAGGCGGGGGCCTCTCATCGTTCAAGCTCCTGTGTTGGTGGCGAGGACTGGCACCACTCGGCGCGCAGCGTGCGCCAGGCCTCGCGTGGCGAAGGCGCAAGCTCACGGCAGCCAGCAATGCCGCCGAGTACCGTGATCAGCGCGATCAGGATGGCCGACCACATCATCAGCCGACCATCGTGCAGGATGCCGACCCACCATCCCGGCTTGAACTCGTAGCCGCTGTCGCCGAAACGCTCGATGCGGACGCTCTCCGCACGCCCGAAGGCGACCATGCTCAGGCTTGCCGGCCCGTCGCCACCCAGGCGGTCGAAGCGCATGAAGCCCTTGGGATGAAATATGCCACGGCCGTCGTGGCGCTCGAGGCGGACCTGGTCGCCGGGCATCAGGGCCACTTCCTCCACCTGGGAACGCTTCGCGAGCGACTCCTCCGAGGCCGTGAACACCGTGAGCGAGCCCTCGCGCAACATGCTCGCGTCGGACCAGGTCACGTCGCGGCCCACCCGCACGCGCTCGCCGGTGAATGGGAAGACGAGGTCGCGCGGCCGTGCCTCGCCCGCCCAGATCAGGTTGAGGCTGGGCGGCAGGGCGATCTCCTGCCCGGACGTGGCCAGGCGCAGCGGGCCAGGGCCGCGGATCGACATCTGCAGACCGCCATCGCTGCGGGTTTCGAGCGCGACCAGAAGCTGTGCGGGCTCCGCGCCTGGTGTCGTGGCGCCACCTGCCGAGGCGCTGGCTCCGCCCAGCACCAGCACGTGCTCTGCGTCTTCACCGCCCGGCAAGGCGTGGGCCTGCCAGCGCCGCCCGCCGCAGGGCGATGATGCCGCCCGCGGCAGCAGCTCGAGTGGCGCGGGCAGCACCGTGGTGGCGCACACGATGGCGCCCTCGATGCGCCATTGCGTCTCGCGCCCGGCGGAGAGCTCGATGTCGGTGGCCTCGGTCTGCGCGCTGATGCTGAAATACCAGCTCGGCGGGGTACGCAGGTTGAGCGCGAGCAACACGACGATGCCGCCCACCAGCAGCCAGATCGCGAGCACGCCGGCCCACAGCGCCAGCCTCCACACAAAGCTCAGGCTGGCGCCGCAGCGCTGCAACGCAGCCGGCGTCGAGTGCTCGGGCGGGTTCTCGTCCGCCAGCGGTGGCCGGGTCATCAGTCTTGCGGCAGCAGAACGAGCGTCAGCGTCACCGTCGGCATCTCGCGGCCGTAGCGCTCGCGCTCGATACCGACGTCGACACGCTCGCCGCCGCTCGGCCGGGGGATGTCGCACCAATAATCGAAGCTGGTACGCCGACCCTCGGCAATGGGTGTACAGGCGCCTTCCAGGCCCTGTGCTTCGCTGCGATAGAACACGTCGGTCGCGCCGAAGGAGTTGACGAAGACCCGGATCGCGCCAGGCGCCTGATCGCTCGCCGAACCCAGCACGTAGTACAGGTTGGTGCTGAGCTCGCAACTGCCCGCGTTGGCGCGTATGGCGAGGTCGGCAGCGTCGTAGTTGCCGAGGCGGTCGCGCAGATTCGACCGGTACGGCAGCCGCACCGCCTGGCCCGCACCGGCGTCGGGCAGCCTGAAGGTGTTGCGCGAGTAATAGACCCCGTCGCGCGACAGCATCGTCAGGCACACCTGCGGATCCCCGGCCGCGTGCAGCAACAGCAGGCTGTCTGCCGACTTGCCGCCCTGCACCGAGGTGCTGGTCACTCCGACCACCACCGAGCCGCTCACCGCCACGTCGACCTGCTCGGTCTCGAAGAAGGCGCCCACGAGCTCGGCCTCGAGCGGCGGCGCAGACGTTGCCACGCCTGGCAGCGCGGCGAGCAGCGTGCAGGCCAGCAGTTGTCTGGTCCTCATCGTTCTTCTCCTTGTCGTGCCGTTTCTGGCGTGCAGGGCGGTGCCTGTTGCCAAGTTATGAAGAGCAGCGGGAAAACGCAAGCGCTTCGCGCTGGCGCGCGTCACTGCGATTATTCCGATGCGCGGCACCGACGATGAACGGAGCCCCTTATTCAGCTACGTCGACCTGCTTCCTGCCGACGATCACGTCACCACCGGGCAGCCCACCAACGACCGCAGGTTCCGCGTGCGCAACAGTGCGCTGCGAACGGCCGGTTTCTCCCCGGTGGTGAGGCGCGCACGACCCTGGCGTCCGTCACCGACGCGGCGCGCCATGAGCACGCGTCGAGCTACGCGTCCCTTTCCGAGAAGCGCGGCAGCTTCGAGATGATGCGGCGAAAGCAGTATGTCTATCTGCCTGGCGACGTCTTGGACAGTATTGAAGCAGTGGTGCGGGAGTCGTCTGGACTCACGCCGGAGGACGGTTCCGAGGCAAGCCAGGTTTTCGTGCTTTTCGACCCGAGCGCCACAGAAGCTTCGTGTTGTGAGGAAAATTCGAGTGTCGTGAAGATTGTTCGAGTTCAGCGGGTGGGGTGGAGCTGGTACGAACTTCTGGTTGTCGGCCAATGCTGTCGGCCCCCCTGCGCCAGATGAGTGGCAACCAAACGGCAACCAAACCGCCAAAAGCAAAAAGGCCAACCCCGGAGGATTGGCCTAAGTGCTTGTATTCGTTGGTGGGGGCAGTAGGATTCGAACCTACGACCAATTGATTAAGAGTCAACTGCTCTACCAACTGAGCTATACCCCCAATGCCTTGCGGCAGACCGGACTGGCGCCCGATCGAAGAGCGCGAATATTACGCACGTTCCGGGTGCGCCGCAATACACCCGTCACACTTTTCAAGGCCTCAGGCCAGGATGCGCCCCGCGCGTCGTCGGCTGCCCACGCCGGCGAGCCCGCCCAGGCCCTGGCTGCCGTGGGCGTGGCAGATCGCGCACGCCAAGGCGTCGGCTGCATCCGCGCCGGGGCTGGCGTCGAGCAGCAGCAGGCGCTGGACCATGTGCTGCACCTGCTCCTTGTGCGCCTTGCCGTAGCCCACCACCGACTGCTTGACCTGCAGCGCGGTGTATTCCGCCACCGGCAGATCGCAGGACACGGCGCCGCAGATCACCGCGCCGCGCGCCTGGCCGAGCAGCAGGGTGGATTGCGGATTGACGTTGACGAAGACCTTCTCGACCGCGACCACGTCGGGCTGATACGTCGCGATGACCTCGCGCACGCCCTCGAGCAGGGTCTTCAGCCGCCCGGGGAGTTCGCCGTCCTTCGTCTTGATGCAGCCGCTGGCGACGTAGCGCAACTGGGTGCCCAGCTGGTCCACCAGGCCGAACCCGGTGATGCGCAGCCCGGGGTCGAGGCCGAGGATGCGGGTGGCGACCGTACGGCTGGCGGCAGCGGTCAAACCTGCACCGCGGTGCCGCTGACGCACACCATCAGCATGCCGTTGTCGGCGCCGAGGACTTCGTAATCGACGTCGATGCCGATCACCGCGTTGGCGCCGAGTCTCTTCGCGTCGGCTTCCATCTCCTCCATGGCGATGCGGCGCGCGTCGGCGAGCGTGCGCTCGTAGCTGCCGGCGCGGCCCCCGACCACGTTGCGGATCGACGCGAACATGTCCTTGAACAGGTTGGCACCGATGATGGCTTCGCCATTGACCACGCCGAGGTACTGGCGAATCGGCTGGCCGTCGAGGGTCGGGGTGGTGGTCATCAGCATGGCATGCTCCTGGTTGGCTGGGAGCCCGATTCTAGCCCTTGCGCGCCAGCCACACACCCGACACGGCGAGCGCCATGCCGGTGATCGCCAGGGCGGACAAGGTCTCGCCGAACATCGCCCACGCGATCAGGGCGGTGGTCGGCGGGGTGAGGTAGAACAGGCTCGCCACGTTGACCGCGCTGCCGCTGCGGATCAGCAGGTTGAGCAGGCTGATCGCGCCGACCGACAACACCAGCACCAGCCACAGCAGCGCGAAGACGAAGTCGCCGCTCCACGCGATGACCATGGTCTCGGTCTGGCTGGCGATGACGGCGGTGATCGCCAGGCTGGGCAGGAACTGCAGCACCGAACCGGTGCGCAGATCGAAGCGCGGGCAGTAGCGCTTCTGGTACAGCGTGCCGGCGGTGATGCCGAGCAGCGCCGCAAGTGCGGGGATCAGCATGTGGATCAGCGCCTCGGCGTCGACGCCGCCCACGTTCGCCTTGCTGCCGACCACCAGCGCCACGCCGGCGAAGCCGAGCGCGAGCCCGGTCCATTGGCGCGCCGACACGCGTTCGCCGAGCAGCATGCCGGCGAGTGCAGCGGTCAGCAGCGGCTGCATGCCGACCACCAGCGCCGAGATGCCCGCGGGCAGGCCGCGATGGATCGACATGAACACGCCACCCAGATACAGCGCCTGCACCAGCAGCCCGGTGACGCCGATGTGGATCGCCTCGCGCGGGCTCGCCGGCCACGGCGCGCGCATGGCCAGCGCCACCACCCCCATCACGCCGATCACCAGCACGTAGCGCGCGACCAGGAAGGTGAGCGGCTCGGCGTAGGGCAGGCCGTACTTGGCGCCGATGAAGCCGGTGCTCCACAGCAGCACGAACAGCAGCGGGGTCAGGCGGGTGAGGGCGGGCATGGTGTCGATCGGAGGAAAGGTGTGTCGGGCGCGTTACGGTGGTATCGCTCGCGACGCTCCTCGAGAACCTGGGTGGCGGCGGTGGAGATCCGGGCACTGTCTTCGCGGGCAAGCCCGCTCCCACGGTCAGCGGGGGCAGGTGCGCTCGCCCCTGCGCTCCGCACCAAAGAGAAAGCGGCGCCGCGCGCCGCCTTGACCGCTGCGGAACAGCCCGTCTTACTCGTCCATCTCTGCCGAGGTATACACCTCCTGCACGTCGTCCAGGCCTTCGAGCGCGTCGAGCAGCCGCTGCATGCGCGCCGCCTCGTCGCCGGACAACTCGATCACGTTCTCGGGCTTCATGGTCACCTCGCCGAACTCGGCGGTGAAGCCGGCCTTCTCCAGCGCCTCCTTAACCGCGGTGAACTCCCACGGTCCGGTGATGACCTCGATCGAGCCGTCCTCGTTGGGGACGACGTCCTCGGCGCCAGCCTCGAGCGCGGCTTCCATCAGCGCGTCCTCGCTGGTGCCGGGGGCGAACAGCAACTGGCCGCAGTGCTTGAACTGGAAGGCCACGCAGCCGTCGGTGCCCATGTTGCCGCCGTACTTCGAGAAGGCGTGGCGCACGTCGGCCACGGTGCGGGTCTTGTTGTCGGTGAGGCAGTCGACCATGATCGCCGAGCCGCCGATGCCGTAGCCCTCGTAGCGGATCTCTTCGTAGCTCACGCCCTCGAGTTCGCCGGTGCCCTTCTTGATCGCGTTGTCGATCTTGTCCTTGGGCATGTTGACGCCCTTGGCCTTGTCCACCGCCAGGCGCAGGCGCGGGTTGAAGCCCGGGTCACCCCCGCCCATCTTGGCGGCGACGGTGATCTCCTTCGCCAGCTTGGAGAACGCCGCACCGCGCTTTTCGTCCTGACGACCCTTGCGGTGCTGGATGTTGGCCCATTTCGAGTGACCCGCCATAGAAACCTCTGTACTGCGTGCGCGTTGAAAGAGGCGCGCATTATAGCGCCCGAGGCACGCCCGCTCCCACGGTTACGGTGCCCGCGCTGTTAAACTCGCGGACATCATTTTTCTGCCCGCAAGGAGCTTTTCATGGCTGATCCGATGCTGATCGCACGCGCGCACGACAAGGACCTCCTCAAGGACATCTGCCTGCTGCCGCGACTGGCCAACCGCCACGGTTTGATCACCGGCGCCACCGGCACCGGCAAGACGGTAACCCTGCAGAAGCTCGCCGAATCCTTCGCCAACATCGGCGTGCCGGTGTTCGTCGCCGACATCAAGGGCGACCTCTCCGGCATCGGCGCCGCGGGCACGGCGTCCCCCAAGCTGCTGCAGCGCCTGGAAGCGATCGGCGTCACCGAGTACACCCCGCGCGCCAACACGGTGGTGTTCTGGGACGTGTTCGGCGAGCAGGGGCACCCGGTGCGCGCCACGATCTCCGACATGGGACCGCTCCTGATCGCGCGCCTTCTGAACCTCAACGACACCCAGACCGGCGTGCTCACGCTGGTGTTCAGGGTCGCCGACGACAACGGGATGTTGCTGCTCGACCTCAAGGACCTGCGCGCGATGGTCCAGTACGTGGGCGAGAACGCGAAGACCTTCACCACCGAGTACGGCAACATCTCCACCGCCTCGATCGGCGCCATCCAGCGCAACCTGCTGGGGCTGGAAGAGCAGGGCGGTGACGTGTTCTTCGGCGAGCCGATGCTCGACATCGCCGACCTGATGCAGACCGGCGCCGACGGCCGCGGCGTGATCAACGTGCTGGCGGCGGACAAGCTCTACCACTCGCCCAAGCTCTACTCCACCTTCCTGCTGTGGATGCTGTCCGAGCTGTTCGAGCAACTGCCCGAGATCGGCGACCCCGACAAGCCGAAGATGGTGTTCTTCTTCGACGAGGCCCACCTGCTGTTCAACGACGCGCCCAAGGCGCTGATCGAGAAGATCGAGCAGGTGGTGCGCCTGATCCGCTCCAAGGGTGTGGGCGTGTACTTCGTCACCCAGAACCCGCTCGATGTGCCCGAGACCGTGCTCGGCCAGCTCGGCAACCGCGTCCAGCACGCGCTGCGCGCCTTCACCCCGCGCGACCAGAAGGCGGTGAAGACCGCCGCCGACACCATGCGCCCGAACCCGGCCTTCGACGCCGTGGCGGCGATCACCGAGCTCGGCGTGGGCGAGGCGCTGATCTCCTTCCTCGACGAGAAGGGCCGCCCGCAGATCACCGAGCGCTGCAACGTCATCGCGCCCGACTCGCGCCTCGGCCCGCTGCAGCCGGCCGAGCGCCAGGCGGCGATCACCGGCTCGGTGATCCACGGCCACTACGAGAAGGCGGTTGACCGTGAATCGGCCTACGAGCTGCTCAAGGCCAGCGCCGCCACCAAGGCCGCGGTCGAGGCCGGGCGCGAGGCGGCCAAGGAGGTCGGCGGCGAGGAGACCGGCGGCATGGTGAGCGACATCCTCTTCGGCGCCACCGGCCCGCGCGGCGGCAAGCGCGACGGCCTGGTGCAGATCGCCGCCAAGACGGTCACGCGCACCATCGGCAGCAGCATCGGCCGCCAGATCGTGCGCGGGATATTGGGATCGCTGCTCGGCGGGCGACGCTGAGTCAGGCAGGAAGTCGTGGGAGCGGGCTGGCCCGCGAAGGGTGTGCCCTGCGTTCGCGGGCCAGCCCGCTCCCGCCACAAGAGACCGCGCCCGCGAGTGCGATCGGCGCAGCGAGTGCCTTACGGCATGCAGCGCAACTGGCCCTGCACGATGATGCAGCTCCGGTTGCGGCCCGACTCCTTGGCGCGGTAGAGCGCACGGTCGGCGGCATTGATCATTGCGTCGCTGTCGGCCATGCGTGCTTCGCGGCTCGCCACGCCGATGCTGACCGAGCTACGGATTTTCACGCCGCCGGCCTCGATCGTCATCGCCTCGATCGTGCGCCGCAGCCGGTCTGCGGCGAACAGGGCCGCCTTGAGGTCGGTGTTCTGGCAGATCATCAGGAACTCTTCGCCGCCCATCCGGCATACGCTGTCGTTCTTGCGCGCGGCGCGATGGATCTCTTGCGCGACTTCGGTGAGCACCTTGTCGCCGACCGCGTGGCCGTGCGTGTCGTTGACGCGCTTGAAGTGGTCGATGTCGAGCACCAGCACCGAGAGGGGCTGCTCGAAGCGCTGGGATGCAGCCCAGGCCTTGGTGAGCGCGGCCATGCCGGCGCGGCGATTGGGCAGGCCGGTGAGCAGGTCGGTCATGGCTGCATGTTCGAGGCGGCGGTTGCTGATCGCCAGTTCGGCAGCGAACTGCTTCAACTGGGCGCGGTCGCGCTCCCAGGCCTCGAGCAGTTGCACGTAATGCCAGGCCGCGCGCAGGCGGGCGCGCAGCGTGCGCAAATTGACCGGTTTGGCCAGGAAGTCATCCACGCCAGCCTCGAAGGCCTCGGACACCTCTTCCTCGGTGTCGAGACTGGTGAGCATGATCAGGTAGATGGTCTGCCCCCACTCGGTGGCGCGCAGCGCGCGCGTGAGCTCGAGGCCGCTGAGCCCGGGCATCAGCCAGTCGGTGATGACGATCTGGGGCTGGGCCTCGACGGCGAGCGCGAGCGCCTCGCTCCCGGTGCGGGCGCACACCACCGAATGGCCAAGCGCGTCGCGCAGCACGGTTTCCATGATGCAGCGCGTGGTCGGGTCGTCGTCGACCAGCAGCACGCGCAGCGCGCCCGCGCTGCTGCGTTCCTCGGGGCGCAGGGCGTGCGGGGTGGACATCTGTGCGAACGAGGGCAGCGCAGAGGCCGGCACGCGCAGCAATTCGCCCCACTCGCGCCAGCGCCGCACCAGCTCGTCGATGGTGGTGCCGAGTTCCTCGGCGCTGAGCCCGATCTTGCTGCCGAGCAGTAGCAGTTCCGCGGTGCGGCCGCTGTGCTCGGCTTCGGCTGCCAGGCCAAGGTCGGCAACGCGGCGGGCGAGGTAGAGCAGGTGTGTCAGCTGGTGCGGACGCGAGCCGGCCGAAAACCCGGCGCTCTCAGGGTTCTCGTGGTGATAGATCGGCTCCACCAGCGCGCCGGGGATGCCCCATTCGGTGAGCAGGGCGGCGGTCAGTTCGTTGTGGTCGGTCTGCAGATGCTCGTGCTCGAGGGCGGCCAGGCTGCGCGTGGGCTCAGGGTTCTTCAGCAGTTGCGCGTAGGCGGCCGGATAAACGGTGGCAAGCGACAGGCGACCGACTTGCGACAGCAGTCCGCAGGCAAAGAGTTCTTCGCTCGAGCCCACGTTCGCCATCGTGCAGAACGTTTGTGCTGCCAGCGCCATGAGCAGCGAATGCGACCAGAACGCCTGGTAATCGAAGCCCTCGCAGGGACCGTTCTGGTACTGGTCGACCAGTGAGAAGCCCATCGCCAGGTTGCGCACCGTGCCCATGCCGAGACGCAGGATTGCATCGGTTACCGAAGCCACCGGGCGCCCTGCGCCCTGTCCGACCGTGTTGGCCTGGCGGATCAGCCGGCTGGCCAGCGCCGGGTCGGTCTGGGCGATGTGGGCGACTTGAGCGGTGGTGGTGTCGTCGCGTCGACACAACTCAAGAATGGCCAGTGCAACGCCTTTCGGGCTGGGTAATTCACCGTTCAGTGGAATGTGTTCGAGCTTCTTCATGTGGGCGCGGCAGTGGCTCGGTGCGAAGCTGCTAAGATACCCGATCTGTTGATCGAGCCATGTGCATAATTGGTGTCCTTGGGGTGCGTGCCGCAGTGGCGTTTCGTGGATTGAGGGCCGGGCTGCTCGCGCTCGGCGTGCTGCTTGTGGTCGTGCCCGGGCGAGGGGGCGCAGCCGAAGACCTCACCGCGCTGCCATTCGAGGAGTTGCTGCAGCGCGACTTCGTTTCCGCGTCGCGGATCGCCCGCCAGGTGAGCGACTCGCCCTCGGCAGTGGCGATCGTGACCGCCGACGACATCCGCGCCTACGGTTACCGCACGCTGGCCGATGTCATCAACAGCATGCGCGGGTTATACACCACCGACGAGGGCAGCTATCACTACATGGGTGGGCGCGGCTTTGGCGATGTCGAGGACTACGCCGGTCGCGTGATGCTGCTGATCGACGGCTATGCGGCGCATGACAACCTGTTCGATCAGGCCTACATCGACGAGTCCGCCCTGATCGATCTCGAACTGGTCGAACGCGTCGAGTACGTCCCCGGCACCGGCTCGGTGACCTACGGCAACAACGCACTGCTTGGCATCATCAATGTCGTCACCCGCCGTGGGCGCGACTTCGATGGCGCCCGCCTGTCCGCCGACCGGTCCAGCCACGGCGCCAACCGTCAGCGCGCCACTTACGGCAAGCGTCTGGACAACGGCGCCGAGGTCCTGCTCTCGGCCTCCACGCTCGACATCGACGGTCGCGACCTGTATTTCCCCGCCTACGACACGCCCGAGACCAATTTCGGTGTGGCCGAGGGCCGCGACGGCGAGCGCAACCAGCGCATGTTCGGCAAGCTGTCGTGGGGCGGGTGGACGGTACAGGGTGCATGGGTCGACCGCAGCAAGGGCGTGCCCAACAATCCTTCGGCCTACACCGAGTTCAACACGCCCTTCCCGGTGAAGGACGAGAACGCTTTCCTGGGCGTGCGCTACGAGACCGAGCTCGGCCTGCAACTCCATTCCTCATCGAGCCTGATGCTCGGCCGCTATGCGTACTGGAACCAGCGCGAATACGCCAGGAACGGAGACGGCGAGTACGACGACGGCGAGAAATACGGGGTGCGCGAGTACGAAGGCGCGTGGTGGCGATTCGATCAGAAGTTCGTCGGACGCTGGTTCGCCGACCACACGCTGGTGTTCGGTGCCGAGTTGCGCAACGACCACCGTCAGGATTTCCGTGTGCGCTACCTGTCGCCGACACGCGAAGTGCTCGATGGCCGCGACGGCGCCCTCTCGCGCCGTACCGCGAGTGTCTATCTCGCCGACGAGTACCGGCTCAATGAGCGCTGGACGCTGAGCCTTGGCGCACGCTACGACGACGCCGACGACCTCGACGGCAACCTCAGTCCGCGTGCGGCACTGATCTGGCACCCGAGCGCCACAACCACCTGGAAGGCCTCGTACAGTGAAGCGTTCAAGATGCCCAACGCAAACGATCGATGGACCTCGGACGAGACCGCCGTCCCCGAGTACGTTGCGGCCACCGAGCTCGTGCTCCAGCACCAGATCTCGCCGCACACACGCGTAACCGGATCGCTGTACCGCTATCGGCGCAGCGACCTGCCTGCCTACGACGAAGCGCTGGGGGAATACGTGCCCGAAGGCACCCTTCGTACGCGCGGCGTGGAGGCCGAAATCGAACACGTGTGGGATGACGGCGCGCGCTTGCGCGCCAGCATGGCTCTTCAGCGCTCGCGCGACGTGGACGGAGCCGATGCGGTCAACTCGCCCGATCTGCTCGGCAAGCTCAACTACACGTTTCTGCTGCCGGGCCAGGCGCTGCGCGCCGGTTTCGAGGCACAGTACCTCGGCCCGCGCCTGACCCGGGAGCGCCGCATGCTGGGCGGCGTCGCGCTCGCCAACCTCACCGTGTCCACCGAGCGCAACTGGCGTGGCCTGTCCGCTTCGCTGAGCGTGCGCAACCTGTTCGGGCGTGATTACGAGACGGTATCCGGTCTCGACTGGCGGCCCGCGAGCGGGTTGGCGCAGGATGGCCTGCGCATGGACGGCCGCATCGTATGGCTGCAGATCGGCTACGACCTGTGAGACCGCACGTCCTTGCCTTCCTGCTCGTGCTGCTGCTCGGCCCGTCTGCGGTGCGTGCCGAGGCCGTGCCCGAGCACGTGCTCAAGGCGACCTATATCTACAACTTCGCCGCGCTCACGCAATGGCCGCCGATGGATCGGGGCGGTTTCAACATCTGTGTGTTTGGCGATTCAGAGCTGGCCCGGGTGATGCAGCGCCTGGCGGGCAAGACCCTGCACGGGCGCGTGGTTTCCGTGGCGCGCCTCGGCTCGCTGGCGGCGATCCGCGAATGCCAGGTGCTGTACGTGGCTGCAGATGAAGCGGTCAGCTTGCCGCGTATTTCCAGTCTGCTCGGTGACGCGCCGGTGCTGACCGTCAGCGATGCGCCTGCGACGCAGGATGCCGCTGTCCGGATCGTGCCCGAGGGCAGTCGCCTGGCCTTCGAGGTCGACGTCGAGCGCTGCCGGCGCGCGGGCCTCAGGCCGGGGGCGGCCCTGCTTTCGCTGGCGCGCAACCTGCGTCGGCCAGAGCACTGAATGCGGCTCCGCCGTACGTTGGCCACTGCCGGTGGGCAAGGGCCTCGATCTCCACGGCCGGGACCGGCCGGCTGAACAGGTAGCCCTGCAGGCTGTCCGCCTCGAGCTCGCCGAGCAGGGCCGCCTGCGCAGCCGTCTCGACGCCCTCTGCCGTGATGCTGAAGCCCAGGTGACGGGCCAGCGCGAGGATCGCGTGCACGATCGCGAGGTTGTCCGCGTCGTCCGGCAGGCCATGGATGAAGCTGCGATCGATTTTCAGCCTGCACAGCGGCAGGCGCTTCAGGTAACTCAGCGACGAGTAGCCGGTGCCAAAGTCGTCGAGTGCGATGCCGATGCCGAGCTCGCGAAGTGCGCCGAGGGTGCCATGAGTGGCCGCGTCATCGGCCATCAGCGCGTTCTCGGTGATCTCCAGCTCCAGGTGGCTTGCGGGCATCGCGCTCGCAGCGAGCGCGGCGCGAACCGTGCCGATCAGGTCGTGTGCGCGGAACTGCATCGGCGACAGGTTCACCGCGACCCGCAGGTCCAGGCCGTGTGCTCGCCAGCGCGCCGCGTCGCGACAGGCACGCTGCAGCACCCAGGCGCCGATCGCGTCGATCAGCCCGCACTCCTCGGCGAGGGGAATGAAGTCGAGCGGCGAAACCAGTCCGCCGCCCGGGGGCTGCCAGCGCACCAGGGCCTCGACCGTTGCGATGCGTCCGCTGCGCGCCTCGATCTGAGGCTGGTACAGCAGTACGAACTCCTCGCGCGCAAGCGCCCGGCGCAGCCCGGCCTCGAGCGCCACCCGATGCACCGCCTCTGCCGTCAGCGTGGGGTTGTAGTAGCGGCAACTGTTGCGGCCACGTGCCTTGGCATCGTACATCGCGGTGTCGGCGTGCTTGATCAGGGTGGCTGCGTCGTCGCCGTCATCGGGGAAAATTGCGATACCGATGCTGGTGGTCAGGCTCAGGGGCTGGCCACCAATTGCAAACGGCGTGCTGAGGCTCGCGCGGATGCGTTCGGCAATCGGCAGCGCGTCCTCGGGGCGGTTGATCATCGGCAGCAGTACGGTGAATTCGTCGCCGCCGAGGCGGGCGAACTCGGCCGAACCCAGGCCGTCGGCGTCATGTGAAACGATGTCGCCCGGGCGCGTGATCGCGCGCAAGCGCTCGGCGGCCTGCTGCAGCAGCCTGTCGCCCGCGGCGTGGCCGAGCGTGTCGTTGATGCTCTTGAAGCGGTCGAGGTCGAGGAACAGCACCGCGAGCCGCCAGTCGTTCTGATGCGCGCGGCGGATCTCGCGTTCGAGCCGCTCGAGAAAGCCGCGCCGGTTCGCAAGGCCGGTCAGGCTGTCGAAATACGCGAGGCGGTGGATACGGCTCTCGTACTCCTTGCGCTCGGTGATGTCACGCAGCAGGCACAGGACCTCGCTGCCGTCGATCGCGCTCATGCGCGCCTCCCGGTGGGAGGGGCGGCCGGTCTTGCTGGCGAGGGCGAACTCCACCGTGCGCGACTGACGGCTTTTCCGGGTTTCCGCCAGCGCGCGCTCGAGGACCGCATTGGCCGATGGCGGAAATACTGCAGCCAGCGCCTTGCCGACGACCGGCGTGCAGCATGGGCGCGAGTCGGCAGGCGCGGCGTGCAGCTCGACGATGTCGTTGTTGCCGTCGATGCGCATGAGCGTATCGGGCAAGGCAGCAAGCAAGGCCGCATTGCGCGCGTTGGCCGTGCGCAGCGCGGCAGCGGAGCGCGTCGCACGCAGGACATAGCGCACGCGGTGCGCCAGAAGCGGCCAGGGCAACGGCTTGGCGATGAAGTCCGTCGCGCCCGCGTCGAACGCCGCCTCGATCGATGCGATGTCGTCCATGCCAGTGACCATGACGATGGGCAACTCGTCGCCGTGGCGCCGCCGCAGTTCGGCGCAGACCGCAAATCCGTTCATGCCTGGCATATCGACGTCGAGCATCACCATGTCGAAAAGCCCTTCGTCGAAGGCGGCCAATGCCTGTGCGCCGTCGTATGCGAGCTCAACCACCAGACCTGCCTTGACCAGGGCAGCCTGAATCAGCAGGCAGGTCGTCTGGTCGTCGTCCGCTACGAGAATGCGTGATGTACTCACTGCTCGAGCTCCTTCTGCAGTGCGTGGACATCCTCCATCGCACGCCTGTATTCGCCGCGTAGCGCCTCGAGCTGATCGCGCGCGTCGTCGAGCTGGCCCTCCCTGCCCAGCCGTTCGAAGTGCTTCAATCGGGTCGAGAGCGTCTTTGCGCCGACGTTTGCCGAGCTCGACTTGAGGCTGTGCGCAGCGCGGCGCAGGCGCTCGCCATCACCGGCGGCCACTGACTGTTCGAGCTCGGCAAAGACACCGCTGCTGCTCTCGGCATAGATGCCGAGAACGCGTGCTGCCAGCACCGTGCTGCCGCTGGAATCCAGCGCCTGCAACTGGTCGACGAAGCTGCGGTCGATCGCCGACGGCGCTGGCCCGGATACGCCTCCGGGCCGCGCCGCGGGTGCTGGTGCGTCACTGGCCCGTGCGGGCGCTGCCGCCATCCAGCGCTGCAAGGTGGCGTGCAGTTGCGCGAGCGAGTAGGGCTTGGCGAGGAAGTCGTCCATGCCCGCAGCCAGGCAGCGCTCGCGGTTCTCCTTCATGACATTGGCGGTGAGCGCCACGATCGGCACCTGCGTCGTCCCACCCATCGCGCGGATTGCAGCGCTGGCCTCGTAGCCGTCCATCACCGGCATGTGGCAGTCCATCAGGATGAGGTCGAAGGGCTCGGTCGAGGCCAGCCGCAAGGCCTTTTCGCCGTTGTCGGCAAAGCGCACCGTGAGACCGAGCTTTTCGAGCATGGCCTGGCCGACCTGCTGATTGACCGGATTGTCTTCGGCCAGCAGCACACGACCAGCGAGTGGCGAGGCGCTCGCCGGCTCGCGTGGCGTTTCGACCCCGTCCGGGCGCGTGCCGTGTATCGCGCGGCACAGGGCTTCGTGCAGTTCCGCCTGGCGAATCGGCTTGCGCACGCAGCGCAGGATGCCGGCGCGCTCGCGTTCGCGCACGCTGACGCCGGAATAGCTCGAAGTCAGCACCACCAGGCGCACGGGGGCGAGCGCCGGGTTCTGGCCGATCGCGGTGGCCAGCTGCCTGCCGTCCATCTGCGGCATGTGCATGTCGAGCACGGCGATGTCGAAGCCTTCGCCCGCAGCGGCCGCGCGTGCGAGCGCTTCGAGCGCCGCGGTGCCGTCGGCCGCACACGCCACCCGCATGTCCCAGCCCTGCAACTGGCGCTGCAGGATCTCGCGGTTGGTCGCATTGTCATCCACCACCAGCGCGCGCATGCCGGCGAGGTCGACGCCGCAGCGCAGTGCATCGGGCGTGCTGTGGCCTTTGGGCAGACGCAGGTCGACATGGAAATGGGCGCCCTCGCCGGGCCGGCTGTCCACACCGATTTCGCCGCCCATCAGGCCGACCAGGCGCCGGCAGATCGCCAGGCCGAGGCCGGTGCCACCGTACCGGCGGGTGGTGGAGCCGTCGAGCTGGGAGAACTGCTCGAAGATCTTTCCTTGCGCGTGCGCCGGGATGCCGATGCCGGTGTCCTCGATGCTGATGCGCAGGCGGCAGTCGTCGGCGCCGTCCTCGACCAGGCGGGCACGCACCACCACCTCGCCGTGCTCGGTGAACTTGATCGCGTTGTTGATCAGGTTGCCGACGATCTGGCGCAGCCGGAAGGGGTCGCCGTGCAGGCAGCGGCGGACCTCGGCGGGCAGGTCGGCGACGAGCTCGAGGCCCTTTTTCTCGGCCGGCTGCGCGAACATCGCAAGCGTGCCTTCGAGCAGGTCGCCGAGCTCGAATTCCACCGCCTCGAGCTCGAGGTGGCCGGATTCGATCTTCGAAAAGTCGAGGATGTCACTGATGATGCCGAGCAGGTGGCGGCCGGAATGCTCCACCCCCTCGGCGAAGTGACGCTGTTCGTGGTTGAGACCGCTGTCGAGCAGAAGCTCGGTCATGCCGAGCACGCCGTTCATCGGGGTGCGGATTTCGTGGCTCATCGTCGCCAGGAAGTCGCTCTTGGCCTGGCTGGCCGCCTCGGCGGCTTCCTTCGCACGGCGCAGTTCCTCCGTGCGTGCGGCGACCTCGTCCTCGAGGTGCTCGCGGTGGGCGGCCAGGCGTGTGTCGCGCTCCGCGATCTGACCGAGCATGCGGTTGAATCCGCCGGCCAGGGCGTCGAGCTCCGTGATCCCGCTCGGCTCGGCGCGGGCGGCGTAGTCCTCGGTCCGGGCGACGCGCGCCATCAGCGCGGACAGGGCGGACAGCGGCTGCAGCACCGCGCCGTTGAGGCGCCTGAGCGTCAGCGTGGCAAGCATCAGCGCAAGGGCGGCGGCGATGGCCGTGATCGTCCCGTGGGCGAACACCTGAAGGTAGAGCGGGCGCAGGTCGAGGTCGAGATCGAGTACGCCCACGACGTTGCCGTTTTCGACGATCGGCTGCGTCATGTGCAGGGTGTTGCGGCTGAAGTGCGCAGATTCGGCGGCAAGGCTCGGCGTTGCCGGGCCATCCTCAACGTAATCGCCGTAGCGTGCAAACTCGGCGCCCTGACCGTCGTAGATTGCCGCAGCGCGCACGTCGGGCAAGCGTTCGAGGGTGGCGAGTACCCTGCCCGCGGCGTCGTTGTCGAGGAACATCAGGCTGGCGGCCGCATTGTCGGCGAGCACCCGAGCCATCACTCGAGTGTTGCCTTCGAGCGCAAGCGCGCTGATCACCAGGCTGCCGAGCGTGATCGCCAGCGCCAGCAGTGCGATCGCGATCCCAAGCGCGCGCTGGCTGACGCGGCGCAGCTTCTCGCCGAGCATCATGCGATCGTTGTCCGAGCGCTGGAGGCTCATTGCCTGATCTCGATGGCGAGACCGAGGCGTCTGGCGCCAGGGACACTGCCGCAGGCGACGACCAGCACCATTGCTCCGTCGGGGATCATCCGGATCAGGCAGCCAGCCCCAGCCGCCGGCAGATTTCGGTGGTCGGGCCGGCCATGTTCATGCTGTAGAAATGCAGCCCGGGCGCGCCCTCGGCGATCAGCTTCTCGCACAGGCGGGTGACCACGTCGAGGCCGAAGGCACGGATCGAATCGGTGTCGTCACCGTAGCTCTCGAAGGTCTTGCGCATCCAGCGCGGGATCTCGGCGCCGCAGGCGTCCGAGAAGCGCGCCAGCTTGCTGAAGCTGCCGATCGGCATGATGCCGGGCACGATCGGGATGTCGACGCCCAGCTTGCGCACCGCGTCGACGAAGTTGAGGTAAGCGTCGACGTTGTAGAAATACTGCGTGATCGCCGAGTTGGCGCCGGCCTCGGCCTTGCGCTTGAAGGCGGCGAGGTCGTCCTGCGGGCTGCGAGCCTGCGGATGCCATTCGGGATAGGCGGCGACTTCGATGTGGAAGCGGTCGCCGGTCTCGGCACGGATGAATTCCACGAGCTCGTTGGCGTAGCGGAATTCGCCCGGATCAACCACGCCCGAGGGCAGGTCGCCGCGCAGCGCGACGATGCGACCGATGCCGGCTTCCGTGTACTCCTGCAGGATCTCGCGAATGCTGTTGCGGGTGGAACCCACGCATGACAGGTGCGGCGCAGCCGCGAAGCCGGCAGCGGCGATCTCCTGCACCGTGGTGAAGGTGCGCTCGCGGGTGGAGCCGCCGGCACCGTAGGTCACCGAGAAAAACGATGGCCTGAGTGCGGCGAGCTTGTCGCGCGTGATGCGCAGCTTCTCGGCGCCTTCGGCGGTGGTGGGCGGGAAGAACTCGATCGAGATTTCGGTGCTCATTGTGTGTCCGGGTCTGTGTCGCCGACCGGTGTGCGGATGGCGGGGAAGAAGGGTTCGCGCGTGCTGTCGCCGCCGGGGACGAAGTGGTCGCTGTCGTCCGCCGTCACGGCCAGCCGTGCCTCTGGCGGTAACGCCAGCGCCGGTTTGGTGATCACGTGGCCGTCGTGGCTGACCCGCCCGGTTGCAACCAGTGCGCGCGCTGCGGCACGCGAGGGCGCGAGCCCCTGCATCACCAGCAACTGGTCGACGCGCAGCAAGCCGTGACGGTCGGCCGGATGTCGGCGCTCGGCCGCCTGGCGTGGCCGTCCCTGGCGGGCATGGAAGGAGTTCATGCTCATCGGGACGGCCTCCGGCGTCGATCAGTAGCGGTACGAGTCCGTCTTGTACGGGCCCGCTTTCGGCACGCCGATGTAGGCCGCTTGCGCGTCGGTCAGCTCGGTGAGCTGCACGTTGAGCTTCTTCAACTGCAGGCGGGCGACCTTCTCGTCGAGGTGCTTGGGCAGGGTGTAGACGCCCACCGGATAGTCGGCCGTGCGGGTGAACAGCTCGATCTGCGCGATCGTCTGGTTGGCGAACGAGCTCGACATCACGTAGCTCGGGTGGCCGGTGGCGCAGCCGAGGTTCACCAGGCGGCCCTTGGCGAGCAGGATGATTCTCTTGCCGTCGGGGAAGATGATGTGATCGACCTGGGGCTTGATCTCTTCCCACTCGTAGCCCTCGACACTGGCGACATCGATCTCGTTGTCGAAGTGACCGATGTTGCACACGATGGCCTGGTCCTTCATCTTCGCCATGTGGTCGTGGGTGATCACGTGGTAGTTGCCGGTGGCGGTGACGAAGATGTCGGCCTTGTCGGCAGCGTATTCCATGGTCACCACGCGGTAGCCTTCCATCGCGGCCTGCAGCGCGCAGATCGGGTCGACCTCGGTCACCCACACCTGGGCCGACAGCGCGCGCAGCGCCTGGGCCGAGCCCTTGCCCACGTCGCCGTAGCCGGCCACCACCGCGACCTTGCCGGCGATCATCACGTCGGTGGCGCGCTTGATGCCGTCGACCAGCGATTCGCGGCAGCCGTAGAGGTTGTCGAACTTCGACTTGGTGACCGAATCGTTGACGTTGATCGCCGGGAACTTGAGCTCGCCGCGGGCATGCATCTGGTACAGGCGGTGCACGCCGGTGGTGGTCTCTTCGGTCACGCCCTTGACCTGCGCGAGGCGGGTCGAGTACCAGGTGGGATCCTGCGCCAGCTTGGCCTTGATCGCGGCGAAGAGCACGGTCTCTTCTTCCGAGCCAGGCTTGGCCAGCACCGAGATGTCGGATTCCGCGCGTGCGCCCAGGTGCAGCAACAGGGTGGCGTCGCCGCCGTCGTCGAGGATCATGTTGCTGTAGCCCCCATCCGCCCATTCGAAGATGCGGTGGGTGTAGTCCCAGTAGTCCTCGAGCGACTCGCCCTTGACCGCGAACACCGGGATGCCGTCGGCGGCGATTGCGGCGGCGGCGTGGTCCTGGGTCGAGAAGATGTTGCACGAGGCCCAGCGCACCTCGGCGCCGAGCGCGGTCAGCGTCTCGATCAGCACCGCGGTCTGGATGGTCATGTGCAGCGAACCGGTGATGCGCGCGCCCTTCAGGGGCTGGCTGGCGGCGTATTCCTCGCGGATCGCCATCAGGCCGGGCATTTCGGTTTCGGCGATGCGGATTTCCTTGCGGCCCCAGTCGGCGAGCGACAGGTCGGCGACGACGAAATCGGTGAAGTTGGTGTCAGTCACGGCGTTCATGTAAAGCTCCATGCTATCGCCGGGCGGAACGTGGGGGAGGGCAACGCGCGGCGCTGCAGGGAGCTCACCCGACATCCCGAACCCGGCAGGGTTGAAGATGATTAGCAGGTGAGCGCCGTTGTACTGCAACCCGCCGGGCGGCGGGGTCCGAGCCTGGGGGCCTGGCAGCAGGGGATGCGGCCGGCGCCTCGCAGCGCTCCTCGGAAAGGACTGGATTATAGCAAAGCAGCGTGCCGTGGGAGCGGGCTTGCCCGCGAAAGCGGCACTTCAGCGCGGGGATGTTCGCGGGCAAGCCCGCTTCCCACGCAACCGCCTCCCACGGCAGGATTGCGCCGTTCAGGTGCTGCCGTGCTTGCCGTTGCTGCGCACGATGCTGACGACGATGGTGATCACGGTGAGCGGCATCACATAGCCGAGCATGATCCCCGAGAACGCCTGCACGCTGGCGTGCTGCTGCGCCTGCAGCACCAGCCAGGCGGTGTAGGCCATGTAGTAGGCGAGGAACACGACGCCTTCCCAGCGCGCGATCTCGCGCCCGGTGATCATGATCGGCAGGCAGGCGAAGGCCACCGCGAGCATCACCCACAGATCGAAGTTGCGTGCCGCCTCCGACACCGGCAGGCCGACGCCCGAGGCGATGCCGGCCGCGCCGAGTACGGCGAGGATGTTGAACACGTTGCTGCCCACCACGTTGCCCACGGCGATGTCGCGCTGGCCGCGCATGGCGGCGACGATCGAGGTGGCGATCTCGGGCATCGAGGTGCCGACCGCCACCACGGTGAGGCCGATCACCAGGTCGCTGACGCCGAAGGCGCGCGCGAACGCCACCGCGGCATCGACCAGCCAGTCGGCGCCCACCACCAGCATCACCAGGCCGACCACGATCAGCGCGACCTGAACCGCCCAATGGCTGTCCCAGGTCGAGGTCGGGATCTCGGTCTCGAATTCGTCCTGCACCGCCTTCGAAGCGCGCCGCGACTGGATCACCAGGAACACGGTGTAGGTGATCACCAGCGCGAACAGCACGATCGACTCCAGCAGGCCGATGTTGCCGTCGAGCGCCATCACCACCAGCAGCGCCGAGGCGCCGATCATGATCGGGATTTCCTGGCGGATGATCTGCTCGTCGACCAGCAGCGGCGTGATCAGCGCCGAGATGCCGAGGATCAGCAGCACGTTAGCGATGTTGCTGCCGACCACGTTGCCGATGGCGAGGTCGGGCGTTCCGGCGAGCGCGGAGCCGACCGAGACCGCCATCTCGGGTGCGCTGGTGCCGAAGGCGACCACGGTGAGGCCGACCACCAGCGGCGACACGCCGAAGGAGACGGCCAGCCGCGAGGCGCCGCGAACCATCACGTCGGCGCCGATGACGAGGGTGACCAGGCCGAGGACGAACATCAGGACTTGTTCAAGCATGGAGAAGCTCTGTGGCAGCGAAGCGGTGAAATCGTACTTGCCCGGGCAGGCCTCACGCCAGCAGAACCGTCGGAGCGCGTCGGGAGGCGTGGGGTTCCGCCAGGGCCGGTTTTTGTGGGAGCGGGCTTGCCCGCGAACAACCGCGCGCTCAGGCGCTGCTTTCGCGGGCGAGCCCGCTTCCACGGCAGGAGGTAGGGGAGGTGCTACCTGCTTGGTGGCTTACAGTCCGGCGTCGGCGCGCAGTGCGGCGGCCTTGTCGGTCTGCTCCCAGGTGAACTCCGGCTCGTCGCGGCCGAAGTGGCCGTAGGCGGCGGTCCTGGAGTAGATCGGGCGCAGCAGGTCCAGCGTCTGGATGATCGCCTTCGGGCGCAGGTCGAAGTGCTTGCCGATGAGCTCGACGATCCTGTCGTCGGCGATGCGGCCGGTGCCGAAGGTGTTGACCATCAGCGACACCGGGCGCGCCACGCCGATCGCGTACGCCACCTGCACCTCGCACTTGTCGGCCAGACCGGCGGCGACGATGTTCTTCGCCACGTAGCGGCCGGCGTAGGCGGCCGAGCGGTCGACCTTGGACGGGTCCTTGCCGGAGAACGCGCCACCGCCGTGGTGGGCCGCGCCGCCGTAGGTGTCGACGATGATCTTGCGTCCGGTGAGGCCGCAGTCGCCGTGCGGACCGCCGACCACGAAGCGGCCGGTGGGGTTCACCAGGTAGCGCACGTCGCCCTGCATCAGCTCATTGGGCAGCACCGGCTTGATGATCAGCTCGATCACCGCCTCGCGGATCTGCTCCTGGGTGACGTCCGGGTCGTGCTGGGTGGACACCACCACGGTGTCGATCGCCACCGGCTTGCCGTCGACGTACTTGACCGTGATCTGGCTCTTGGCGTCCGGACGCAGCCACGGAAGCCGCCCGTCCTTACGCACCTCGGCCTGGCGCTGCATGATGCGGTGCGCGTAGTAGATCGGCAGCGGCATCAGGCTGGGGGTTTCGTTGGTGGCGTAGCCGAACATCAGGCCCTGGTCGCCGGCGCCCTGGTCGAGCGGATCGTCGTTGGCGGCATTCACGCCCTGGGCGATGTCGGGCGACTGGCGGTTGATCGCCGCCAGCACCGCGCAGCTCTTGTAGTCGAAGCCGATGTCGGAGTTGTCGTAGCCGATGCGGCGGATGACGTCCTGCGCGATCTCGCGATAGTTGGGGTGGGCGGTGGTGGTGATTTCGCCCGAGATCACGACGAGACCGGTCGACACCAGGGTCTCGCAGGCGACGCGCGCCTTGGGATCTTCGGCCAGCACCGCGTCGAGCACGCCGTCGGAGACCTGGTCGGCGACCTTGTCGGGATGACCTTCGGAGACCGATTCGGAGGTGAAGAGAAATTCAGCCATTTTGCTGCTCCTGAAAAACAAAAATCCCCGTTGCGGTGGCCTTGCGTCTGCGGCCAGCTCCGGGGATTTCGTCGAGCAGCCGACGCTTTAGCAGTATTTTTCGAGCAGGCCCTGCCTGCTGTGCCGCCCTGCAAGTTGTCGAGTTAACTCGGCGGTAAGTCGCGGATTATAGACCGAAGCGGCCGGGTGTGTAAGCATTCGGGGCGGAGCGTGATTTCCGTGTTTCCGTGGGAGCGGGCTTGCCCGCGAACATCGAGCGCTCGGTCGCTGCATTCGCGGGCAAGCCCGCTCCCACAGGTCATGGTTGTCGTTCCGCGACTCTCCGGGCACTTTTTACGGGACCCCGTCCGTGTTGTTCCAAAGCTTCTTCCGCCTTCTGTCGCACCTGTCGCTGTCCTGGCTTCACCGCCTGGGCGGCTGGCTCGGCTGGCTGACCTACAAGACCTCGCCGTCCTATGCCCGCCGCTTGCGCGAGAACCTCTTCAACGCGCTCGGCCGCGAGGACGAGGCGGTGCTGCGCGCGGCGATCGTCGAGGCCGGGCGCCAGGCGCTCGAGCTGCCGTTCATCTGGGGGCGGCCGGCGTCCGAGGTGGTGGCGAGCGCGGTGCGCACCGAAGGCTGGGAGCTGGTCGAGGCGGCGCGTGCCGAAGGCGCGGGTATCCTCTTCATCACGCCGCACCTGGGCTGCTTCGAGATCACCGCGCAGTGCATCGCGGCCAAGATCCCGATCACCGTGCTCTATCGCCCGCCGCGCAAGGAGGTGCTGCAGCCGCTGATGGAGGCGGGTCGCGCACGCGGGCAGATGCGCACCGCGCCGGCCGATCTGTCCGGCGTGCGCAAGCTGGTCAAGACCCTGCGCAGCCACGAGGCGGTGGGCATGCTGCCCGACCAGGTGCCGGGTGCGGGCGAGGGCGTATGGTCGACCTTCTTCGGCAAGCCGGCGTGGACGATGACGCTGGCCGCGCGCCTGGCCGCGGTGAAGGGCGTGCGCGTGATCTACACCTGGGCCGAGCGCCTGCCGCGCGGCGAGGGCTACGTGTTCCGCCTGCAGGCACCCACAGAGGCGCTCACCGGCGACATCGATACCGACGTGGGGGTCATCAACCGCGAGGTCGAGCGCATGATCCTGCAGTGTCCGCAGCAATACCTGTGGGGCTACAACCGCTACAAGGGGCCGCGCCGCGAGCCCGAGGACGAGTCGCCCGCAGGCAGCGATGGCGCCACCGATGCAGGGCATCGCGCATGAGCCGCATCGTCGTCGCCCTGATCTGGCTGCTGCACTGGCTGCCGCTGTCGCTGCTGGCGCCGATCGGCAGTGGCTTTGGCCGCGTGCTCTACTGGGTGATCGTGCCGCGGCGCAAGGTCGTGCTGATCAACCTGCGCCTGTGTTTTCCCGAGCTGTCCGAGGCCGAACGCCGCGCATTGGCCAAGCGCCACTTTGCGGTGACCGGGCGCAGCATGCTCGAGCGCGGTCTGGCCTGGTGGGCGAGCGCCGAGCGCCTGCGCGCAACGGTGCGTATCGACGGCCTCGAACACCTGCAGGCGCTCAAGGCGGCAGGGCGTCCGGTGCTGCTGCTGGCGCCGCACTTCGTCGGCCTCGACATGGCGGGCACCCGGCTGTCGCTCGAAGGCGACTTCGTCAGCGTGTACTCGCCGCAGAAGGACAAGGTGATCGACCACTGGCTGCACCACGGTCGCAGCCGCTTCAACGACCAGTTGCTGCTGTCGCGCCACGACGGCGTGCGCGCTACGGTGAAGGCGATGAAATCCGGTCGTCCGCTCTATTACCTGCCCGACCTCGACTACGGGCGCAAGGAATCCATCTTCGTGCCCTTCTTCGGCGTGCCCGCGGCAACCATCACCGGCCTGCCGCGGCTGGCCCGGCTGGCGGGTGCGGCGGTGATGCCCTGCGTGGTGCGTATCCTCCCCGGCGGTGAAGGCTATGTGCTCGAGCTCGGTGCGCCATGGGCGGATTACCCCTCGGACGACGTCGAGGCCGACACCCGGCGCATGAACACGTGGCTGGAAGGCGTGATCCGCACCATGCCCGAGCAGTACTACTGGGTGCACCGCCGCTTCAAGACCCGCCCCGAGGGCGAGCCGCGGATCTACTGAAGAGACACTGACTGGAAGGATGTGATGAAACTGCGCTTCACCAAGATGCACGGCCTGGGCAACGACTTCGTCGTCATCGACGCCACGCACGCGCCGATCGATCTCACCCCGGCGCGGGTCAAGGCGATCGCCGACCGCCACTTCGGCGTCGGTTGCGACCAGTTGCTGGTGGTGGAGCCGGCCAGCCGTGCCGACGTCGATTTCCGCTACCGCATCTTCAACGCCGACGGCGGCGAAGTCGAGCAGTGCGGCAACGGCGCGCGCTGCTTCGTGCGCTTCGTGCATGACAAGGGCCTCACCGCCAAGGACGAGATCCGGGTGGAGACCAGGTCCGGGGTGATCGTGCCGCGCCTGCGCGCCGACGGCCTGGTCACGGTGGACATGGGCGTGCCGGAGCTGACGCCGGCGAAGATCCCCTTCGTGTCCGATTCCGACGCGGTGGTGCTGCCCCTGCAGGTGGGAGACGACACGGTCGCGATCACCGCGGTTTCGATGGGCAACCCGCATGCCGTGCAGGTCGTCGCCGATGTCGATACCGCGCCGGTGACCGAGCAGGGCGCGCTGATCGAGCGTCACGAGCGCTTTCCGGCGCGGGTCAATGCCGGCTTCCTGCAGGTGGTGGATACGCATACCGTGCGCCTGCGCGTGTTCGAGCGTGGCGCGGGCGAGACCCTGGCCTGCGGCACCGGCGCCTGCGCGGCGGTGGTCGCGGGCATCCTGCGCGGGCTGGTGGAGACGCCAGTGCGGGTGTGCACGCGCGGTGGCGAACTCGAGATCGCCTGGGCGGGGCCGGGCACGCCGGTGCAGATGACCGGGCCGGCCGTCACCGTGTTCGAAGGCGAGATGGAGCTCGACTGAAACCTCCGCCTGCAAGGCTCACATGAAGCAGCGAATCAACCGTGCGGGGCGATCGATGTCCCGCCAGGAGTCCATGGAATGAATGCCGAAGATGTCGCGTACTACCTGCGCGCGCACCCTGATTTTCTCAGCCAACATCACGAGCTGTTCACCCAGCTCACCGTGCCCCACCCGCAGCATGGCGGCCAGGCGATCTCGCTCGCCGAGCGCCAGCTCCACGCGCTACGCGACAAGATCCGTCAGCTCGAGCTGAAACTCGCCGAACTCATCCGCTTCGGCGAGGAGAACGACGACATCAGCACCAAGGTGCATCGGCTGTCGGTCGCGCTGCTCGAGGCCGGTAGCGTCGATTCGGTACGCCAGGCACTGATCGACGGTCTGCGCGACGACTTCGCCGTGCCGCACGTCAGCCTCAAGCTGTGGGGTGTGGCGGCCACCGACGATGCGAGCGGGGTGGCCCATCCGGACGCGTTCGGGGTCAGCGAAGCGGCACGCCGCCATGTCGAGACGCTGCGTCACCCCTACTGCGGCGTGCCCGAGAGCATCGAGGTTGCGAGCTGGTTCGGCGAGGCGGCGCCCCACATCCGTTCGCTGGCCTTGATGCCGCTGCGCAGCCAGGGCGCATGTTTCGGGCTGCTCGCGCTCGGCAGCGCTGAAGGCGAGCGCTTCTACCCCGAGATGGGTACCCTCTATCTCGACCGCATCGCCGACCTCGCCGCCGCCGCGCTGGCTGCACGCGCGCGCTGACCCGCCGCCAACCGACAGGCGATCTGCCGATGCCGCCGCCGCTCGACCCTAGCTCACCGCTGCCGGCCGACTGCGAAGCCTGGCTTGACTGGCTCGCCAACCAGCGGCGCGCCTCGCCGCTCACGCTCAAGGCGTATCGCGCCGGGCTGCATGCGCTGCTGCGCCTGGCCGACGGGCGGCCGGTGGTCGAGCTGGAGGTGCAGGACATCCGCCGCTTCGTCGCCCGCCTGCATGGCGAGGGCCTGCAGGGGCGGTCGATCGCCCGCCACCTGTCGTCCTGGCGCGGACTGTTCCGCTGGCTGATCCGCCAGCATGGCGCGCGCGCCAATCCCGCGCTCGGCGTGCGCCCACCCAAGTCGCCGTCCGTCCTGCCGCGCGTGCTTTCGCCGGAGCAGGCCAATGCGCTGCTCGATCCAGAAGCGCAAAATATGCTCGAAACGCGTGATGTCGCGATATTCGAACTTTTTTATTCTTCCGGTCTGCGTGTGTCGGAGGTCGCCAGCCTCGACATCGACGGTGGCCTGGACCTGACCGAAGGCATGGTCACGGTGGCCGGCAAACGCAATCGCAGCCGCAGCGTGCCGGTCGGCAGCCATGCGACGACCGCGCTCGCAGCCTGGCTGGCGGTGCGCAGCCAGATCGCACGGTCGGGCGAACGCGCGCTCTTCGTCACTCGCAGCGGCGGCCGCCTGAGCGCGGGCGGCATCGCCAGCCGGCTCGGCCACCGCGCCCGCCTGCTGGGGCTGGGGGTTCATGTCCATCCGCACATGCTGCGCCACAGCTTTGCGAGCCACCTGCTGCAATCCAGCGGGGATCTCCGTGCCGTGCAGGAACTGCTCGGCCACGCCAGCATCCGCAGCACGCAGGTCTACACCCACCTCGACTTCCAGCACCTGGCGAAGGTGTATGACGCGGCCCATCCGCGAGCGCGAAAATAGATCACACTGTGTGATGAAATTCCCCATCTTGGGGACTTTTGCCGTCCGCGCATTCATGGGCTCCGCTATGCTGATTGCCTCTTAGTAAACGTTAAATCTCTAAATAACGCCGCTAGCTCGCAGAACTGCTTAAGACGGGTGAGGCGCGACTGGATTCGCATGTCTCCAACGGTTCAAATCCCCTCCACGGCGCGCGTGCCGGCGGCCAGTCCCGACGAGCAGCCTTCCGCCCATCGCGTCCTCAAGTCCGTCGCGCTGCTGCTTGCCCGCCACGAAATTCGCAGCCTTCGGCGCTGGTTCGACGACTTCGATCGCGACATCCTGCTGCCCATCCTTCTTGGCGAAATTGCCCTGCACAACATCGGTGCGCTGCAAAACGGCGTTGCCCGGCGTTCCGGCACCCGGGTCGGCAAGGCGCTGCCCGTGAATGCCGAGGCCCCTGCGGCCATCAGCACCGGCCTCAAGCCCTGTAACGCCTACTCCATCGCAGCGGCCACGGGGCTCCCGCGCGAAACCGTGCGGCGCAAGATCGTGCGTCTGATCGAACTCGGCTGGATTCATCGGCGTGACAACGGCCATCTCTTCATCACCGATGTGGCGCTGGAACAGTTCGGCACGATGCTGAGTTCGCGCGCCCTGGCCGAAGTGCTCGAAACCGCGGATCAGGCCCGTCGGCTGCTTGGCCAGGACGATTGAGGTCTGCTAGCGCGCCTGCGCGGGCGGGCGGTACTCCGGATTGGCGCCGGGTTCGGCCACGAACAGGGCTGCAGCGAACAGCCCGAGTGCGAGCACCAGCAGCATGAAGTAGCGAAGCTGCGCGGCCGGGCCGGGCAGACGACGGCGCGCGCTGTAATACATCGCGCGCATGTACAGCGCGCCCATCGCGGCCATCGTCAGCAAGGCGGCGCCGAGCAGGCGCGACGCGGCCGGGTCGAACTGGTGACCGACCGACGGGTCGCCGCGCCCCGGCATGAAGAAGCTCGGCGCCTGAGTGAGCAGGTACAGCCCGCCGATCAGGCACAGGGTCAGCATCACCACTTGCAGCGAGCGCATGGCGGGGCTGCGCTCAGGCGCCGAACAGGTCGCCGGCGCGCGGCGGCGTCAGCCCGAAGTGCTGCCAGATCGAATGCGTGGCCATGCGTCCGCGCGGCGTGCGCTGCAGGTAGCCCTGCTGGATCAGGTAGGGCTCGATGACGTCCTCGATGGTGTCGGTGGATTCGCCGATCGCCGCCGCGATGTTGTCCAGGCCGACCGGGCCGCCGCCGAATTTCTCCAGCATCGCCGACAGCAGCTTGCGGTCCATCAAGTCGAGGCCGAGCGTGTCCACGTCGAGCATCTTCAGCGCGGCGTCGGCGACCGCGGTGGTGATGCTGCCGCCGGCCTTGACCTCGGCGTAGTCGCGCACCCGGCGCAGCAGGCGGTTGGCGATGCGCGGCGTGCCGCGCGCGCGGCGGGCGATCTCGAGCGCGCCGCTGTCGTCGATCTCGACGTTGAGCAGGCGCGCCGAGCGGCTGACGATGAAGGCGAGCTCGTCGGCGGTGTAGAACTCCAGCCGCGAGACGATGCCGAAACGATCGCGCAGCGGGTTGGTGAGCATGCCGGCACGGGTGGTGGCGCCGACCAGGGTGAAGGGCGGCAGGTCGAGCTTGACCGAGCGCGCCGCCGGGCCTTCGCCGATCATGATGTCGATCTGGAAGTCTTCCAGCGCGGGGTAGAGGATTTCTTCCACCACCGGCGACAGGCGGTGGATCTCGTCGATGAACAGCACGTCGTGCGGTTCGAGGTTGGTGAGCAGCGCGGCGAGGTCGCCGGCGCGCTCGAGCACCGGGCCGGAGGTCTGGCGCATGTTAACGCCCATCTCGGCGGCGACGATGTGGGCGAGCGTGGTCTTGCCCAGCCCGGGCGGGCCGAACAGCAGCACGTGGTCGAGCGCCTCGCCGCGGTTGCGCGCGGCCTGGATGAAGATCTCGAGCTGTTCGCGGATCTTGGCCTGGCCCACATATTCGGCCAGGCGCTTGGGGCGCAGCGCGCGCTCGATCGCGTCTTCCTGGCGGTCGGCGGGCTGGGCGGAGATCAGGCGCTCGACAGGTGCGGCGCGCAGTTTGTCGGTTTCGATCATGGTGGCAGCTTAGCGCGTGTTCAGCCCCTGGACAGCAGCTTCAGCGCCTGGCGGATGCCGTCGGAGACGCCGACGTCCTCGGCCAGCCCCTTCATCGCGCCGAGCGCCTCGCGCTCGTTGTAGCCCAGCGCCAGCAGCGCGTTGAGGATGTCGCTCCTCGCGTCGGGGGGCGCGCCGGCGGCGGTGGCGAGCTTTGCCCCGGCCGTGCTGGGCAGGGCCTTGCCGAGCTTGTCGCGCAGCTCGAGCAGCAGACGTTCGGCGGTCTTCTTGCCGATGCCGGGAATCTTCACCAGGCGCCCGCTCTCCTGCAAGGCGATGGCCTGCGCGAGGTCGTTCACCGACAGCCCCGACAGCACCGCCAGCGCCATGCGCGCGCCGATGCCCGATATCTTGAGCAACTGGCGGAATGCTGCACGTTCCTCGTCGCTGGCGAAACCGAACAGGAAGTGGCCGTCCTCGCGCACCACGTGGTGGGTGTGCAGGCTCACCGCGCCGCCGGTTGCGGGCAGGTTGTAGAAGGTGCTCATCGGCACGTCGATCTCGTAGCCGACGCCGTGCACATCGACGAGGATCTGCGGCGGGTTTTTTTCCAGCAGGGTGCCGGTGATGCGTCCGATCATGGAAGTGTTTCGGGAAAACGCCAGCGCTGGCGGGAGCCGCAAGTCTATCAGGGCTGGTGGCTGGTGCTGCAGAGAAGGTGGTATTTCATACAGGTTCAGGAGCCGCGCCACCTGAAGCGGGGCGCGCGGGCGGCTTCTCACGCTAGAATCCAGCGGTTTTGTCGGGTTCGTGCCGCTGCCGCCGGCCGCCGGCCGCCTGTCGTCAATTCTGGCGAATTACATCAACGAGGAGACCTCCGAATGCAGTCGATGAAGAAGCTCGCCGTCGCCGTAGCGCTTTGCAGCGCGGCCACCGTCCACGCCGCCGACATCAAGGTCGGCATCGCGCTCGACATTTCCGGTCCGTTCTCGGCGCTCGGTGCCGAGGCGCGCGACGGTTTCGAGCTGGCGATCGAGAAGCTCGGCAGCAAGCTCGGCGGCCAGCCGGCCGAATTCATCCGTACCGACTTCGGCGGCAATCCGGAGCAGGCCAATCAGCTCGTCGCGCGCTACCTGCAGCGCGAGAAGATCGACTTCTTCACCGGTCCTATCGGCTCCAACGCCGCGCTTGCAGTCGGTCCGGCCTTGTTCGCGGCCAAGGTGCCCTACCTGTCGAGCAACCCCGGTCCCAGCGCCTATGCCGGCGAAAAGTGCAGTCCCTGGTTCTTTGCCCAGTACCAGAACGACACCTACGACGAGGCCGCGGGCAAGGTCGCCAATGAGAAGGGCTACCAGAACGTGGTGCTGATCGCGCCCAACTACCCGGCCGGCAAGGATCACCTCAACGGCTTCAAGCGCCTGTACAAGGGCGGGGTGAAGGACGAGATCTACACCAAGCTCGGCCAGATCGACTACGCCGCCGAGATCGCGCAGATCCGTGCGGCCAAGCCCGATGCGGTGTTCTTCTTCCTGCCCGGCGCGATGGGCATCAACTTCGTCAAGCAGTTCGTCGGTGGCGGACTCAAGGACGTGCCGCTGATCGCCCCCGGCTTTTCGGCTGACGAGGACGTGATCCAGGCGGTGGGCGAGCCGATGCTCGGCGTGCTCAACACCGCGCACTGGACCCACGACCTGCAGGTGCCGGCCAACGTCGAGTTCGTCACCGCCTTCCGGCAGAAATACGATGGCCGCTACCCCTCGGTGTACGCGGCGATGGCCTACGACACGCTGATGGCGATGGACGCCGCGGTGCGCGACGTCGGCGGCAATGTCGACGACCGCGAGGCGGTGCTCAAGGCGCTGAAGAACCCGAGCTTCAAGTCGGTGCGCGGCGAGTTCAAGTACGGGGTGAACAACTTCCCGGTACAGAACTACTACCTGCGCGAGGTCGGCGAGGACGCCGAAGGGCGCCTCACCAACAAGCTGGTGGGCACCACGCTCGAGCAGCACCAGGACGCCTACGTGGGCGCGTGCAAGATGTAATGCGCGGGTCGGTGCGGGCGGATTCCGGTAGGAGCAACTGTCTGCGGGAGCGGGCTTGCCCGCGAAAGGGCGCGAATATCGGCCCATTTCGCGGGCAATCCCGCACCCACAGATTTCCCCCCCCCGCCCAGGCCATTCAGCCGCGGCCATTCGCATGACCGACACGCGCCGCGTCCGCGCAACCAACCGATCACCTCCCGATGGATGCCATCTTCGTCTTCGAGCAGCTGCTCAACGGCCTGGGCTACGGTCTGATGCTGTTCCTGATCGCCGCCGGGCTCACGCTCGTGTTCGGCATCATGGACACCATGAACCTCGCCCACGGCTCGCTGTACATGGCCGGCGCCTATGTCGCCGCGCGCGTGCATGAGGCGAGCGGCGCGTTCGCGCTCGCCGTTGGCGCTGCGGTCGTGGTTACGGTGGCGGTGGCGGCGGTGCTCGAGTTCGTCGTCATCCGCCGTCTGTACCGGCGCGACCACCTCGTCCAGGTGCTCGCCACCTTCGGCATCATCCTGATCGCCGACGACCTGGTGAAGGCGATCTGGGGTGTGGCGCCGCTGCTGGCGTCGGCGCCGGCAGCGCTCGCCGGGCCGGTGCAGTTGTTCGAGGGCCTGCCCTATCCGTCCTACCGCCTGCTGCTGATCGGCGCCGGGCTGACGGTGGCGCTCGCGCTCTACCTGCTGGTCAACAACACCCGCATCGGCATGCTGGTGCGCGCCGGGGCGTCGAATCGGCAGATGGCCGAGTTCATGGGCGTGCGCGTGGGCGCGGTGTTCGCTTTCGTGTTTGCGCTCGGCGCCGGGCTGGCGGCGCTCGCGGGCGCGCTGATGGCGCCGATCAGCGCGGTGCAGATCGGCATGGGCGAAGCGATCCTGATCCCGGCGCTGGTGGTGATCGTGATCGGCGGCATCGGTTCGGTGCGCGGCGCCTTCGTGGCTGCGCTGCTGGTTGGGCTGGTGGATACAGCCGGACGCGCCTTCCTGCCGCCGGCGCTGCGTGCGGTGCTGCCGCCGTCGGTGGCGGCGGACCTCGGCCCGGCGCTCGCCGGCATCGCCATGTACGTACTGATGGCGGCGGTGCTGACGCTCAAACCCGCGGGGCTGTTCCCCGCGCGCGGGTGATGATCGTGATCCTGCAGCACATTCACGTCCCGGCTGGCCGTTCTGTCGCGCGGGCTTCGGCCGTGGGAGCAACTGTCTGTGGGAGCGGGCTTGCCCGCGAATGCAGCGGTTGGCGCTGCGATGTTCGCGGGCAAGCCCGCTCCCACGGTGTGAGGTGATGCTGAAGATGGCCTTCGACCGTCCTGCGCATTTCCCCGGTCTCTCTCGCCGCCTGCCGTGGCTGGTGCTGGCGTTGCTGGCGGCATTTCCGCTGATCGCGCCGGCCTTCGGGCTCGAGTACTACGTCGGCTTCGTGCGCCGCCTGCTGATCGTCGCCATCGCCGCGACCAGTCTCAACTTCATCCTCGGCTACGGCGGCATGGCGGCGCTCGGGCACGCCGGCTTCATCGGCGTGGGCGCCTACACCGTGGTGGCGCTGGTCGAGGCGGGGAGCGCGTCGGCCTGGCTGGCGTGGGGCGGCGCGGCGGTGGTCGCGGCGCTGGCCGCGGCGGCGATCGGCGCGGTGTCGCTGCGCACGCGCGGGGTGTACTTCATCATGATCACGCTCGCCTTCGCGCAGATGCTTTACTACCTGGCGGTGTCGCTGCGCACGTATGGCGGCGACGACGGCTACGGGCTCTACACGCCGCTTGAGATGGGCGCCTGGCTCGACGGCGCGCATCCGCAGGTCTTCTACTGGGTGGTGCTGGCGATCGCGGCAGGGGTGTTCGCGCTCTTCAGCCGGGTCGCGCATTCGCGCTACGGCCATGCGCTGCGCGGCATCCGCGACAACGAGACGCGCATGGTGGCGCTCGGCTACCCGGTGTATCGCTTGAAGCTCGCCGGCTTCGTCGCCGCGGGCGCGGTGGCCGGGCTGGCCGGCGGCTTGCTCGCCAGCCACAACGCCTTCGTCAGTCCGGGGATGATGCACTGGACGCAATCCGCCCTGCTGCTGGTCATGGTGATGCTCGGCGGCCTCGGCCGGCGCTGGGGCGCGCCCTTGGGTGTGGCGCTGTGGCTGACGCTGGAGGAGGTGCTGAAGATGTACACCGACTACTGGCACTGGCCGCTGGGTGTCCTGCTGCTGCTGGTGGTGTTCCACGCGCCGCAGGGCCTGGCGGCGCTGCTCGAGCGTCGCGGCGGGAAGGAGGCGACACGATGAGCCTGTTCAGGGCCGAGGGCCTGGTCAAGCGCTTCGGTGGCCTGCTCGCGACCGACCACGTCGACCTCGCCGTCGAGGCGGGCGAGATCCATGCGTTGATCGGCCCCAACGGTGCAGGCAAATCCACGCTGGTCAATCTGGTCTCCGGCCTGTTGCCGGCCGACGCCGGGCGTATCGTGCTCGACGGCGTCGATCTCACCGCGCTCGCGCCGCACGTTCGTAGCCGCTTCGGGCTGGCACGCTGCTTCCAGATCACCAGCGTGTTCGGCAACGATTCGGTACGCGACAACCTGGTGCTGGCGGCGCAGGCGCACGCCGGCTCGAGCTTCCGGTGCCTGGCGCGGCGCGATGCCGAGCATGCGCTGCAGCAGCGCGCCGAGGCGCTGGCGCAGCGGGTGGGCCTCGCCGATGTGCTCGAGCGCAACGCCGGCACCCTGGCGCACGGGGTGCAGAAGCGGCTCGACGTGGCGCTCGCGCTCGCCTCGCGCCCGAAGCTGCTGCTGCTCGACGAGCCGATGGCGGGCATGGGGCCGGAGGATTCGCAGCAGATGGTGGCGCTGATCCGCAGCCTCGCCAGCGAGATGGCGATCCTGCTCATCGAGCACGACATGGACGCGGTGTTCCAGCTCGCCGACCGCATCTCGGTGCTGGTGTACGGCAAGGTGCTGACCTCGGGCGATGCCGAGCACGTGAAGGGCCACCCCGAGGTTCAGTCGGTCTATCTGGGCACGGAGGCCCGGGCATGAGCGCGACACTGCTGCGCTGCCGCGGCCTGGAAGCCGGCTATGGTCTCAGCCAGGTGTTGTTCGGGCTGGATTTCGACATCCAGCCGGGCGAGGTGGTGGCGCTGCTTGGCCGCAACGGCATGGGCAAGAGCACGACCATAAAGGCCATCGTGGGTGGGCTGCGTCCGCAGCGCGGCGAGATCCATTTCGACGGCAAGCCCATCCACGGTGCGCGTGCCGACCAGATCGCGCGCCTCGGTGTGGCGATCGTCCCTGAGGGGCGGCAGTGCTTTCCCAACCTCAGCGTGCGCGAGCACCTCGTTGCCTTTGCCGACACCCGCAACGGAGCCGCCGAGCCGTGGACGCTGGCGCGCCTGTACGCGCTCTTTCCACGCCTGGCCGAGCGCGCTGGCCACATGGGCAATCAGCTCTCGGGCGGCGAGCAGCAGATGCTGGCGATCGCGCGCGCGCTATCGACCAACCCGCGCCTGCTGATCCTGGACGAAGCCACCGAGGGCCTGGCGCCGGTGATCCGCGACGAGATCTGGCGCTGCCTCGCGCTGTTGAAGGCGCAGGGCCAGACCACGCTGGTGGTCGACAAGTACATCGAGAAGCTGCTGGCGCTGGCCGATCGCAACCTGATCCTCGAGCGCGGGCGGATCGCCTGGCAGGGAACGTCGGCCGAGCTGGATGCCCGGCGCGAGCTGTGGGCGCGTTATCTCGGCGTGTAGGCGGCTGTTCGCGGGGGAGCCCGCTCCCACGGAGAAAGTCGCGGCACGCGCATGGTCAGAGCGAGTCTGCCAGCGAACAGCGATGTGAGACCGCGCCGGCTGCAGCGCTCAGAAGAAAGCGAGCGCGATCGCCAGCACGACGCCATGCACCAGCGCCGCGATCAGGCTGCGCTTGACCGCGGGCGCGAGGCTTTCCGGGTCGTCGGCGTATTCGATCAGGTCGCGCCCGGCGGGGAAGGACAGCGCCACCGTCAGCGCCGCGGCGGCACTCTTCTGCGGCAGCCAGTCGTTGGCGACCGTCAGCACCAGCCACGCGTAGGCGACGATGGCGATCAGCAGGTAGCCCCACTTGGCGACCTGGCGATCCATGCCGAACACGAGCGACCCCGCGGGCCCGGCGGCGAAGCGCCCGATCACGGAGAGGTTGGTGGCAAGCAGTGCGAAGGAAGGTGCAGCCAGTGCGAGCACATGCGCCGGCTGGCGCCCGAACGCGACCGCGGCCACCAACAGCGCTGCGACGGCGGCCAGCGCGATCCAGGACGCCCGCATCGCAGCCGGGCTCACAGCAGCACGATGTCGAACTGTTCCTGCGTGTAGCTGCCCTCGGCGTGCAGGGAGACCTTCTTGCCGATGAAGTCCGACAGCATCGCCAGCGCCTGGCTCTCCTCGTCGAGGAAGAGATCGATCACGTTGGGCGAGGCGAGCACGCGGAATTCCCTGGCGTTGAACTGGCGCGCCTCGCGCATCAGCTCGCGCAGGATCTCGTAGCACACGGTGCGCGCGGTCTTCACCTCGCCGCGGCCGCTGCAGGTCGGGCAGGGTTCGCACAGCAGGTGGGCGAGCGACTCCCGTGTGCGCTTGCGGGTCATCTCCACCAGGCCGAGCGCGGTGAAGCCGTTGATCGTCATCTTGGTGTGGTCGCGCGACAGTGCCTTGCGGAACTCCTCGAGCACCATCTCGCGGTGCTCGATGTTCTCCATGTCGATGAAGTCGATGATGATGATGCCGCCGAGGTTGCGCAGGCGCAGTTGGCGGGCGATGGCCTGGCTGGCCTCGAGGTTGGTCTTGAATATGGTGTCGTCGAAGTTGCGCGCGCCGACGAAGCCGCCGGTGTTGACGTCGACGGTGGTCATCGCTTCGGTCTGGTCGATGATCAGGTAGCCGCCGGATTTCAGATCCACGCGGCGGGCGAGTGCCTTCTGGATCTCCTCTTCGACGTTGTAGAGCTCGAACAGCGGGCGCTCGCCCGCATAGTGCTCGAGCAGCGGCAGCACCTTGGGCGTGTATTCGGCGGCGAAGGCGGTGAGTTTCTGGAAGTTTTCCCGCGAGTCGACGCGGATGCGCGAGGTCTCGTCGGTGACCAGGTCGCGCAGCGTGCGCTGGCCCAGGCTCAGGTCCTCGTGCAGCACCTTGGGCGGGAACAGCCCCATCGTGGAGCTGGAGACCTCGCGCCACAGCTTGCGCAGGTAGGCGATGTCGGCGCCGAGTTCCGCGTCCGAGGCGGATTCGGCCATCGTGCGCACGATGAAGCCGCCTGGCTCGTCCTCGGGCACCAGCGCAGTCAGCCGGCTGCGCAGGGCTTCGCGCTCGGCCTCGTCCTCGATCCGCTGCGAGATGCCGATGTGTTTTTCCTGCGGCAGATAGACCAGCAGCCGCCCGGCGAGGCTGATCTGGGTCGACAGGCGCGCGCCCTTGGTGCCGATCGGGTCCTTCAACACCTGCACCATCAGGCTCTGGCCTTCGGCGAGGATGCGTTCGATGGGGCGCGCGGATTCGCCGTGCTGGCGGTCGCTCCAGATGTCCGCCACATGCAGGAAGGCGGTGCGCTCCAGACCGATGTCGATGAAGGCCGACTGCATGCCGGGCAGCACGCGCACCACCTTGCCGAGGTAGATGTTGCCGACGATGCCGCGGCTGGCGGTGCGTTCGACGTGCAGCTCCTGCACCACGCCCTGTTCGACAAGCGCGACACGGGTTTCCTGCGGGGTGAAGTTGATGAGGAATTCGATGCTCATGATTGGGGCGCGCTCACAGCGGGTAACCGAAGATATCGAGCAGCGCTGCCGTGTCGAACAGTGGCAGCCCCATGATCCCGGAGTAGCTGCCGCGGATTTCCTCGATGAAGATCGCCGCGTGGCCCTGGATGCCGTAGGCGCCGGCCTTGTCCATCGGCTCGCCGGTCGCGATGTAGCGCCGGATGTCGTGCTCGGAGAGCGTGCGAAAGCGCACCTCGCTTACCGAAACGCGGCTGCGCGTACGCTCGCCGTCGCTCATCGCGATCGCGGTCAGCACGCGGTGCTGGCGCCCGGACAGGCGAGCAAGGATGGCGTGAGCATCGGCCGCGTCGCGCGGCTTGCCGATGATCTCGCCGTCGAGCTCGAGCGTGGTGTCGGCAGCGAGTACCGGATGCAGAAGCATCTTGCGCCACAACACGCGGCGCATGCCGGCCTGGGCCTTGGCGAGCGCAAGGCGTTCGACGTAGCGCTCGACGGCCTCGCCCGGGATGGGCGTTTCATCGACGTCGGCATCCTCGCCGCGCTCGCCGGAACGGAAGATCAGCACGTCGAAATTGACCCCGATCTGACGCAGCAGGTCGCGACGGCGTGGGCTTTTCGAGGCAAGGTAGATGCGTGGCGTGGGGTTCATGGACGGAAGTCGGCAAGGCGAAGCGCAGGCGCAAGCATGCGCGCGGGCGCATGGAGCGGTGGTTTGTCCCGAATTCTAATGGGTTTCGCGCACGGCCGCCGCCAGCGCCAGCGCGGGAGCGGGTTTTCGTGGGAGCAACTGTCTGTGGGGGCTTGCCCGCGAAAGCAGCGCTTCAGCCAGTGCAATTCGCGGGCAAGCCCGCTCCCACTGGGTCACTCCCGGTGGTAGGGATGATTCTTCAGCACCGTCCACGCGCGATACAGCGCCTCGGCCAGCAGCGGGCGCACGAGGGCGTGGGGCAGGGTGAGGCTGGAGAGCCGGATCGCTTCGTGCGCGGCGGCCTTGAAGTCCGGCGCGAGGCCATCGGGGCCGCCGACGATCAGCGCCACGTCCTGGCCCTCGCCCTGCCAGGCTTCGAGTCGGCGCGCGAGCGCCAGGGTGGTGAGGTCGGTGCCGCGCTCGTCGAGGATCACGCGCCGGCAACGTGGCGGCAGGGCGGCCTCGATGCGCCCGGCTTCGGCGGCCATCATCGCCTCCACCGTCTTGCCGCTGGTGCGCGGCTCGGCCTTGACCTCGATGAGCTGCAACGGCAGCTCGCGCGGCATGCGGCGGGCAAACTCGTCGAAGCCGGCCTGCACCCATCCCGGCATGCGGTGGCCGACGGCGACGACGAAGAGCTTCACGTCAGCGCGTGGCGGCGCGGCGGCTCGCCAGCGGCGTGTTCCACAGCTCTTCGAGCTTGTAGTGCGCGCGCACCGCAGGCTGCATCACGTGGACGACGATGCTGCCGAGGTCGACCAGCACCCATTCGCCGGTCTCCTGGCCCTCGGTGCCGATGATCTCGCCGCCGGCTTCCTTGACCTTGTCGTGGACGTTCTGCGCCAGTGCGCGCGTCTGCCGGCCGGATTCGGCGCTGGCGATGACGATGCGGTCGAACAGCGGGGTGAGTTTCGAGGTGTCGATGACTTCGATGTCGCGCGCCTTGATGTCTTCCAGCGCGGCGACGACGATTTTTTCGAGGGAGGGGGTGTCCATTCGGGTCCTTGGATGATGCGGATGGCTTCGTTGTGGGAGCAACTGTCTGTGGGAGCGGGCTTGCCCGCGAAAGCGGCGCTTGATCTTGCGACTTTCGCGGGCAAGCCCGCTCCCACGGGAGGGAAGTAACTCGGGGGCAGGCCCCTGTCACTCCCGGTAAAGATGGTGCGCGGCAATATAGTCGAGAACCGAATCGGGCAGCAAATAGCGTGCGCTGTGGCCGTTGCCGACCAGATCGCGGATCAGCGAGGCGGAGATCGCCAGCGGCGTCATGTCGAAGGGCATGACGCGACCGGCGGGCGCACTGCGCAGGTCGGCCGCGTTGGCGGTGTGGCGGTTGCGGCAGGCGGCGTCGAGTTCGGGCGACAGCGTGGCCGGCCAGCGCCGGCCGTGGGGGGCGTAGCCGGGGCGGTTGGCGACGGCGATGTGGGCGAGGCCGAAGAGTTCGGTCCAACGGTGCCAGGTGGGCAGGCCCTCGAAGGCGTCGGCGCCGAGGACCAGCACCAGCGGGCGCTGCGGGCCGACTTCGGCGCGCAGGCGCTGGAGGGTGAGTACCGTGTAGCTCTTCTGCCGCGCGCGCACTTCGCCGTCGTCCACCTGCAGCGCGGGGTTGCCGGCGACGGCGAGGTGGGCCATGGCCAGGCGGTCTTCGGCGGTGCTGCCGGGTTCGCCGCGGTGCGGCGGGCGCCCGGCCGGGATCAGGCGCAGGCTGCCGAGGCCGAGCGCTTCGCGTGCCTCTTCGGCCAGGCGCAGGTGGCCGATGTGGATGGGGTCGAAGGTGCCGCCGAGCAGGCCGAGCGGCAGGCTGGTGCAGGTGTCCGGCCCTTGTGCTGCCTCTGCCGCAGCAGGCAGGTGCTCAGCCGCCATGCTGCTCATCGGTGTCGGGCGTGCGCGGCGCCTGGCCGTCGGGCAGGCCGAAGACGTCGCGGGTGGCGGTGTAGAAGGTGGTGAAGATCACCGGCAGGATGATGAGCGGAATCGGCAGCGCGGCCAGGCTGGCGAGCGTGGGCGACAGCAGCCCGAGCACACCGATGAGGATACCGGGCAGGATGGCGCCGAAGATCGCCAGCCCGATCGCATAGGCAAGGAAGGGGCGCCAGTTGCGCAGGCAGGCGTAGAAGCTGAAGAACAAGGCCTTGGGCGCCGGCACCTTCCACCACGCGGCCAGCGCCGGCGCGAACCAGTAGGCCATCATCACCGGCGTGGACAGCACGACGCCGACCATCAACGTGAAGCCGAGCGATGAATCGCCGCCCATCTGCGCTTCGATCTCCTCGCCACGCATCACCGTCGCCAGGCTGCCGTCGTCGACCAGCGAGACGAGCAGCAGCACGACGATGGTGGCCGCGAGGTAGAGGCCGCCGATCGCAACCAGGGCGGGCAGGTTGGTCTTGAAGCCGGAAAACAGCACGTCCGGCCCGACCTTGCGGCCGGCGTCGGTGGCGCGGCAGGCGTTGAGCACGCCTACCGAGAGCGCCGGCATCAGCAGCGAGGCGACGAGCTGGCCGAGCAGCGGAACGATGCTCATCAAGACGATGGACAGCAGATAACCGAAGGTGGCGAAGGTGATCAGGGCCGGATTGCGGCGCCACAGCTGCATGCCCTCGCGCAGCCAGGCCCAGCCGCGCTGCATCGGGAGTTGTTGTGCTTGCATGTAGGGAGGTTCGTCTTCGAGTGTGTCGGGGTCAGGGTTTGGGGGTGTCGTCGAGCCCCGAGGGTGCATCCGGCTCGGGCGTCTCGGTCGGGGGAGTCGTGTCGTCGTTGCGGGTGGCCATGTCGGGTCCGCGCAGGGCGAGCAGCGGCGAGAAGGTTTCCTTCCAGGCGGCGTAGAGTGCGCCGGCGGTCACCGGGATCAGCACCAGCATGCCCAGCCCGGCAGGAATCATCGCCACCCACACGCCGACATAGAGCAGCGCGGCGAGCACGATGAAGGCGAGCAGGTTGTGGAAGCAGGCCCGCACCGAGAGCTTCATCGCGTCGAGCGGCGCGACCTCGTGCAGCATGACCAGCGCGGGGGCGAACCACATCGCCATCATCAGCAGCGCCCACAGCACGGTGAATACCACCACGCCGAGCATCATGCCGCCGGCCGCCATGCCCGCGCCTGCCAGCGCGCCCACGGCCATGCCGGTGAGCGCCGCGCTGCCGCCGATCGCCGCGGCTACCATGGCGGCGAGCAGCAGGCCGAGGAGATGGAAGGCGCCGACCAGCAGCAGGTTGCCGGCATGGCGGCGGATGCCGTCGAAGAGTGCGTCGATGCGCAGCGCCTCGCCCCGATCGACCGCCTGTGCCCCCGAGAGCATGCCGGCCACCAGCACCGGCAGCGCGACCGGCGCCGCCGCCCAGCCCAGGAAGGGCAGCATGCCGAGCGCGGCGATGATCACGAAGAAGATCAGGGCCTGGATGGCCCAGAGACCGGGGGCCTTCATGAACAGCCGCCAGCCTTCGGCCAGCCAGCTGAGGGCGTGGCCGGGGGCGACGTCACCGGGGGCGGGCGGTGGTGGATGGGGTGGGCGCGGGGCTGGGTTCATCGTGGGAATTCGCTGGGTTCGGCGCGTGTCGTGGGTCGGGGTCGGGGGCGGGGTGTCAGTGTGGCAGGGGGGGCACGCCGGCGCTGCGCAGGCGCAGGATGTCGCGGTATTCGTTGGGGTCCTTCACCAGCACCATCTCGCCCGCGCGCGGCAGGTGGAAGTCCGCCGCGCGCGACAGCCAGAAGCGCAGGGCGGCGGCGCGCATCAGCGTTGGCCAGGCCGCGCGTTCGGCGTCGGTGAACGCGCGCTCGGCATGGTAGGCGGCGAGCAGGGCGGCGACACGGACTTCGTCGAGCCCGCCGCCGGGGGTCGAGCACCAGTCGTTGACGGTGACGGCGACGTCGAACAGCAGCGCGTCGAAACCGGCGAAGTAGAAGTCGATGACGCCGCCGATGCGCACGCTGCCGTCGGTGTCGGTGTCCCACAGCACGTTGTCGCGGAACAGGTCGGCGTGGATCGCGCCGCAGGGCAGGGCGGCGAGGTCGATCGTGGCCTGGCTGGCGATCTCGGCGTCGAGCAGGGCCTGCTCGGCCGCGGGCAGGAAGGGGCGCACGATCTCGGCCGTGGCCGCGCGCCAGGCGGCGCCGCGCGGGTTGTCCTGGCGGCGGCCATAGGACTGGCCGGCCAGGTGCAGGCCGGCGAGCATGGCGCCGACTTTTTCGCAGTGGGGCAGGCCGGGGGCCATCTCGGAGCTGCCCGACAGGCGCACGACGAGCGCGGCCGGGCGGTCCTGCAGGGTGCCGAGGTATTCGTTGTCGCGGTTGGCGATCGGGCCCGGCACCGGCAGGCCGTGGCGCGCGAGGTGCGCCATCAGGTGCAGGTAATAGGGCAGCTCGGCGCGCGACATGTCTTCGAACAGGGTCAGCACATAGCGGCCGAGCGTGGTGGTGACGAAGAAGTTGCTGTTCTGCACCCCGGCAGAGATGCCCTTGAGCTCGACCAGGCGGCCGACGGCGTAGTCCTTGAGCCATTCGGCGAGCACGGATTCGGGGACGGGGGTGAAGACGGACATGCGGGCTCCGGGCGGTGGAAGCGGATCAGGCGGCGTGGGCGGCCAGGGTGTGGCCGCTGTGCGTGTCGTGGCTGTGCGGGTGTGCGTCGGTGCGTACGCTGTCTGCGGTGGCTGCCTTTACGGCCTGCCAGGCGGCAAGCTTGGCGTCAAAGTTGCGCGCCGCGTGTGCCGGGCTGGTAGAGGGCAGACGGGTGAAGTGCAGCGCGGGTAACGCGATCTGCCCACGCACATGGCGGCGGAAGGCGGCTTCGGCGGCGGCGCCGTTGAAGAAGACGTGGCGGATGTGCGGACAGGCGGCGAACAGCCCGGCGAAGTCGTTGGACTCGATGCTGGCGGGGTCGATCGCACTGTCCAGGCTGCCTGCGCGGACGCAGGTGCCGATCACGTCCCATAGCGCCACGCCGGCGGTGTTGAGACGTTGCAGGCGCACCGGATAGGGCAACTCGGGGCCGGCGCCGAACAGCGCGCCCATGATCGGCCAGAAGGCGTTACGCGGGTGAGCGTAGTACTCGGCCGCGGCGAGCGAGGCCTCGCCCGGCATGCTGCCAAGCACCAGCACGCGTGCATCCTCAGTGCAGGCCGGGGGGAAGCTCCGGCAAACCGGGAAACGGGGGACAGACCCCGATTTTCCGCGGGAAGTCAGGGGCATACCCCTATTTTCCTGCGCTGCGGCGGTCGTGCTCACCAGGACTTGATCACCCACATCGGCACCGCGAGTTCGGGCGCGCGGTCGTCGCGCACCATCTGGCCGTTGCCTTCCTTGTCGATCAGGTAATAGGGCACGCCATGCGGCGGCGTGACCTTGACCATGTAGAGCTTGCCGCGGATGCGGTACTCGGTGACGGTGTCCTCGCCACGCTGGAGGATGGTCACCTCGGGCTCGTCGACCTCGGCGCCTTCTGCGGGAATCGGCGGCGGCTCGGGTATCGGTTCGAGGCCGGCAGGCTGCTGCTGGGCGAATGCCGGCACGGCAGCGGCCAGCAACAGGGCGATGAGGGTGCGGCGCATGATGTTCTCCTGAAGATGGCTCAATTCTAGCCCGTAATGCCGGCGCACGCCCCGCGCCGGCTCACAGGTTGAGCATCATCTCGCGCTCGGCGGGCAGGGGCTGGAAGCCGCGGCGCTCGTAGTGCTTGAAGATGGCCTCGACCACCTCCTCGGGCTTGTCGATGACCTGCACCAGGTCGAGATCCTCGCGCTTGATCATGCCCTCGGCGACCAGGCGGTCGCCGAGCCAGTCGAGCAGTCCCTGCCAGAACGGGCGGTGCACCAGGATGATCGGGATCCTGCGGCTCTTCCTGGTCTGCACCAGCGTCATCGCCTCGAGCAGCTCGTCGAGCGTGCCGAAGCCGCCCGGCATCACCACGTAGGCCGCGGCGAACTTCACGAACATGAACTTGCGCGCGAAGAAGTGCTGGAAGGTCTGCGAGATGTCCTGGTAGGGGTTGGCGCTCTGCTCCATCGGCAACTGGATGTTGAGCCCCACCGACGGGCTCTTGCCGAAGAAGGCGCCCTTGTTGGCGGCCTCCATGATGCCCGGGCCTCCGCCCGAGATCACCGCGAAGCCCGAATCCGACAGCAGGCGGGCGACCTGCTCGGCGAGCATGTAGTACATGTGGTCGGGCGGAATGCGTGCGCTACCGAAGATCGACACCGCCGGGCGGATCGCCGACAGGCGTTCGGTCGCCTCCACGAACTCTGCCATAATCCCGAAAATTCGCCAGGACTCGCGCGCGTTGTAGCGCGGCGCGCTGTCGTCGGGCACGCTGCGGGGGAGTTTGTCTTTCGCGGTCATTGTTGTTCTCTCTGGGGTCAGGTCTTGCATCTGCTCATTCGATCGAGTCCCGATGAGCAGATGCAAGACCTGACCCCTTGTCGGCCAAGGATGTTCCAGAAGATGCCCACCCTGCTGCTCGTCGACGGCTCCAGCTATCTCTATCGCGCCTTCCATGCGCTGCCCGACCTGCGCAATTCGCAAGGCGAGCCGACGGGCGCGATCCGGGGGGTGCTGTCGATGCTAAGGCGGCTGGAAAGCGACTACAAGGCGGAATTTCGCGCCTGTGTCTTCGACGCCAAGGGCAAGACCTTCCGCGACGACTGGTATCCCGAATACAAGTCACACCGCCCGCCGATGCCCGACGACCTGCGCGCGCAGATCGAACCGCTGCACGAGGCGGTGCGGGCAGAGGGCTGGCCGCTGCTGTCGATCGAGGGCGTGGAGGCGGACGACGTCATCGGCACCTTGACGCGGCTGGCGCACGAGCGCGGCTGGGAGGTGGTGATATCGACCGGCGACAAGGACCTCACCCAGCTCGTGCGCCCCGGGGTGCGCTGGGTCAACACGATGAGCGAAGAGGTGCTCGACGAGGCCGGGGTGGAGGCCAAGTTCGGCGTGCCGCCCGCGCGCATCATCGATTACCTCGCGCTGGTCGGCGACACGGTGGACAACGTGCCTGGCGTGGAAAAGTGCGGGCCGAAGACCGCGGTGAAGTGGCTCAGGGAATACGGCGATCTGGACAACCTGGTCGCGAACGCCGACAAGGTCGGCGGCAAGGTCGGCGAGAACCTGCGCAGGCATCTGGACTTCCTGCCGCTCGGCAAGAAGCTGGTGACGGTGGCGACGGATGTGGCGCTGCCGGTGACGCTGGACGAGCTGCCTGCGCGTGAGGACGACAAGGCGGCGCTGCGCGCGCTGTACGAGCGCTTCGAGTTCCGTGGCTGGCTGAAGGATCTGGACGGCGCAGCGGGCGCCGCTGCAGAGGGTACCGATGCCGTGGGAGCGGGCTTGCCCGCGAACAGCCGCCGCCCGGCCGCCGCGGAGGGGAATAGGGGACAGGCCCCAATTTCCGGTTCTGACGACCTGCAGGGCGCGCACCGCAACGGCTACGTGGCCATCCTCGATTGGGCGATGTTCGACGCCTGGCTGGCGAGGATCTCCGCCGCCGAGCTCACCGCCTTCGATACCGAGACCACCAGCCTCGACCCGATGGCGGCGAAGCTGGTCGGGATGTCGTTCTCGGTCGAGCCGGGCGAGGCCGCTTACCTGCCGCTGACCCATCGTGGCCAGGACCTGGCCGCGCAACTGCCGCTCGCCGAGGTGCTCGACAAGCTCCGCCCCTGGCTGGAGTCGGACCAACACGCCAAGGTCGGCCAGAACCTGAAATACGACGCCCACGTGCTCGCCAACCACGGCATCACGCTGTGCGGCATCGCCCACGACACCCTGCTGCAGTCCTACGTGCTGGAATCCGACAAGCCGCACGACATGGATTCGCTCGCCAAGCGCCACCTCGGCCTCACGACCATCCCCTACACCGACGTATGCGGCAAGGGCGCCAAGCAGATCGGCTTCGACGAGGTCGCGATCGAGCGCGCCACCGAATACGCCGCCGAGGACGCCGACGTCACCCTGCGCCTGCATCAGCACCTGTGGCCGCAGCTCGAGGCCACGCCGCAGCTCGCCGCGCTGTACGGCGACATCGAGCTGCCGGTGCTCGGTGTGCTGCAGCAGATGGAGCGTACCGGCGTGCTCATCGACCCCTTCCTGCTCAGCCAGCACTCCGAGGAGCTCGGCCGCCGCCTGCACGCGCTCGAAGGCGAGGCCCACACGCTCGCCGGCCAGCCCTTCAACCTCGGCTCGCCCAAGCAGCTCGGCGAGATCCTGTTCGGCAAGCTCGGACTGCCGGTGGTCAAGAAGACCGCCACCGGCCAGCCCTCCACCGACGAAGAGGTGCTGGAAAAGCTCGCCGAGGATTACCCCCTGCCCAAGCTGCTGCTCGAACACCGCAGCCTGTCCAAGTTGAAGAGCACCTACGCCGACAAGCTGCCGCGCATGGTCAATCCGCACACCGGCCGCGTGCACACCAGCTTCTCGCAGGCCACCGCGGTCACCGGCCGGCTGTCCAGCTCCGAGCCCAACCTGCAGAACATCCCGATCCGCACGCCAGAGGGCCGCCGCATCCGCGCCGCCTTCATCGCGCCGCGCGATCACCTGATCGTGTCGGCCGACTATTCGCAGATCGAGCTGCGCATCATGGCCCACCTGTCGGACGACGCGCGCCTGCTCGAGGCCTTCGCGCAAGGTGAGGACGTGCACCGCGCCACCGCCGGCGAGGTCTTCGGCGTGCCGCCGGCCGAGGTGACCAGCGAGCAGCGTCGCTACGCCAAGGTGATCAACTTCGGCCTCATCTACGGCATGAGCGCGCACGGCCTGGCCAAGAACCTGGGCATCGAGCGTGGCGCGGCGCAGACCTGGATCGACCGCTACTTCGCGCGCTACCCCGGTGTCGCCGACTACATGGAGCGCACCCGCAACGAGGCGCGCGACAAGGGCTTCGTGGAGACCGTGTTCGGCCGCCGCCTCTACCTGCCCGACATCCGCGCCAGCCAGGCCGGCCGCCGCCAGGGCGCCGAGCGTGCCGCGATCAACGCGCCGATGCAGGGCACGGCCGCCGACCTGATCAAAAAGGCGATGATCGCCACCCGCGATTGGCTGGCCTCGTCCGGGCTGAAGTCGAAGCTCGTGCTGCAGGTGCACGACGAGCTGGTGCTGGAGGTGCCAAGGGCCGAGCTCGACACCATCCGGGAAGCGCTACCCAGACTGATGGGCGGCGTCGCCGAGTTGAAGGTGCCGCTGCTGGTGGAGGTGGGCGCGGGGGATAACTGGGACGAGGCGCACTGATGACCGAGCAGGTGCTCGCGGAGAAGCCGCTCGTCAGCAGCATGAAGGTGTACCGCCGCCTGCTCGGCTACACCCGGCCTTATCTCGGCTACTTCGCGCTCAGCATCCTCGGTTTTGCGATCGCGGGCGGGTGCAAGGCGGCGCTGGCGAGCGTGCTCAAGTACTTCATCGACGGCCTCGCCGCCCCCGATGAGCCGATCAGCACCGGCCTGGCCTGGCTCGACATGCTCGACCTCGTCCTCGCCATCCCGGTGATGATCGTCGTCATCGCCCTGCTCGAAGGCCTCGGCACCTTCCTAGGCAACTACGGCATCTCGCGCGTCTCGCTCGGCCTCATCCATGACCTGCGCACCCAGCTCTTCGGCAGCTTCCTGGTGCTGCCCAACCGCTTCTACGACGCCAACAATTCCGGCCACCTCGTCTCCAAGCTCACCTACAACGTGTCAATGGTGACCGACGCCGCCACCGACGCGGTCAAGATCCTGTTCCGCGAGGGCCTCACCGTCATCGCGCTGCTCAGCTACCTGCTGTGGATGAACTGGCGCCTGACGCTGACCCTGCTCGTGGTGCTGCCGGTGATCGCCTGGCTGGTGTCCAACGCCAGCCGCAAGTTCCGCCGCCTGTCGAAGAACATCCAGACCTCGATGGGCGAGGTCACCCACGTCGCCTCCGAGACCATCCAGGGCTACCGCGTGGTGCGCAGCTTCGGCGGCGAGGGTTACGAGCGCGCGCGCTTCGTCAAGGCGAGCACCGACAACACCAAGCGCCAGTTGAAGATGGTGCGCACGCAGGAGACCTTCTCCGCGCTGATGCACCTGATCGTGTATTCGTCGATGGGCCTGCTGCTATTCACCGTGCTCAAGGTGCGCGGCGACGCCTCGGCCGGCGACGTGGTCGCCTACATCACCGCCGCCGGCCTGCTGCCGCGCGCGATCCAGTTGCTCGGTGGCGTCAGCGCCCGCATCCAGCGCGGCGTGGCCGCGGCCGACAGCATCTTCGAACAGCTCGACGAGGCGCCCGAGCCCGACAGCGGCAGCATCGAGCGCGAACGCGTTGCCGGTCGCGTCGAGGCGCAGGGGCTGGGCTTCACCTATCCGGGCGCAGAAGGGCGCGCGCTGCAGGGCATCGACTTCAAGGCCGAACCCGGCCAGATGATCGCCCTGGTCGGCAAATCCGGCAGCGGCAAATCCACGCTCGCCAACCTCATCCCGCGCTTCTACCAGCACGACGAAGGCCGCCTGCTGGTAGACGGCGTGCCGGTCGAGGACTACACCCTGGCCAACCTGCGCCACCACATCGCGCTCGTCACCCAGCAGGTGACGCTGTTCAACGGTACGGTGGCCGAGAACATCGCCTACGGCGAACTCGCCGGCGCCAGCCGCGAAGAGATCGTCGCCGCCGCCGAAGCCGCCAACGCGCGCGAATTCATCGACCGCCTGCCGCAGGGCTTCGACACCGAGATCGGCGAGAACGGCGTGCTGCTTTCCGGCGGCCAGCGCCAGCGCCTGGCGATTGCGCGCGCGCTGCTCAAGAACGCGCCGATCCTGATTCTGGATGAGGCCACCTCCGCGCTCGATACCGAGTCGGAACGCCTCATCCAGGCCGCGATCGAGCGGCTGATGGAAGGGCGCACCACCCTCGTCATCGCCCACCGGCTATCGACGATCGAGAAGGCGGATCAGATTCTGGTGATGGAGGCGGGACGGATCGTGGAGCGGGGGACGCATGCCGAGCTGGTGGCACGCGGTGGCGTGTATGCGCGCCTGCAGGCGATGGGGGACGACACCGAGACGACCTGAGCAGCGGGGGTAGTGGGAGCGGGCTTGCCCGCGAACAGTGCATGCCCGGCCATTGCATTCGCGGGCGAGCCCGCTCCCACGAATCAACGGCAAATCGATCGGGTCGCACTCGATTGACGATTGAGGCCTACAAGGCCTCCGCGTCGATGTAGATCTCATCGACCGTGATTTCCGCATCAAGGCATTCCAGCCGGAAGCTACCTTCGGTGAAGGACTCGTGCCGCACGGTCTCGCCGAAGCGATAAACCTCCACGCAGCGCTTCTCCGGGTCGATCAGGAGGTATTCGCGCAGTGACGGGATCGTCTGGTAGGCGAAGAGCTTTTCGCGACGGTCGATGCGTTCGGTGCTGGGCGACAGTACCTCCACCACCATGCACGGGTGCCGGCGGTAGTAGGGCTCGCGATCCTGCGGGTCGCAGGCGAGCAGCAGGTCGGGGTAATAGAAGTAGGTCTGGTCGGCGTGGTCGACGCGCACTTTCATGTCGGCGATGAAGAGCTGGCAGGCCTTGCGGCGCGCGTGCGGAATCAACGCGGCGTGCAGGGCGCCCGCGACCAAGCCGTGCTGCGCGCTCGCGCCACCCATCGCGACCACCTCGCCGTCGAGGTATTCGTGCTTGATCTCGGTCCGCGTCTCGCCGTCGAGGTAGTCGTCGATGCTGATCGGGGCAGGGCGTGTCTGTGCATTTCTCATGAAGCCTCCGTTGTGGCGAACCGATCAAAGTCTGCACCCAATTCTGCCGATTTGCTGCGGGACTTCAAATCGCCCAGTTGGCCAACTGCAGCGCTTCCACGCGCTCGAACTCGCGCAGATTGTTCGACACCAGCGTCAGGCCTTCGCTGCGTGCGTGCGCTGCGATGTGCAGGTCATTGACGCCGATCGTCTGGCCACGCGTTTCAAGCTGGGCGCGGATGTTTCCATAGTGCATCGCGGCCTTGGGCCCATAAGGGAGCACTTGAAGGCGGCTGCAGAAATCCTCGACTGCGGCCAGCGACCGCGTCGGCGCATTGCTCTTTTCGGCGCCGTGCATCAACTCCGCGAGCGTGATCGACGAGATCGCCATGTGACCCGCGTTCTCGTTGAACAAGGCCAGCGCCGACAGCGGCCGGCGCTTGATCACGTAGATCACGATGTTGGTGTCGAGCAGGTAGCGCAACATCAAAGCGCCTCGCGTTCCTGCTGTTCCTGGCTGGCGCGGGTTTCCATGAAGTCGTCGGCAACCTGGGGGCCGTCGATGAAGAAGGAGTCCCAGCTATGGCCCACCGGCGCGATGATCCGCTCCACCCCATGCGCGCGGATATCCACGCGCTTCACGTCGGGCGGGAGGCGCATGTCGGCCGGCAGACGCACGGCCTGGCTGCGGTTGTTCGTAAAGACGGTGCTCGTTGTCATGAGTGCCTCCTTCATTGAGTTGGATACGGCGCGAGTATATCCCGTTACGCGACTGGGGCATTCGATGCCTGGCGGGCTCCTTCTCCGACGCCCGACACATTTCGACCCTGCCGCGCTTGATGGCGTGCTCACGCGCTGGCTGCCGCTTCCGGCGCTTGAGCCCGCTGTATCGACCGGCTATGCTCGGCCGATACAAGGAATACGCGCCATGGCCTCGCCCAAGATCAAGCCCGAATTCGACGCCGACGCCTACATGGCGTGGGAAGAGGATCAGCCCGAACGCCACGAGTACCTCGCCGGCGAGGTGTTCGCCATGTCCGGCGGTACCGATGCGCATTACACGATCCTGGGCAATGCCTACGCTGGACTACGCGCGGCCCTTTCCGGCAAGCCCTGCCGCGCCTTCGTCTCCGGCATGAAGCTGCGCATCGACCGTGTCGACGCCGTCTTCTACCCCGACGTCTTCGTCACCTGCGATGCGCGCGACCGCCAGCCCGAGGCCAGTCTCGCCAAGCAGCACCCGGCCCTGGTCATCGAGATCCTGTCCGACTCCACCGCCGCCTTCGACCGCGGTCGCAAGTTCGAGCTCTACCAGCAGATCGGCACCCTGCAGGAATACCTGCTCATCGAGCAGGACCGCAAGCACGCCGACCTTTTCCGCAAGAACAGCGAGGGGCTGTGGGTGCTTCATCCAGCGAGCGGGGGCGATGTCGTCAGGCTGGAAAGCGTTGGGGTCGATTTAGTGCTGGACGGGCTGTACGAGGATGTCGAGCTATGAGCAAATTCAAGACCTGACCCCAGCACCCCTACGCCGCTTCCCGCATCGGCACGATCGCTTCCAGCGAAGCGCCAAGCGCATCGCGTGCGCGCTCGACGTCGTAGCGCCGCTGCAGGTTCAGCCAAAGGTCTTCCGACGTGCCGAAGTAGCGGGCCAAGCGCAGCGCTGTGTCGGCCGTAATGCCGCGCTCTTCACGAACGATCTCGTTGATCCGCGCCGCGGTCACACCCAGCGCACGCGCAAGCGCATTGCTGGAGAGTCCGAGCGGCGCCATGAACTCCTCGCGCAGCACTTCGCCCGGGTGCATGGGGGCAAGCTTCTCGCTCATCGCGGCCTCCTTTCAGTGGTAATCGACAATCTCGACGTCCTCAGCCCCATCTGCCGTCCAGCGGAAACACACGCGCCACTGGTCGTTGATGCGAATGCTGTGTTGCCCCGCCCGATTACCCGACAAAGCCTCAAGCCGGTTTCCTGGCGGAATGCGTAGATCCTTGAGATCCTTTGCCGCGTCCAGCAATACCAGCTTTCGGCGAGCGCTCGCCTCAATATTGGCGAAGCGTGCAACACGTCCCCGTGCAAACAGTGATGCGGTAAGAGGACAGCGAAAACTCAGGATTGACATAAAAGAATGTATATCGATAACCGATACTTTTCAAGGCTCTTACCTCAATGCCGCGCCGGCTCATACTCCGGCACCCACCGCTTCAGCCCCATCCGCACATCCTCGTCCGCCACCGGCCCCGGCTGCGACAGCCACAGCTCCAGCTCATCCAGAAAACTCTCCGCCACCGGCCGCGAGCGCGCGATGCGCAGCTTGGGATGCGGCGTCTCGCGCGTCTCCTCCGCATCCGCCAGCAGCTCCTCGTACAGCTTCTCGCCCGGCCGCAGCCCGGAAAATTCGATGCGGATCTCGTCTTCCGTGTAGCCCGACAGCCGGATCATGTTGCGCGCGAGGTCGACGATCTTCACCGGCTCGCCCATGTCGAGCACGAACACCTCGCCGCCCTTGCCCATGGCCGCCGCCTGCAGCACGAGCTGCGCAGCCTCGGGGATGGACATGAAGTAGCGGTTGATCTCCGGGTGGGTCACCGTCACCGGCCCGCCGCGGGCGATCTGCTCGGCGAACTTGGGGATCACGCTGCCGGTGCTGCCGAGCACGTTGCCAAAGCGCACCATCTCGATCTGCGTGCCGCCCTTGCCCGAGCTGTGCAGCGCCTCGCAGGCCATCTCGGCCAGGCGCTTGGTGGCGCCCATAACGTTGGTGGGGTTCACCGCCTTGTCGGTGGAGATCAGCACGAAGCGCTCGGCGCCATGGCGCTGCGCGTGCGCCGCCACCAGCAGCGTGCCGAGCACGTTGTTGCGCACCGCCTGCCAGGCGTTGGCCACTTCCATGAGCGGCACGTGCTTGTAGGCGGCGGCGTGGAAGACGAGCTGCGGCTTCCAGGTGGCGAAGATCTCGTCGAGGCGCGCCGCGTCCTTCACGTCGCCGGCCAGCGGCACGATCTGCGTCTCGGGCTTGTGCACGCGGAACCACTGCTCGATGTTGTACAGCGCGAACTCGCTCGCCTCCATCAGCACCAGCCGCGCCGGGGCGAAGCGCGCCAGCTGGCGGCAGAGCTCGCTGCCGATCGAACCGCCGGCGCCGGTGATGAGCACGGTCTTGGCGCCGATCATGTCCTTGAGGTGGTCGGAGTCGATCTTCACCGGCTCCCGCCCGAGCAGATCCTCGATGTCGACCGGTCGCATCGCATTGATCGCCACCTTGCCGCTCATCAGGTCCTCGATGCCGGGCACGGTGAACACGTTCGCGCCCGCCCGCACCGCGGTATCAGCCGCACGCTTCAGCGCGTCCGCCGCGGCGGACGGCATGGCCAGGATCACGTGCTGGGCCTTGAAGTCCTCCAGCACCTGCGGCAACTGCTCGATCCCGCCCACCACCGGCTGACCATGGAGCTCCAGGCCCCACTTGGCCGGGTTGTCATCGACCAGGGCGACCACGTGCCAGTCCGGGCTGCGCTCGAGCTCGCGCACCAGCATCGCGCCGCCGGTGCCCGCGCCGACCACGACGACCGGCTTGCCTTCCGCACGCAAAGCACCGTAGATGCGGTGCTCCTTCCACATCCGCCACGCAGCGCGGCCGCCGCCCATCACCATCAGCAGCAGCACCGGATACAGGATCAGCATGGAGCGCGGAATCTCAGGCCCCGGTCGACGGTCGAGCGCAAGCAGAGCGACCAGGCTGAGTGCCGACACGCCCACCGCGCGCAACACGCGCTTCAGGTCCGGCAGGCTGGCGAAGATCCACATGCCGCGATAGAGGCCGGCCCAGCGGCAGGCGACGGCATGGATCACCAACAGTACGCCCAGGCCGAGCAGAAGCTTGTCGGTATAGACGCCGGGAAGCGTGAAGTTGAAGCGAATCCACATCCCCCCGACCCATGCGATGACCACCGCAAGCAGGTCGAAGAGAAAGACGAGAACCGATCGGAATGAGTTATTCATAGACAAGCAAGTATCCAGCTGTCGCCCGAGCGGGCGGCTTGTAGAGGGGTTGGGCTCAGACGGAGCGCGCCTCGCCGGGCGCAATCACTGCACCGTCTTCCACCTGCACGCCATAGCCGAGCGCGCTTCCGGCCTGCATCCAGGCGCGATGCCCCAGCACCGACCCACCTGCCATGCAGGCATTCACGCCGAGGTGCCCGAAGGCGTCGACCTTGCAATGGTGGTCGACTGTAGCGCCGCAATTAACGATCACGCCCTGGCCAAGATGGGCTTCCGTCCCGACCACAGCACCCGCCATCACCGCGCATCCAGGGGCCAATGCCGCTGTCGGCGACACGAAGGCCGTCGGGTGGACCACGCTCAGTAGCTCGCGGCCAGCTTCCCGTACCCGCACGTGAAGCTTCTCCCGGACGGCATTGTTGCCGATCGCGACCACCATTGCATCGGCGTGCTCGCGTAAGGAGTGAAGCGAGTCCGTCCTGCCGAGGATCGGATAGCCCCACACCTTCGCGTTCGCATCCGCGCCGTCATCGACAAAGCCGATGAGTTCATCCCGCCCGAGCAGCAGAATCGCCTCGGCCACGGAGCGTCCATGCCCACCCGCCCCAATCACAATGACACGCTTGCTCATGCCGCTGGCCCCACTTCCAGCTCGCCCGCGCGGAGCTTGATTGCCAGGAGCACAAGCGGCGCGTAGGCCAGCACGGCCCCAATCACCCCGTCGACCCTGCCCGTGCCAACGAGCAGCGCAATCGGCAGCAGCCATGCGAGGTTGATCACGCCGACGGTCAGCGTCACCGGCAGATGGCGTCCAAACTGGCGCGACGCGTATTGGTAAGCATGACTGCGGTGCGCCTCATACACCTTGTCGCCGCGCAACAGACGGCGCATCAGCGTGAAGGTCGCATCCACCACGAACACCCCGAGCAGAATCACCCAACTCCAGAACAATGCCGGATCGACCCAGCCCGCCTGAATCGACATGATGCCCAGCACGATGCCCAGGAAGCCGCTTCCCGCGTCGCCCATGAAGATCCGCGCGGGCGGGAAGTTCCAGTAGAGAAATCCTGCCACCGCCGCGGCAAGCATCAACGGCAACAAGGCCAGATCCGGCTTGCCAAGCAGCATATAAAGCAGCGCCCCACCTACGCATACACAGATCGCTTCCACGCTGGCGATGCCGTCGATGCCGTCCATGAAGTTGTAGAGGTTGAGTAGCCAGACCAGATACACCGCCACCAGGGCGAACCCGGGCCAGCCGAGATCGAACTGCACCCCGAAAAGCTGCAATGCCGGAGCGCCGCCCAGCCAGCCAAGCGCCCAGAAGGCCGCGACGAAATGTGCCAGCAGACGCCAGCGCGCCGCGATGTGGCCGTGGTCATCCAGAAAACCGACCAAGGCGACGATCCCTCCAGCGCCAAGCAGTGCAAGACATGCAGACGAATCAAGGCCGCCTGTTGCAGCAATGAGTGCAAGCGCAACCAGAAAACTCACGACGATGGCGACCCCACCACCGCGCGGTGTCGGCACCGAGTGCGAACTGCGCGCATTAGGGATGTCCATCAGGCTTCGCGAAAGCGCGTATTTGCGCAAACCATAGGTCAGCCCCCATGAGGCTGCTGACACCAAGAAAATCAGAAACCAGGAGTTCATTGTTTTTGCTGCTCGAGGAAGTGCTGAGCCGTCTTTTGGAGTGCAGCATCGACACTGACGGGGGGCGTCCAACCCAGGCGTTCGCGCGTGTGCGCGATGTCGACCTGCAAGGACCCGCAAAGCCTTTGTGCGATGGATTGCTTTCCAAGCGCTTTCGCCGCGGTCTCCAGCATCCACGCGGGCACCGGCAGCAAGCGTGGCCGCTTGCCAAGCGCGCGTGACATCCGCCGCAGAAGCCCCGTCGTTGAGAGATCCTCGCCGTCGCTGACCAGGAACGTCTGATTCGCCGCTCGTGGATGGTCGATGCAGGTCACGATCAGATCGACGAGATTCTCCAGCGCGACAAGGCTGCGCTTGTTGTGGATCGCGCCCAATGGAAGAGGAACGCCCCTGTACAACCATTTCATCATGTTGAGAAAGTTCGCCTTCACGCCCGGCCCGTAGACCAATGCGGGGCGAATGATGACGACCTCCATGCCGGTTTCGGCTGAGAGTTTGCGCAACTGCTGCTCGGCCTCCCACTTCGAGACGCCGTAGGGGTCGATCGGGGCGGGCGCTTGCTGCGCTGTGAATGGCTGTCCCGGCGCGGTGCTTTCACCGTTGACCTTGATCGAGCTGATGAAAACGAACCGCGTCACGCCTGCCGCCGCCGCCTGTCTGGCCAACTGAAGGGTCCCGTCGACGTTGATGCGACGGAACTCTCTTAGCGGATCGGCCGCGTCATCGTTCATTACATGCACACGTGCAGCACAGTGGATCACAATCGCAATGCCGTCTAGCGCCTGGCTCCAATCCTGCGCGGGGTCGAGCGTCGCATGAGCCACTTCACATCGCCCCCGCAGTGCCGCATCGATTGGACCGCGCACTGCGATGCGTAACGCCGCGCTTTCTTCTAGTCGATTACACAGCGCGCTCCCGACAAAACCAGTCGCCCCCGTGATAAGTATCCGCATATTAAAAGCTTATTTAACTTTGTATAAAATGAGCGCCCCGATGCAGGACGCAGCAAAGAAGTATCTGTCTCGAAGTCGCCGTCGAAATTTACTTGAGTTCACTGCTAGCCAGACGAGGTCCTTGCGCCTCATGCTGCACAAACGCGCCTGAGGTTGATTCGTTGAATTTCCGACAAGTTGAGCGATCATGCTTGCTTGTTGGAACCCCCAGCCGTTCAATATCTTTCTTGAACGCGCATGGAAGGCCCGAAATCCCTGATTGACGCCTACTTGGTTTGTGCTGTGCTGCCTGTAGAGCATACTTGGCGCTGGGTCGATGATCCATTTGAAACCATTAGATCGAGCAAACGCATAAATAAACCAGTCATGTAGTCCGATGTTTTTGATCTCGCCAGCCTTTTTAACAACGCATTCTTTAACTTTATTTGCCAACGAAGCGCTCAAGACATAAGTGCATCCAGGGCCAGCGGCCTCAAATAAATAATCGAACTCTCGCTGTGTTTGCGCTTTGTCAATTATTCTTTCACGACCGTTTTCCCAAAATGCAGTAACGTTGCTCGAGTAGCCATCGGCACCCGAAGTCGCTAGAGCTTTTATTCCTCGAAAGAGCTTGTCCGGCAGCCAAATATCGTCTTGATCAGATAATGCAACATAGTCATAAGGGGTGAAATCAACTTCTGCTAAAAGTCTAAAAAAATTGGGAGCTGCGCCGCCAAAACTATCGCCATAAGGTAAGAGTACGATTTTATCGTCCTTCTCGGCTAGTGTACGGATGTGGCTTTCAGTTCCATCGGTTGACACGTCAACACTGATATAGAGGGTGACATCAACACCTTCTTGGGCTTTGATTGATGTGATTTGCTCATCAATCCATTGCATTCCATTGTATGCCGCAAGGCAAACAGCTATCTGTGGTCTGGTGGTGCTATCGTGCATCGAAATATATCTATTCTCTAAAATTTATGAACAGGCTGTCGTGGCAGAACTGTTTGTTCAGAAAGCATGACCATCGCACCCGAAGGCCATGGGTCCCTCGCTCGGCAGGTTGCGGTAATTAGGCCGGTTTTGCGGTGTCGGGATCTCCTGGGCATCACAGATGCTAGCCAGCATTAGCACGGACAGCGGATAGTAGATCATCGACTTGGCACGGATCGGCAGCAGCAGGTTGGCGATGCCGAGTGAGATCGGATCTAAGCGTATTCGGCTCCCCGGGATGCGGATGCCTATCATTGCGTCTCGACCCAACGGCGATTAGGTTGGGAGACGAAGTTCATGGTGCAGCTCATGCAGGTAGCTCGATAGCCTAGTTAGACACCTGTCGCACAAGGTGCTTGCTCGCATCCCCTCCGGTGCCTCGGCATAGCAGCGCAACTCCGGTGCATTACCCGAAGGTCGAAGGTGCACGATCTCGCCCGACGCGAACGTGGCCCGCAGTCCATCCGTCGTATCTAGCGCTACAACCTCACCCGCATCCGGTGCCATCAGCCTTGCAGCCAGCCGGGCGTCAAACTCCAGCCTCCCCATCAACGCGCGGCTTAGGTCGGTCGGCACAGACTGTATTCGATCGCTCGCGGTGAAGCGCCTCGGCAAGTCGTCACCCAGTTCCGACAGCCGCAGGCCCTTCAACCGCGCTATCGCGAGCAGGGCAAGCATGGGCAGCACCGAGTCGCGCGTTGGCAGGGCCTTCAGCACAGAATCACCGCGTTCTACGTCGCTGCCGAGCAGAAAGCCTCCGTTCGCCTCGTAGCCTACTACCCGTCCTCCGTCGCGATAGGCGCCCATGTTTGCAATCACGTAGGGCGAGCCGATCCGTGTGCGTACCACTTGGCGGAAGGATCCGCATTGTTCCACCGCGGTATTGCTGCTCACCGGGGTCACCACCACGTCGGCCCGCAGATACTGCGCGCAAAGGATGCCTACCACGTCACCGCGCAGCCAGGTGCCGGTCTCGTCTCCGATCAGCGGCCTGTCGGCATCGCCGTCGGTCGATAGGATGGCGTCGAAGCGATGCGCCTGCGCCCACGCGCGTGCCTGCGTAATGTCTTCGGCGCGGACCGCCTCGGTGTCGATCGGCACGAAGACGTCGGTACGCCCGAGCGACAGGACCTCTGCGCCCAAGCGTTCGAGCACGCTTCGCAGCACATCACGCGCCACGCTCGAATGCTCGTATAGCGCGATGCGCAAACCGGCCAAGGTGCCCTCGCCAAAAAAACCGGTGTAGCGCCCGATGTAAGCCTCTAGCGCCGTGCCATCCACCGTCGGCAGATCAGCAGGCGTTAGGCCGTCCGGCACCGCTACATCCGAATCCAGGATCGCCTGTTCGTCCGCCTTGGCGATCTCGCCATCGGCGCGGTAGAACTTGATGTCGTTGCGGTCGAAGGGGATATGGCTGCCCGTCACGACGATGCCGGGACTGCCGTGAAGGGCGCAGTAATACGCAAGCGCAGGCGTCGGCACGCCACCAACGTACACTGCCTCGCGGCCGACATCGCGCATTGCCTGGATACAGGCCGCAGCAATCCGCGGGCTGCTCGGGCGCAGGTCGTGACCGACAACGATGCGCGAACTGCCGGTTGCCACCGTTTTCAGGAAAGCCTGGGTGTAGGCGTAACAGACCGCGTCGCTCAGGTCGGCGACCAGACCGCGCACGCCACTGGTGCCGAAGCGCACGTTGTGGGCGTCGGCGAGATGTCTCAACGGTCGGCTCATCTCATGCACGGCCATACTTGTCCTCGAAGCGCACGATGTCGTCGTCGCCGAGATAGGAGCCCGACTGCACCTCGATCAGTTCCAGCGGAATCACGCCGGGGTTTTCCAGCGCGTGCACCTGTCCGATCGGGATGTAGGTCGACTGATTCTCGGTGACCAGGTAGGTCTTGTCCCCGTTCGTCACCCGCGCTGTGCCGCTCACCACGATCCAGTGCTCGGCGCGGTGGTGGTGCATCTGCACCGAGAGCTTCGCGCCTGGCTTGACCGTGATCCGCTTCACCTGATAGCGGTGGCCATTGTCGACCGAGTCGTACATGCCCCAGGGGCGATGGACCTCGCGGTGGCTGATGTGCTCCTGCCGGCCCTCGGCCTTCAGGCGCTCGACGATCCCCTTCACGTCCTGAACCTTGTCCTTGTGCGCCACTAGCACCGCGTCCGGGGTCTCGACCACTACTAAGTTTTCCACGCCCACAGTGGCCACCATTCGGCTGTCGGCATGAACGAAGGTGTTGCAGGTCGCCTGACCGATCACGTCGCCCTTGAAGACGTTGCCGTACTCGTCCTTGGTGCTCACGTCCCACAACGCGGACCACGAACCGACGTCGCTCCAACCTGCGTTCAGAGGCACCATCACGGCGTCGGCGGTTTTCTCCATCACCGCATAGTCGATGGAATCCTCGGGGCAGGTCGAAAAGGCGGCTGCGTCGACCCGGGTGAAGTGTATGTCCTGCGAACCACCCGCCAGCGCGGCGCGACAGGCAGCGAGGATGTCCGGCCGGAAGCGTTCAAGCTCTTCCAGGTATCGGCTGGCGCGGAACATGAAGATGCCGCTGTTCCAGAAGAAGCGACCGCTCGCCACGTAGCCCCCGGCGGTAGCGAGGTCGGGCTTTTCAACGAAGCGGGCGACGGAAAATCCGCCTTCGCCAACAGCCGCGCCTTGCTCGATGTAGCCGTAGCCGGTTTCAGCGTGGCTGGGCACTATGCCGAAGGTCACCAGCTTCCCGTCGCTGGCCAGTGGCAGCGCTGTCCCGATGGCAGTATGGAAGCTTTCAACCTGCTGGATCAGATGATCGGCCGCGAGCACCAGGAGTACAGGATCCTCGCCATCCGCTACTGCCTGCAGAGCGGCAAGTGCAATCGCCGGCGCGGTGTTCCGGCCCACCGGCTCGAGCAGGATATTGGCCTCCTCGAGCCCAAGCCGGCGCAGCTGCTCTGCCGCAAGGAAACGATGTTCCTCATTGCAGATCAGGCGGGGGAGGGCGGTCTCTAGACCCTGCAGGCGTGCGATGGTGGCCTGCAGCATCGACCATTGGTCGTCGCCCAGTGCGAGAAACTGCTTGGGATTGAGTTGGCGGGAGAGTGGCCAGAGGCGGGAGCCGGAGCCGCCGGCCATGATGATGGGGGCTAGCATATTCGTTAAGGTGAAACTGGAGGTCGATGAGGCAAATGAACGCTGATCCGCTTTGCAGTGAACGCTAAGCTTGTCGCGCGACTGAATAGAGTGAAACCGATAACCGGCGTGTGCAAAGGGGTGGCCCCATCGCTCACGATAACTCCCGCAACCTCGGATTCTTCAAATCCTTCGCTGATAACTGTGGTGGATCGATCGGCCACTGAATCCCCACGTCCGGGTCGTTCCAGATCAGCCCGCCCTCGTCCTCCGGGAAGTAAAAATCGGTGCACTTATACTGGAAGTCCGCCACCTCGCTCAGCACGCAGAACCCATGCGCATAGCCGGGCGGAATCCACAGTTGCCGGTGGTTCTCGTCGTTCAGCTCGACCCCGACAAACTTGCCATAGGTGGCCGAGGCCGGATCGATGTCCACCGCCACGTCATACACCGCCCCCCGGCTCACGCTCACCAGCTTGCCCTGCGGGCGGGTCTTCTGGAAATGCAGCCCGCGCAGCACGCCGCGCTGCGAGCGCGAATGGTTGTCCTGCACGAAGGGCAGGGTGATGCCCGCCTCGTGGTAGCGATCGACCTGGAAGGTCTCAAGGAAGAAGCCGCGATGGTCGCCGAAAACCTTCGGCTCGATGATCAAGACCCCGGGCAAGGCCGTTTCGATGACCTTCATTTCGCCGCATCCTGCGTCACCAGACGCTGAAGATACTGCCCATAGCCGGTCTTGCTCAGGGCATCTGCCTGTTGCGACAACTGCTCGCCGCTCAGCCAGCCCTGGTGGTAGGCGATCTCTTCCAGGCAGGCCACCTTCAGCCCCTGGCGGGCCTCGATGGTCTGCACAAAGTGGCTCGCCTCCATCAGCGAGTCGTGCGTGCCCGTGTCCAGCCAGGCAAAGCCGCGCCCGAGCAGGCTCACGTGTAGGTCGCCGTGCTGCAGGTAGGCGTTGTTGACGTCGGTGATCTCCAACTCGCCCCGTGGCGAGGGCTTCACCTGCCTGGCGACCTCCACCACCGAGTTATCGTAGAAGTACAGCCCGGTCACCGCATAGCTCGACTTCGGCGCCTTGGGCTTCTCCTCGATCGAGATCGCCTTGCCGGCCGCGTCGAACTCAACCACGCCGAAGCGCTCGGGGTCGGACACGTGATAGCCGAACACGGTCGCCCCGCGCTCCCGAGATGCGGCCTCGCGCAGCATGGCGCTAAAGCCGTAGCCATAGAAGATGTTGTCGCCCAGGATCAGGCACACGCTGTTGTCACCGATGAAGTCCGCGCCGATCAGGAATGCCTGCGCCAGGCCATCTGGCGAGGGCTGCTCGGCGTAGCTCAGCGCGATGCCGAATTCCGACCCATCACCCAGCAGCTTGCGGAAGTTGGGCAGATCGTCGGGCGTCGAGATCACTAAAATCTCGCGGATGCCCGCCAGCATCAGCACCGACAGCGGGTAGTAGATCATCGGCTTGTCGTAGATCGGCAGCAGTTGCTTGGAAACGCCGCGCGTAATCGGATGCAGCCGGGTGCCGGAACCGCCGGCGAGGATGATGCCTTTCATGCCTTCTCTCCCAAACGGGCCAACTGGTAGCTGCCGTCCAGCACACGCTCCCACCACTGACGATTGTCCAGATACCACCGCACGGTCTTGCGGATGCCGCTCTCGAAGGTCTCCTGCGGCGTCCACCCCAGCTCGCGTTCGATCTTCGACGCATCGATCGCATACCGCCGATCATGCCCCGGCCGATCCTTCACGAAGGTGATCAGCTCCCTGTATGAGCGGGCTTGCCCGCGAACAACCCAAGGCACCATTTCATCCAGCAAATCACAAATCGTCTTCACCACCTCGAGATTCCGCTTCTCATTGTGCCCGCCAATGTTGTACGTCTCCCCAACCTTCCCCCGCGTCACCACCTCGACCAGCGCCCGCGCATGATCTTCCACATAGAGCCAATCCCGAATCTGCGATCCATCGCCATACACCGGCAGCGGCTTACCTGCCAGGGCGTTGAGGATCATGTGCGGGATGAGCTTTTCCGGGAAATGGTAGGGCCCGTAATTGTTCGAGCAGTTGGTCACCAGCGTCGGCAGGCCGTAGGTCCGCTGCCACGCCCGCACCAGATGATCGGAGCTGGCCTTGGAGGCGGAGTAGGGCGAACTGGGCGCGTAGGGTGTGGATTCGGTGAACAGATCGTCCGTGCCTTCCAGGTCGCCATACACCTCGTCGGTGGAGATGTGGTGGAAGCGGAAAGCCGCTTTCGCGTCATCGGCGAGCGCATTCCAGTACCGCCGCGCGGCCTCGAGCAGCGTGTAGGTGCCGGCCATGTTGGTCTGGATGAACTCGGCTGGACCGTCGATCGAGCGGTCCACGTGGGACTCGGCGGCGAGATGCATCACCGCGGTAGGGCTAAAGTCGGCGAATACGTGATCAAGTGCTTTCGCATCGCAAATGTCGACCCTGTAAAAGCGATGACGATTCGAACCGCCAATTGATAAGAGCGAATCAAGGTTTCCTGCATAAGTCAGCTTGTCCACATTGGCTACACAATAGTCTGCCGTCCCCATGAGGTGCCGAACAACGGCCGAGCCAATAAACCCCGCTCCCCCTGTAACAAGGAATCTGTTATCCATAAAAAACCATTTCCATTCTAGAAGAGCTCACCGGTACCGCCGCTCAGGAAAATTCATATGCACTAATCCCCGACGTCCTATGACCCGTGAAGGGGGGGGGCTTGTCAAAGCCCGTCAGTGAGCAAGCGCCAAAGTTGCGCCCAGTCAGCAGCAAACGGCGCGTCTGGTGGTGGGCGTTTTCTATTACCAAACTGCCAGGTTCCAGAGGCCAAGCCCTTGATCGCCGTCGCCCACGCTTGCGCGTCCTCCGCAGGCAAGAATGTCACCGCCTCGCAGTTGCCAACGGTCTCGTGGGCATACGGAAGATCAGCAACCAAGAGCGGCTTCGCATTAACCTTGGCCTCCGTAATGGGCAAGCCCCATGTTTCCAGTCGAGAGGGAAACAACACGACGTCGCTATCTCGGTACTGCCTTTGCATTCCATCTCTTGTTTGTTGGCCAATGAACTTGACGCCCGCTATAGCTGAAAATCGCCTGTAAAGATCCCGCGCATAGGGGTTCTCGCTGCCGTCCAGAGTGAGTCGCAACTCCACCGCGCCCTGTAGCTCTGCGGGCAAAAATCGCATGGCTTCGCATAACACCTCGAAGTTCTTGAAGACGCGTGGCAGAGCTGGGTACAGAAGTACTAGAGGTTGAGAACGGGTAGGAAGGCGAACTGCTGCAGTCGTCGTGCCTTGCGTTGAAGAGCTCTCGCGCTGCGTTGGATACGCCACGACTAGATTGGCGTGTGAGTACAGGCGCCGAAAAGCATCGCGCAACCAGTTCTGCTGGACGATGACCATATAGTTGCGCTGGATAAAAAAGCCGTACAGGTATCCGTAAAACAAACTAAAAAGCGCGAATTTCGGATCCATCCGCGCGTCTCGCCAGGTCAGCCGGTGAAAGGGTGATGGGTTGTGGCAGTAAACTGCTTGGCGGCGCGCTTGAACGCGCGGCGTTATGTCGTGCAGAGAGAGCCACAAGTCAGGTTTGAGTTGTTTGGATAGCTCGTTGAACTGAAACCATTCGAGCCGGAGGCGCTTGAACCATGACCGCTTGGAGTCTGGAAATTCAATTACGTTAATACGAGGGTTCGCAACAAGTTCCTTTCGATGCACGAGCGCAGTAATCTTCCAATCCTGCGGCACAGATTGCACCGCGGCTTCCAAGCTTTCCTGAAGCACGGTCAGGGGGCCACCTTCACTAAAGTTAACGGCTGACACCACCAAGTGTTTTGGTTCTGCCCTCACAGCCGCTCCCACCTGTGAGTTGTTTCGTTATAGCGTCGAATTACTCGTGCGGGGTTTCCAGCGGCAACGCACCGAGGTGGGATGTCACGTGTCACTACCGCCCCAGCACCGACCACTGCGCCGTCTCCGATCGTTACGCCCGGCAGTATGCAGACCGATTCACCAATCCATACATTGTTTCCGATGCGCACGGGAATAGCGCTCAGGGGGCGTTGTGCTGGGGGAGTGTGCGGTCCGTCCTCAAAGGCGTCTCCATCAAATCGTCCGTGGTTATGATCTGAAATGAAAACACGGCTTGCAATGAGCGCGTTGTCACCGATTGTGATCTGTTTGATGCTGGCAATATGAACGTGATCGTTGATTTGGATGTCTCTGCCAAAATGCACTGAGCCAGGCCCGAAGCAATCAAGCCGGAGATCAATTCCGCAGGTCATGTTTTGGCCGAGCTTGAGTGGACTGTCGCTTCTAATTCGTATTGGACGACGGACAAGTCTGCAGTTTCTGAAAAGCAATCGTGTATGTAGCGTGTCAAGCATCAAGCTAAGTAAGCCGCGAATTCCATAACGGGAAAAGTAAGGTAATCTCATATGAAGTTCGAATCTATTGATCGGCTATCCGATAGGGCTCTAATTGACTTGCGCCTTCTGATCAACTTTAGCGCTTTCGGCAGGAAATACAGAAACATCAAGAAGCTGGGTGAGAAATATCCTGTGCCTCGGAAGAAGAGTTCTAGCACTATCGTGTAAGTAAAGCACATAGGAATATATTCATCCTTTTTGGTGCTGATATTTTTTGTGATCTGTCTTCTTAGTTCGAGTCCTGATAAAAAAGCGACGACTGTTGTTGAAAAGACTAGAATAATTCCAACGACGCCAAACTCGCCGATGATCTTCGCGGCAAGGAAGCCTCCGTCTAATCTGTTGAGCGATCCTGCTGTGAGTGCTTCGATTTTTGCGGCGGCTTGGCCGGGGGGTTCTGAGCCAAGATTCTGAAAGCCCACTCCGAGGCCAGACGAATAATGCAAGGCAGATGCAATGCTTTCCCAGCCTTGAGCGTAAACAAGCCGGGAAAGATTCTCTGCGTCGGGATCAGTGAGACGGTTTAAAAAGTAGTCGATGGATATGGTGCCCGAAGCAATCAACGCTATGCTGAGCGCAAGCGATGCTGAGATGGTCGTGAAGATTTGGCGATTGCTTAGTGAGACGGTCGAAACCAAGAAAGTTGCGACCAGTAACGTAAGGTTCGGAAGTGTGAGTGAGAGAAAGAGGCTTATTAAACAAACGAACGGGCGGAGAGCTTTTTTGCAGACTAGAACGTAGGAGCACGCAATAGGTGCATAAATCAGAGCAAAGTGGCTTGGTTCAGAGAACGGTGGCAGCGGCCTGTTTAGGTGTTGGTAGGGGCCGAGGGGGAGCAAGTTTAGAGTTCCTGCAAGCCCAATGAAAATTAAAGTCCAAAAAACGATTTTTAACGACCTCTGGAGTTCTTCTTCTTTTTCTTGCTTTAACATACTCGCTACTGCGAACCCGCAAAGCAAGAGCAATAGAATGGTGAGGACGGGTTTCGTCTGGTCCCCACTTCCCATGGAGTAGTTGTTGACAACGGTCCAGAGTATTGAAATTACAGAGGCCATAAGATAAGCGACACTTATCTTGACGGTTTGTTGTTTTATGATGACGAGCGTAAGTATTATGGTGCTCGAGACAAGAAGGCCTGCTGAAAAAGACGATAGGGTGAGGCTAACCATCAAGGCGGACGGGAGTAGCAGCCACGTCAATAGTGAGATTGTCATGGCTTGCGCGTTAAGCGAGATCGAATTGCTACTTTTAGCTGTGCGAGGAGTTGGTCAATCCGCGCAACGGCGACGGATGTCGCTTTATGTCTAATTTTCGCGCGTGCAGTTTCTTCCAGTGCAAGCGATACCGCTCTATTGCTGACGCCGCCATCTCCCATGACCGCAGAAACGATATCGATAAAGCCAGCTTTCAACGTTGAACCTGAACGGAGTAAAAAGTCGTAATCTCCTGCGATTCGGTAGCTTGTGTCATATAGGCCGAATCGCTCGTAGAGGTTCCGGCTATGTAGGGAGCCGACGTGAGCAACACACATGTAGCGGCGAAAGCGCTTCCACCGCCAGGGTTGCCCGATAATTCGTCCGTTGATCTTTCCAAATGCGATTCGCGAGCTCCAGTAGTCAACTTCCGGTTGCTTATGGATACCGTTCAGGTATACGGCAAGCGTGTTCGGGAGCAGCACGTCATCTGCACCTACGAACCCGATGTAGCGCCCAGATGCCTGGGCTAAGGCCTTGTTCCATGCGTCGTAAATGCCGTTATCGGGCTCACTAGTCCAGTACGCTAGGTGGTGTGCGTAAGACTGTATTATGTCTTGCGTGCCGTCGTTGGAACCGCCGTCGATAATGATGTACTCGATATCGTCAGTTAGTTGAGGCGTGATGCTTTCGATCGTCGCTCGGAGCGTCTTCGCGCCGTTATATACAACGGTGATTATCGAGATCGTGGGTTTTGAATAATTCGACATAAATTAGTGGGGTTTCAAGCGTCTGTGGCGTTATTTCAGCGTTATTTTTTAGTAATAAGGGAGTCTGTGTGAATTAATTTAAAAATTAGCGTTGGGTGTCGAGAGTCAAGGCGCTGAAAATTCGCAGCTGGTGCGTGATCAAGACCCTTGATGCGCGTTTGCTTGCCTTGGCACAGGCGTGTTTTCGGTGTACCAGCGATACGTGCAATCGAGCCCATTGATGAGTACCGTCTTCGGTCTCCACCCCAGCCGTGCCAGGCGGCTCACATCCATCAGCTTGCGCGGCGTGCCATCCGGCTTGGTGGTGTCGAACATCAGCTTGCCCTCGTAGCCGATCACCTCGACCAGCGTCTCGGCCAGCTCCCGAATGGTCACATCCGTCCCCGTGCCGACGTTGATGTGCGAGCGCATCGGCTCGGTCTCGCTGGCGTAGCGCTCCTGCGGAATGTTCTGCAGATGCACCACGGCCTCGGCCAGGTCATCCACATGCAAGAACTCACGCATCGGCGTGCCACTGCCCCAGATCACCACTTCAGGCGCCTTCGCCAGCTTGGCCTCGTGGATGCGGCGCATCAGCGCGGGGATGACGTGGCTGTTTTCGGGGTGGAAGTTGTCGCCCGGGCCGTAGAGGTTGGTCGGCATGGCGCTGCGGTAGTCGCGGCCGTGCTGGCGGTTGTAGCTCTCGCACAGCTTGATGCCGGCGATTTTGGCGATGGCGTAGGGCTCGTTGGTGGGCTCGAGCAGACCGGTGAGCAGCGCCTCTTCCTTCATCGGCTGTTCTGCGAACTTCGGGTAGATGCACGACGAGCCGAGGAACATCAGCCTCTGCACGCCGTGGGTGTGGGCAGCATGGATAATGTTGGCCTCGATCATCAGATTCTGGTGGATGAACTCGGCCGGGTAGGTGTTGTTGGCGTGGATGCCGCCGACCTTGGCCGCAGCCAGATAGACCTGGTCGATGCGATGGGCGGCGAAGAAGGCGTTGACCGCGTGCTGGTCGGTGAGGTCGAGTTCGTTGCGCCCAGCGGTGAGGATGTTGGTGCAGCCCAAGGCCTGCAGCCGGCGCACGATGGCCGAGCCGACCATGCCGCGATGGCCGGCGACGAAGATGGTTTCGGTGAGGTTCATGTTCAGGGATTCAGTAATTTTCACGGGCCGCAGGCTCCGTGGGAGCGGGCTTGCCCGCGAATGCAGCGCTTGTTTCATGCACTTTCGCGGGCAAGCCCGCTCCCACAGTGGCGACTACAAGGCGGTTGGTCAGTTTTCGAGGGCGACTGGCACATCGTGCCCGTGCGCCTTCAGGAACGCATGTCGCTGCGCCGCCTTCAGGTCTTCGGCGACCATCTCGGCGCACATCTCCTGCACGGTGATCTCCGGCGTCCAACCGAGCTTTTCCTTGGCCTTGGTCGGATCGCCGAGCAGCGTCTCGACCTCGGCGGGGCGGAAGTAGCGCGGATCGACGCGCA
>NZ_JAVEYL010000015.1:0-102350 GCF_034003485.1 Thauera sp.
TGGGCGTCACGTAGCACAGCATCGCGGTGCCGTACCAGCCGATGGTGGCCGCGCCGATGCCGCTGGTGATGTGGTCGTAGCCCGGCGCGATGTCGGTGGTCAGCGGCCCCAGGGTGTAGAAGGGCGCTTCCTTGCACCACTCGAGCTGCAGGTCCATGTTCTCCTTGATGAGCTGCAGCGGCACGTGGCCGGGGCCCTCGATCATGACCTGCACGTCGTGCTTCCAGGCGATGTCGGTGAGCTCGCCCAGGGTCCTGAGCTCGCCGAGCTGGGCCTCGTCGTTGGCATCGTAGATCGAGCCCGGGCGCAGGCCGTCGCCCAGGCTGAAGGCCACGTCGTAGGCCTTCATGATTTCGCAGATGTCTTCGAAGTGGGTGTAGAGGAAGCTCTCCTTGTGATGCGCCAGGCACCACTTGGCCATGATCGAGCCGCCGCGCGAGACGATGCCGGTCATGCGGTTGGCGGTCATCGGCACGTAGCGCAGCAGCACGCCGGCGTGGATGGTGAAGTAGTCCACGCCCTGCTCGGCCTGTTCGATCAGGGTGTCGCGGAAGATCTCCCAGGTCAGGTCCTCGGCCTTGCCGTCGACCTTCTCCAGCGCCTGGTAGATCGGCACCGTGCCGATCGGCACCGGGCTGTTGCGGATGATCCACTCGCGGGTCTCGTGGATGTTCTTGCCGGTCGACAGGTCCATCACCGTGTCGCCGCCCCAGCGGATCGACCAGGTCATCTTGTCGACTTCCTCGGCGATCGAGGAGGTGACCGCCGAGTTGCCGATGTTGGCGTTGATCTTGGTGAGGAAGTTGCGGCCGATGATCATCGGCTCGCTCTCGGGGTGGTTGATGTTGTTGGGGATGATGGCGCGGCCGCGGGCGATCTCGTCGCGCACGAACTCGGGGGTGATCGTGGCCGGCAGGCTCGCGCCGAAGTTCTGCCCAGGGTGCTGGCGCAACATCATGTCGGCCATCTTCTGGCCCTTGAGGCCGCCGTTGGCGCGCAGCGAGGCGATGTACTGCTCGCGGTTGAGGTTCTCGCGGATGGCGACGAACTCCATCTCGGGGGTGATGATGCCGCGGCGGGCGTAGTGCATCTGGCTGACATTTGCGCCGGCCTTGGCGCGCCGCGGCTTGCGGTGCAGGCCGGGAAAGCGCAGCTCGTCCAGGGCGCGGTCGGCGGCACGCTGGCGACCGAATTCGGACGACAGGCCGGGCAGTTGCTCGGTGTCGCCGCGCTCCTCGATCCACTGCTGGCGCAGCGCGGGCAGGCCGGAGCGGATGTCGATCTGCGCCGCCGGGTCGGAGTAGGGGCCGGAACAGTCGTACACGAAGATCGGCGGGTTCTTCTCGGCGCCGAAGGAGGCCGGGGTGTCGGCCTGCGAGATCTCGCGCATCGGCACGCGGATGTCGGCGCGCGAGCCCTCGACGTGGATCTTGCGCGAGTTGGGCAGCGGGGCGATTGCGGCCTCGTCGACGTGGGCCTTGGCGGCGATGAATTTTTCGTTGGCGTTCATGCTGTCTCCCGGGGAAGGGTATGGGGTTTTGGTCTGGTGTTCGGTTCGTGCCGGAGGGCTGCTGGTGCCGTCAAGGCGCCGTGGGAGCGGGCTTGCCCGCGAAAGGGGCTATCGGTCGGGTGCTGTTCGCGGGCAAGCCCGCTCCCGCGGGGACGGTCTCCATAGCGTCTTGGGTCACCGCTTCCACAAGGCGTGGAAGTGATGCACCGGCCCGTGGCCGCTGCCGACCGCGAGCTCGCCCGAATGCGCGATCGCGCCCAGCAGCCACTGGCGGGCGTGGCGCACCGCGGTCTCGACCGGGCGGAACTGGCCCTCGGCCTGCGGCAGCAGGGCGGCGACTGCGGAGCTGAGCGTGCACCCGGTGCCGTGGGTGTTCTTGGTGTCGATGCGCGGCGCGGTCAGCTCGACCATGCGGTCGCCGTCGAAGAGCAGGTCGACCAGGTCGTTGCCGGGCAGATGGCCGCCCTTCAACAGCACCCAGCGCTCGGAGGACAGCGGCAGGAGCTCGCGCAGGCGCTCGGCGGCGCGGTACATCTCCTTGACCGTGTCGGGCGCGCGCTGCTCGAGCAGCACGCCGGCTTCGGGCAGGTTGGGGGTGATCAGGAAGGCCTGCGGGAAGAGCGCCTCGCGCATCATCGAGATCGCGCTCTTTGCCAGCAGGCTGTCGCCGCTCTTGGCCACCATCACCGGGTCGAGCACCACCTTGGCCGCCTGCCAGTGCGCCAGACGTTCGGCCACGGTGGCGGTGACCTCGGCGCTGCCGAGCATGCCGATCTTGGTGGCGTGCAGGTGCACGTCGGCGAACAGGGTGTCGATCTGCAGGCGCAGGAACTCGGTGGGCGGCACGTGCACGCCGGTGACCGCCTGGGTGTTCTGCGCGGTGAGCGCAGCGACCACGCCGCAGCCGTAGGCGCCGAGCGCGGAGAAGGTCTTGAGGTCTGCGAATACGCCCGCGCCGCCAGACGGGTCGACGCCAGCGATGGAGACGACGTTCGGGATGCGTGAGGCCGTGGCGGAAGATGCGGCGGACGCGCTGCCGGTGCGGGCAGCGGAGGATGCGGACGAGCTCATGATTTACGTTTCCCTACGCCGGTGCGAGCCGGATCAGGTTCCAAGGGTGTTTCTCAGCCCGTGCGCGGCGGGCACCCCCAACGAGAACGCTGGAAGATACTGTATGCACTCTGCCGTGGCAAGGTGCTCAAGATTTGTGCGCAGAGGTCGATTAGCATGCTGTAACCCATGATGATCCGATGCCCATGAGCCCGCTCCGTCCGCTTCTCGCTGCCTTGCTGCTCGCCCACACCGCGGGGGCGGCGCTCGCTGCCGACTGGCAACTGGTGCTCAGCGACCGCAATCGTCGCGTCGAGATCGACCGCGGCAGCATCCTGTCGTCGGATGCCGGGACCAAGATTTCCTGGGGCAGGGTGGTGTTGACCTCCGAGGAGGCGAAGGCGTCGGGTTACGCGATGATCAAGGCGCTCAACCGTTACGACTGTCGCAACCGGACCTTCGTCACGGTCAAGCGCGTCTATGTCGATGCGGACGACAACATCGTGCGCGAGGAGTCCTTGCCTGACCAGACGCCGCTTACCGTGGCGCGCAATTCTGTGGATGAGCGCATGTGGCGCGAGGTGTGCAACCCGCCTTCGGCTGCCGATCTGCAGAAGCTGGCGAGCGAAGCCGCGAAGCTGGCCGCCGCACCGGCCGTTGCTGGGGCTGGAGCTGCACCAGCGCAGGCGCCGCCGCTGGCTGCCGCCCGCCCCGAGCCCGCCGCGCCCCCCGAGCTGATCCGCGCCGGCGAGACGCCGCTGCCCGCGCAGCCCACCGCTCAGGCGGCCGAGCCGCCGTTCGAGACGAATGTGGAGATTCCCGCCAAGTTCCTCCCCGGCGGGGCGCCGGCGAGCGCTCAGGCGTCCACGCCGCGCAAATCCATCCTGCCGCCCTTGCCCGGCATCGCGGCCAAGGCCGAGGCGGACGCCGCGACCGCGCAGCCCGCTGCAAGCAAGTCGGCGCCTGCCGCGCCACGCCCGATCCCCGAGCCCGCTGCCGCCCCCGTGCGGCCCCAGCGTGTGGCCAGCGCGCCGCCGGCGGCGCAGGCGCGCCCTCGTGCCGCACGCCAGCAAGCCCGCGCGGAGCAAGGCAGCAAGTCGTCATCGCGGGTGACGTCGCGGACTCCCTCGCCAGTCGCCTCGCAGCCGAGCGCGCAACCCACCTCGCCGCTCGAAGCCAGCGGCATCCGCGTCACCCCGCTGCCGGCGACGTCCGCAGGCTGGAGCTACGACGGCGAGACCGGCCCGCAGAACTGGAGCAAGCTGCGCCCGGAATGGCGCATCTGCGCCGAAGGCACGCGCCAGTCGCCGATCGACCTGCGCGAAGGCATCGCGGTCGATCTCGCGCCGGTGCAGTTCGACTATCGCCGCAGTGGCTTCCGCATCCGCGACACCGGCAACACGCTGCAGGTCGACGTCGGCGAGGGCATGGGCATTACCGTGCGCGGGGTGCGTTATGCGCTCGAGCGCTTCACCCTGCATCGTCCATCGCAGGACCGCGTCGGCGGCATGGCGCACGACATGGCGATCTATCTCGAACACCGCAGCGCGGAGGGCAAGCAGGCGATCCTGTCCTTGCTGCTGGCCGCGGGCGGCGAGGCCCATCCGGTGCTGCAGACGCTGTGGAACAACCTGCCGCTCGATCGCGGCCGCGAGTTCTCGCCCGATGCGGTGATCGACCTGGCGCAGTTCGTGCCGGCCGATCCCGGGCACTTCCTCTACACCGGCTCGCTGCCGACGCCGCCCTGTACCGAGGACGTGCTGTGGGTGGTCATGAAGCAGCCGCTGCCGATCGCCGACGATCAGTTGGCCGTCTTCGCGCGCCTGTATCCGCGCAATGGGCGGCCGATCCAGCCGGCCAACGGTCGCCTGCTACTCGAGTCGCGCTGAGCGCGGCCTCGTGACCTTGGTCACAAGGCCGAAGCGCTACACTACGGGTCTCGTTTCGCGACACCGCACGCCCGGCTGAAACCGGCGCGCGCGCTCCTTGCAGAGAATCCCGATGCGCATCCGTACCCTGCTGACCGTGACCGCCGGCGCCTGCCTGCTCGCGTCCTGTTCCGCCCCCGCGCCCGAATCCCCGCCGCCGCGCGCCGTGCTGGTGCGCACCCTCGATGGTGCTGCGGCGGCCCCCGCGGTGCAGCTCTACGCGGGTGAGGTGAAGGCGCGCATCGAGGCCGACGTGGGTTTTCGGGTGGGCGGCAAGCTCGTCGAGCGCAAGGCAGACGTCGGCGCAGAGGTGGCCGCGGGCGCGCTGCTGGCGCTGCTCGACCCCGCCGATGCCCGCCTTGCCGCAAGCGCGGCGCAGGCGGCGCTGGCGGCGGCCGAAGCCGATCTGGCGCTGGCGCGCACCGAATACGGGCGCGCACAGGAGCTGGCGGCGCGCAAGTTCGTGTCCTCGTCGGTGCTCGACACCCGGCGCACCGCGCTGCAGGCGGCCGAGGCGCGGCTGCGCCAGGCGCGCGCGCAGGCCGAGACTGCATCCAACCAGGCCGGCTACACCCGCCTCGAGGCCCCCGCAGCCGGGGTCGTCACCGCCGTGCTCGCCGAGCCGGGGCAGGTGGTCGGCGTCGGGCAGCCGGTGTTCCGCCTTGCCCGCCCCGACGAGCGCGAGGTGCTGATCCATGTGCCCGAGGGCCGCGCCGGGCAGCTGCACGCCGGCATGGCGGCGCGGGTGCGCACCTGGGCTGCGCCCGGGCGCGAATACGCGGCTACCGTGCGTGAAGTGGCACCCGCCGCCGACACCGCCACCCGCACCTATGCGCTGCGCGTGGCGGTGCAGGGGGCCGACGCCGGCTTGCCGCTCGGGGCCACGGCGAGCGTGATGTTCACCGTGGCCGATGCCGACGGCGATGGCGTGCTGCTGCCGCTGGCCGCGGTCACCCGCGTGCCCGGCAAGCCCGATGGCGGCACGGTGTGGGTGGTCGGCGAGGGCGACCGCGTGCGTCCGGTCGCGGTCGATATCCTTGCCTGGCGCGAGGACGGTGCCCTGTTGCGGGCCGATCTGCCGGCCGGGGCGCGACTCGTGGTCGCCGGGGTGCACACCCTGGTGGAGGGCGAGACCGTGCGAGCGCTCGAGGAGGGCGCGCCCGTGCTGCTGGACGTCAAGCGATGAGCCACCACGACGAGGATGTGTTCGGCTGCGGCCGCTTCAACCTCTCCGAGTGGGGGCTGACCCACCGCTCGCTGGTGCTGTACTTCCTGATCGTCAGCACGCTGATCGGGATCTTCTCCTACACCCGTCTCGGCCAGTCCGAGGATCCGCCCTTCACCTTCAAGGTCATGGTGGTGCGCGCCGAATGGCCGGGCGCGAGCGCGCGCGAGGTCGAGCAGCAGGTCACCGACCGCATCGAGAAGAAGCTGCAGGAGATCGCCCAGGCCGACGTGATCCGCAGCTATTCCAAGCCGGGCGAGGCGCTGGTGTTCTTCCTGGTCAAGGACAGCACTCGTTCGCGCGACATCCCCGACATCTGGTACCAGGCGCGCAAGAAAATCGGCGACATCGCCCACACCTTCCCCACCGGCGTGCGCGGTCCCTACTTCAACGACGAATTCGGCGACACCTACGGCAACCTGTTCGCGCTGGTCGGCGAGGGCGTGAGCCATGCCGAGCTCAAGCGCCACGCCGAGGCCATCCGCAGCGAGCTGTTGCGGGTGAAGGACGTGGCCAAGGTCAGCTTCTTCGCCGAGCAGCCGCAGCGCGTGTTCATCGAGCTCTCCAACACCAAGCTCGCCACCTTCGGCCTGCGCCTGGACGACATCGTCGGCGCGCTGGCCGAGCAGAACGCCGAGACCGGCAGCGGCTTCTTCGAGACCGCCGACGAGCGCATCTGGCTGCGCCCGAGCGGCCAGTTCGAGGACCTCGACGCCATCCGCGCCACCGTGATCCGCGCCGGCGGACGCAGCTTCCGCCTGGGCGACGTGGCCGAGGTGCGCCGCGGCTACGCCGACCCGCCCGCCGAGCGCCTGCGCTACATGGGGCAGGAGGCGCTCGGCATCGGCGTGTCGATGCGTGCCGGCGGCGACATCGTCGCGCTCGGCCGCCATCTGGACGAGGCGGTGGACAAAATCGTCGCCCAGTTGCCGCTCGGCATCCGCTTCGAGCGTGTGGCCGACCAGCCGCGCGCGGTGACGCGGGCGGTCAATGAATTCGTCTACGTGCTGGCCGAGGCGGTGCTGATCGTGATGGCGGTGAGCCTGCTGTCGCTGGGTTTTCGCACCGGCGTCGTGGTGCTGGTGATCATCCCGGTGGTGCTGGCGATCACCTTCATGTTCATGCATCTGCTCGACATCGGCCTGCACAAGATCTCGCTCGGCGCGCTGATCATCGCGCTCGGCCTGCTGGTGGACGACGCGATCATCGCGGTCGAGATGATGGCGAGCAAGATGGAGCAGGGCTGGGGCCGGGTGCGCGCGGCGAGCTACGCGTGGACCTCGACCGCGATGCCGATGCTCTCCGGCACGCTGGTGACGGCCGCGGGCTTCCTGCCGGTGGCGCTGGCGGCATCCTCGGTGGGCGAGTTCACCCGCTCGATCTTCCAGGTCACGGTGACCGCGCTGCTGGTGTCGTGGATCGCGGCGGTGATCTTCGTGCCCTATCTCGGCTACTACCTGCTGCCGGATTTCAGCAAGCGCGCAGGCAAGCCCTCGGCGCTGGCGCGCCTGGCCGGCCGGGTGTGGCCGGCGCTCGGGCGGCGCATGGCGGAGCGCGACCTCCACGCCCACGAGCAGCACGACGAGTTCGCGATCTACCACACGCCCTTCTACAACCGCCTGCGCGCCGTGGTGAATGCCTGCGTGCGCTTTCGCTGGCTGGTGATCGTGCTCACGGTGGCGATCTTCGTCGGCTCGCTGTTCGTGTTCGCGCGCTTCGTGCCGCAGCAGTTCTTCCCCGATTCGACGCGGCCCGAGCTGCTGGTCGACCTGCGCCTTGCCGAAGGGGTGTCGCACCAGGCCACCGAGGCCGCGGTCAGGCGCCTGGAGACCTTCCTCGCGGAGCAGGACGGCATCGAGAATTTTGTGGCCTGGGTGGGCAGCGGCAGCCCGCGCTTCTACCTGCCGCTCGACCAGCAACTGGCGCAGACCAATTTCGCCCAGATCGTGATCCTCACCACCGGCCTGGCCGAGCGCGAGGCGCTGCGTACGAAGCTGATCCACTTGTTCGCGGACGAGCCCTGGCCCTTGCGCGGCATCGTCAATCGGCTCGAGAACGGCCCGCCGGTGGGATTCCCGGTGCAGTACCGGGTGAGCGGGCCGGACTTCGACGAGCTGCGCCGTCAGGCGCACGCCGTGGCCGAGGCGATGCGTGGCAATCCGCACCTGTCGAACGTGCATCTGGATTGGGAGGAGCCGTCCAAGGTGGTGCGCCTGGCGATCGACCAGGACAAGGCGCGCCTGCTCGGGGTGTCGTCCCAGGACATCTCCAGCCTGCTCGCGACCTCGCTGCAGGGCATGACGGTGACGCAGTTCCGCGAGGGCACCGAGACCATCTCGGTGGTGCTGCGCGGCGCCGAGTCCGAGCGCGTGCATCTGTCGCTGCTCGCCGATCTGGCGCTGCCGGTGGCGGGCGGGCGCAGCGTTCCGTTGGCGCAGGTGGTGCGCATCGAGCACGACTTCGAGCCGGGTGTGATCTGGCGGCGCAACCGCATCCCCACCGTCACCGTGCGTGCCTCGCTTTACGACGGCACCCAGCCCGCGGTGGTGGTCGGCCAGCTTGGCGCCGACATGGGCCGCGTCGGCGCGGCACTGCCGCTCGGGTATCGGCTCGAGGTCGGCGGTTCGGTGGAGGAGAGCGCCAAGGGCAGCACCTCGGTGGGCGCCGGCATGCCGGTCTTCATCCTCACCGTGCTGACCGTGCTGATGCTGCAGTTGAAGAGCTTCTCGCGCACGATCATGGTGGTGCTGACCGCGCCGCTGGGCATGATCGGCGTCACCGCCTTCCTGCTCGCCTTCGGCAAGCCCTTCGGCTTCGTCGCCCTGCTCGGCACGATCGCGCTGTCGGGCATGATCATGCGCAACGCGGTGATCCTGGTGGACCAGATCCTCCAGGACATCGAGGCCGGGCGTACGCAGTGGGAGGCGATCGTCGAGTCGGCGGTGCGGCGCTTCCGGCCGATCATGCTCACCGCCGCGGCGGCGATCCTCGCCATGGTGCCGCTGTCGCGCAGCACCTTCTTCGGGCCGATGGCGGTGGCGATCATGGGTGGGCTGACGGTGGCGACCGTGCTCACCATGCTCTTTTTGCCCGCCCTGTATGCGGCGTGGTATCGGGTGAAGCCGGGCGATGCCTGAATGCCGCCAGCGGCCCGACGCAAGCGGCCGCTTTGGTGTAGCCTTCGGCCTTTTTTGCGCTTTTTTGCCTGAAGGGCGCCTGGCCAGGGGATCAAGCAGGGGATGAGGCAGGCCGTGTCGTGGACGCGTTTCGATAGTGCCGGGCTGGTGCGGATACTGGCTGAGCTGGCGGTGGCGGACGTCGCGGATGCGAAGCAGACCTTTGCCGAACGCCTCGGCGAGTGGCTGGATCTCAAGGATGCGCTGGCGCTTTATTCGGCACTGAATTCGGCTGCGGGGAATTCCCCGCCCAGGGCGCCGCCCGCTGCCGCACTGCGTGCACAACTGGCGCAGGTGCGCGGCGATCTGGCCGCTGCGGTCGCCGCTGCGGGCACGGCGCAGCCGGGCGGGGCGAATCTGGGGCTGCCGACGCCGCTGCCGAATGCTGCGCCCGAGTCGGCCGCAGACTTTGCCCCTTTTCATCGCTACTACCTCGCCCACCAGCGTGCCATGGCCACGGCCGTAGGGCCGCTGCGGGCGAGTGTGCGTGCTGCCCTGTCGGCACAGTCGGCAGCGTTCAAGCAACTCGCCGCGCTGGACGCGGTAATGGAGCAGGCATTCGCGGCGCGTGAGGCCAGCCTGCTCGCGACCGTGCCGGTGCTGTTGGGCAGGCGCTTCGCGCACCTGTTCGAGACGCACCAGCGCGGACGTGAGGCGGCGCAGCCCGACGACCCCGCGCAGTGGATGCAATCGGGCGGCTGGCTCGCCCGTTTTTGCGCCGAGCTGCAGCGCGTGCTGCTCGCCGAGCTCGACCTGCGGCTGATGCCGGTGGCGGGGCTGGTGGCGGCTCTGGATAAGGAATCGACGGAAATTCAATGAACAGAAGCGTTAGCGTGGTGGCCTTCCTGCTGGGGCTGGCCGTGGTGGTGTGGGTGGGCGTCGGCTATGTGGGGCTGAGCCCGCTGGCCCTGGGCATGACCGCGCTGATCGGCCTGGTGTACGTGACGGGCGCGCTCGAACTGCTGCGTTTCGACCGCGCCACCTCGGCGCTGCAGCGCGCGCTGGACACGATTCCGGCCGAAATGGCCGATGCCTCCGCGTGGCTGCGCGGCCTGCCGCCCGCGTTGCACAATGCGGTGCGCCTGCGCCTCGAAGGCGAGCGCATCGGCCTGCCCGGGCCGGCGCTCACGCCTTACCTGGTCGGCCTGCTGGTGCTGCTGGGCATGCTCGGCACCTTCCTCGGCATGGTGATGACGCTCAATGGCGCGGTGATCGCGCTCGAGGCCACCACCGATCTGCAGACCATCCGTTCCTCGCTCGCCGCGCCGGTGAAGGGGCTGGGCGTGGCCTTCGGCACCTCGGTCGCAGGCGTGGCGGCCTCGGCCATGCTGGGGCTGATCTCGGCGTTGTGCCGGCGTGCGCGCCTGCAGGTCTCGCAGGTGCTGGACAGCCGTGTCGCTCGCGAACTGCGCGGATTCTCGGGAGCGCAGCAGCGTCAGGAAGCCTTCCAGGCCGTGCGGGACCAGGCGCGTACGATGCCCGCGTTGGTCGAGACCCTGCAGGCGATGATGTCGCAGATGGAGCGCCAGCACCGCGAGCTGCACGAGCGCATGGCGAGCGAGCAGCAGCGTTTTTACGACGATGCGCGCGGCAGCTATTCGGCGCTCGCCGCCGCGGTCGATGTCTCGCTCAAGGACAGCCTGACCGCAAGCGCCCGCGTGGCCGGGCAGACCATGCAGCCGCTGGTCGCCGAGACCATGGCCGGCATCGCGCGCGAGACCACGACGCTGCAAGAGCGCGTCGCCGATGGCGTGCAGGCCCAGCTCGACGGTGCGTCGCAGCGCCTGGATGCGGCCGTCACGACCGTGGCCGACACCTTGACGCGCGCGCTGGACAGCCAGGCGCGCGCCAGCGAAGCGGTGATGACCGAACTCCAGGGCGCGCTGCAGGCCTTCACCGAAACCTTCGCCCAGCGCTCCGCGGCGCTCGTCGATCAGGTGGGCGCGACCCTGTCGGCGCTGCAGGCCGAGCTCGCCACCCGCGACGCGTCCCGCCACGCCGCTCAGTCCGATGCGCTGCAGGCGATGGCCGCCACGCTGTACGGCGAATGGCGGCAGGTGGGGGAGCGCGTGGGCAGCCGCCAGGAAGCGATCGTCGACCGCCTCGACGAAGCCGCACGCGCGCTGGAAACGAGTGCGCAGGAGCAGGTGAGCCGCACGATCGAGGCCGTTGGTAGCGGCCAGCAGGCGATCGTGGACCGTCTGGGCGAAACCGTCCGCGTGCTCGCCGCCTCTACCCACGAACAGGCCAGCCGCAGCATCGAACAAGCCAGCGTGCTGATGCAGACCGCCGCCGAGGCGCCGCGCGCGGCGGCTGAGGTGATCGGCGAGCTGCGCCAGGCCCTGTCCGCCAGCATCGCGCGTGACAACGCAGCGCTGGACGAACGCAACCGCATCATGGAAACGCTGCGCGGCCTGCTGGACGCGATCAATCATGCCTCGACCGAGCAGCGCCAGGCCATCGATGCGCTGGTGGCGTCCTCGGCGTCGGCGCTGCAGCGCGCGGCGGCCGGCTTCGAGCAGCGCATGGACGCCGAGGCCACGCGCCTGGCCGACACCGCAGGCGAGGTCGCCGGCGGCGCGGTCGAGGTCGCCAGCCTGGCCGAAGGCTTCGGGCTTGCGGTGCAACTGTTCAGCGAGTCCAACGACAAGCTCATGGCCAGCCTGGAACGCATCGAGGGCGCGCTGGAGAAGGCGATGACGCGCAGCGACGAGCAACTGGCCTACTACGTGGCGCAGGCGCGCGAACTCATCGACCTGAGCCTGATGTCGCAACAGCAGATCGTCGGGGATCTGCAGCAGATCCCCGCCCGGCAGGCCGCCGGCGCCAGCGAGGGCTGACGATGGGCGAGATTCACGGCGACGACGGCAGCATCGAGCAGGCGGCGCCGGCCTGGGGCGTGTTCGGCGATCTGATGTCGGGGCTGCTCGGCGCCTTCGTGCTGATCCTGGTCGGCGTGCTCGGCGTGCAGCTCGAGCTGGCGACCACGCTCGAGGCCGAGGTGCAGAAACGGCGCGTGGAGCAACAGCGGCGCGAGGCGCTGGAGAAGGCGCTGGCGGTGCCGCTGGCCAGCGGGCGGATCACGCTCAATGACGGGCGCATCGGCATCAGCGGCAGCGTGCTGTTCGCGCTCAACTCAGCCGAACTGCAGCCCGAGGGCCGCCAGGTGCTGCAAAGCCTGGCGCCGCCGCTCGCAGCCTACCTCGGTACGCGCGACGAGATGCTGATGGTGAGCGGCTTCACCGACGACCGCCCGGTGCTCGACACCAACCGCCGCTTTGCCGACAACTGGGATCTGTCGGCCCAGCGCGCGCTGACGGTGACCCGGGCCCTGATCGAGGAGGGTATGCCGTCATCGTCGGTCTTTGCCGCGGCGTTCGGTTCGGAGCAGCCGGTCGCCTCCAACGACGACGCCGACGGCCGTTCGCGCAACCGGCGGGTGGAGATGGCGCCGGTGCCCAAGGTCGCACCGAGGGCGGCTGCGAAGGATGAGTGAGGCGCTGCTGCCCGGCGCGTCGTCGCCTGGCGGGACGCCGGGGAAGGACCTGCGCGTTCGTGTCGAGGCGCTGCGCGCACACGGCGCAGCGCTTTTCGACCCGGTGGGCTTTCGCGTCATCGAAGCAATGTTGCGCCGGCTCGACGGTTGCGAGGGGGCTGCGCAAACGGTCCTGATGCGCAAGATCGAGCGCCGGCTGGCGGCGTTGCGCGAACGCTTCGGGCGCGCAGGGGGCGAGGCGCGCGCGACCGCGCCGGCGCGGCCCGAGCGCGGATCACTGGCCGATCTGCTGGCCCATGTGGCAAGCCACGCCGCCGTCCCGGTGGCGTCCTCTGCCAGCGCCGTGGCCGGGGCGGGCGCCGCGCCGAGCACCGAACTCAAGGCCCTGCACCACTTCCGCAGTACCTGGTCGCGGTTGAGCCTGGAGCAGCAACTGTCGCGTGCGCTTGCCCAGGCGCCGGACAATGCCGGCCCGCTCAATTCGCATTTCCTGGTGCTGCAGGCGCTGATGCGCATGCGCGATATCGCGCCCTCGTACCTGGAGGGCGTCGTTGCCCATGCCCAGGCGCTGCTGTGGCTCGAGCAGGCCGATGGCGGGCGCGGGGTGGCGAGCCGGGGTGCAGGACAGAAGGCGGCAGCGCGCAAAGGTGATGCGCGCCCTCAGGGCGGCCGGGGGCGCAAGAGAGGGGGCTGAGTCGCCTGTGCTCCACCGTAACCCCGACCCAACGGCCGCGGATTGCGGCGCAGCATCTGCGCTAGAATGATGCGGTTTTGCCTTTTTGGATAACGCTATCCATTAGCGTGTGCTAATATTTCGCCGGGAGTCCCTGATGAATTTCGAACAAGCGCGCTTCAACATGGTCGAGCAGCAGATCCGCCCCTGGGAGGTGCTGGATCAGGACGTGCTCAACCTCCTGATGACGGTCAAGCGCGAGGAATTCGTTCCCGCTGCATATCGCGAGCTGGCTTTCACCGAGGTGGAAATCCCGATCGGCTGCGGCCAGGTCATGCTGAAGCCTGTGATCGAGGGCAAGGTGCTGCAGGCGCTGCGCCTGGGCAAGTCCGACTCGGTGCTCGAGGTGGGTACGGGTTCAGGCTACTTTGCCGCGCTGCTGGCCGCGCGCACCGAGTGGGTGCGCACGATCGAGATCGAGCCCGAGCTGGTGAAGCTGGCGAGCGCCAACCTGGCACGCAACGGCGTCGAGAATGTCGTGGTCGTGCAGGGCGACGGCATCGGTGGCTGGGCCGAGCGCGCACCCTACGACGTCATCGTGGTGTCCGGCGGCCTGCCCTTCGTGCCGCAGGCGCTGCTCGAGCAGCTCAAGGTCGGCGGTCGCCTGTTCGCCTTCGTCGGCGAGGCGCCGGTCATGAAGGCGCGCCTGGTCACCTGCGAAGCCGAAGGCCGTTTCCGCACCGAAGACATCTTCGAGACCGTGGTGCCGATGCTCAAGGATGCACCGCAGCGCGACGGTTTCAGCTTTTGAGTAACGCCATGCGCCAGATCAGCCCCGCCCAACTCGCCCAGCGCCTGAACGATGCGCAACAGCCGGCACCCTTGCTGCTCGATGTGCGCGAGCCCTGGGAGCTGGAAATCTGCCTGATCGAGGGTTCGGTGGCGATGCCGATGGGCAGCGTGCCGGCCCGCTTTCCCGAGCTCGACCGCGATCGCGAGACGGTGGTGATCTGCCACCACGGCGGGCGCAGCGCGCAGGTGTGCATGTTCCTCGAACGTCAGGGTTTCTCCAGTGTCATCAACCTGGCAGGCGGCGTTGCCGGCTGGGCGGCGCAGGTCGACCCGAGGATGGCGCAGTACTGAGTGCGGCGCACCTCAACAGCGGAGAACACGATGAAGCGAATCCTGGCAGTCTGCATCGCAGGCATTTTTTCCGGTGGTGCACTCGCCGCCGACCTGATGCAGGTGTATCGCGATGCGCTCGCCAACGACGCGAAATTCTCCGCTGCGCGTGCGCAGTACGAGGCCGGGCAGGAGAAGGTGGTCCAGGCACGTGCGGGGCTGTTGCCGCAGATCGGGCTGGGCGCGGACACGACCTGGAACGACGCCGACCTGAAGCTCAAGGGTGGTGTCAGTAACGACTACACCTACAACAGCAACGGCTACGGCGTTCAGCTCACCCAGCCGCTGTTCCGCTGGCAGAACTGGGTGCAGTTCAAGCAGGGCGAGCTGCAGACCGCGCTGGCCGCGACCCAGTTCGGCATTGCCCGCCAGGACCTCGTGTTGCGTGTGGCCGAAGCCTACTTCAACGTGCTCAACGCGCAGGACGCGCTCGACGCGGTGACGCAGTTGCGCATGGCGGCTGCCGAACAGCTCGAACTCGCCAAGACCAGCTTCGAGGTCGGCACCGTCACCATCACAGATGTGCATGAGGCGCAGTCGCGCTTCGACCTCGCCTCGGCGCAGGAGATCGCCGCCCAGAACCAGCTGGAGGTTGCGCGCCAGACGCTGGCCCAGGTCATCGGCAAGCAGCCGGAACCGCTTGCCAGCCTGCGTGAGGGTGTGGGCCTGCAACGCCCGCAGCCCGAGAACATCGCCGACTGGGTCGCCGCGGCGGAGTCCGGCAGTTTCGGCGTGCAGGCGCAGCAACTGGCGCGCGAGATTGCCGCGCGCGAGGTCGAGCGCGCGCGCGCGGGCCACCTGCCCACGGTCGACATCGTTGCCAGCCATGGCGTTAACAATCGCCCGCAGCCGAGCACCGACCGCTCGGAGGCGACCACGATCGGCCTGCAACTGAATCTGCCTCTGTACGCCGGCGGGCGCGTGTCTTCGGTGTCGCGCGAGGCCGCCGCGCTGCGCATGAAGGCCGACGCCGACCTGGAAGATGCCCGCCGCAGCGCCGCACTGGCTGCGCGCCAGTCGTGGCTGGGGGTCACCAGTGGCATGGCGCAGGTCAAGGCGCTCGAGGCGGCGCGCGTGTCCTCGCTGTCCGCGCTCGAGGCCAACAAGCTCGGTTACGAGGTCGGGGTGCGCATCAACATCGACGTGCTCAACGCCCAGACCCAGCTCGCCGACACCCTGCAGCAACTGGCGCGCGCGCGCTACGACACCCTGCTCGCCCAACTGCGTCTGAAGGCGGCGGCCGGTACGCTGGGCGAGGATGACGTCGCGGCGATCAACGCCTTGCTGGTGCAGTGAGCGGGCTTGCCCGCGAACAGTGTCGCTTCGACCCCAGCTCGCCAGCGGGCATTTTCCCCAAGGCCGGCAGTCATTTCCCGCGTGCGGCTGTCTGTAGATCCTGCAGTAGCGTGATCGTGCGCGCCGTCGCGCCCTGATGGGTGGTGGCGAATGCGCGCCCTGCAGCGGCAAGACGGGTTCGCGCCTCATCGTCGGCGAGCAGCGCCAGCGCGGTCTGCATGCCGGCATCGGCGTCCCCGGCACGCAGCGCGGCGCCTGCCCGCACCGCATCCTCTGCGACCGCCTGGAAGTTGAAGGTGTGGGGGCCGACCACCACCGGCGTGCCGACCGCGCAGGCCTCGATCAGGTTCTGGCCGCCGAAGGGCAGCCAGCTGCCGCCGATCAGCGCGACGTCGGCCGCCGCGTAGTAGGCGAACATTTCCCCCATCGAGTCACCGAGCAGTACCCGCGTGTGAGGGGCGATCGCCTCGTCCGCGCTGCGGCGTTGCGCGGCCAGCTTGCGCACCGCGAGTTCGGCCGCGACCGTGTCGAAACGCTGGGGGTGGCGCGGCACCAGCAGGAGGAGCGCAGCGGCCGGCGCATGGCGCACGAAGGCGTCCACCAGCACGGCTTCCTCGCCCTCGCGCGTGCTCGCCGCAAGCACCACGGGTCGGTCGCCGATGCGTTCGCGCAGGGTCTGACCGAGGGCGAGCATCCCGGCGGGCGGGGTGATGTCGAACTTGATGTTGCCGGTCACCGTGACGCGCCGTGCGCCGAGCTGGCTCAGGCGCGCGGCGTCGGCTGCGGTCTGCGCGCCGATCGCGGCGAGCGCCTTCATGGTGAGCTCGGTGAGCGCCGGCAGCCGGGCGTAGCGGCGGGCGGAGCGCTCCGACAGGCGCGCGTTGGCGAGCATCACCGGGATGCGGCGGCGTCGGCAGGCGGCGAGCAGGTTGGGCCACAGCTCGGTTTCCATGATCACGCCGAACATCGGCCGAAAGTGGCGCAGGAAGGCATGGACGAAGCAGCCGACGTCGTAGGGCAGGTAGGCGCGCAGCACGCGCGGCTCGTCCTTGAACAGGGTGCGTGCGGTGTCGCGCCCGGTGGGGGTCATGTGGGTGAGCAGCACGCTGTGCTCCGGCCAGCGCTCGAGCAGGGCGCGCACCAGCGGTTCGGCCGCGCGCGTCTCGCCCACCGACACGGCATGCACCCAGATCACCGCCAGCGGGGCGCGCACGCGGTAGCGCCCGAAGCGCTCGCCGACGTGGCGCAGGTAGGCGGGCTGGCGGCGCGCCCGCCACAGCAGACGAAGCAGCACCAGGGGCAGGGCGAGAATCCACAGCAGGGTGTAGGGCAGGCGGGTCAGCATCTAGTCGGGGCGAGTCGCGACGGTGCAAGTATAAGCAAGGATGTCGGGCGTACGTGTTGGCTGGCCGCTGCATTGCCGCTGCAAGAAACCCGTCACACGCCTGATGCCGGTGTGCATGCGATAATCCCGAACGATTTCCTTACGGTTCGCCCCTCCATGAAAATCCTCGTCACCGGTGCCGCCGGCTTCATCGGCATGCATGCCTCTCTGCGCCTCCTCGCCCGCGGCGACGAAGTCGTCGGCCTCGACAACCTCAACGACTACTACGACCCCACGCTCAAGGAGGCGCGGCTGGCGCGCCTGACGCCGCATGCGGCTTTCCGGTTCGTCAAGATGGACGTGGCCGACCGCGCCGGCATGGAGGCGCTGTTCGCCGCCGAGAAGTTCGACCGCGTGATCCACCTCGCCGCCCAGGCCGGTGTGCGCTATTCGCTGCAGAACCCGCACGCCTATATCGACAGCAACGTGGTCGGCTTCATGAACATCCTCGAGGGCTGCCGGCATTCGAAGGTGCAGCATCTTGTGTACGCGTCGAGCTCGAGCGTGTACGGCGGCAACACGAAGATGCCGTTCTCGGAGCAAGACAGCGTCGATCACCCGGTCAGCATCTATGCGGCGACCAAGAAGGCCAACGAGCTGATGGCGCACACCTACAGCCATCTCTACGGCCTGCCGACCACCGGACTGCGCTTCTTCACGGTGTATGGCCCCTGGGGACGCCCGGACATGGCGCTGTTCCTGTTCACCAAGGCCATCCTCGAAGGGCGGCCGATCGACGTGTTCAACCACGGCCGCATGAAGCGCGACTTCACCTATGTCGACGACATCGTCGAGGGCGTGATCCGCACGCTGGACCATGTCGCCGAGCCGGACGCCACCTTCGATGCGCTGCAGCCGAACCCGGGCACGAGCAACGCGCCGTACCGCGTGTTCAACATCGGCAACCACGACCCGGTCGAACTGATGGCTTTCGTGGCCGCGATCGAGGACGCGCTCGGCATGAGCGCCGAGAAGAACTTCCTGCCGCTGCAGGACGGCGACGTGCCGGCGACCTATGCCGACACCGCGGCGCTCAACGCGTGGACCAGGTTCGCGCCGGCGACCAGCGTGCGCGACGGGGTTGGGCGCTTCGTCGCGTGGTATCGCGACTACTACAAGGTCTGATCCGGCGCTGACTGCAGGTATCAATGGCCACCTACGCAATCGGAGACATCCAGGGCTGTTACGCCCCGCTCGCGAAGATGCTGGACAAGGTCGCGTTCGACCCTGCAGCCGACCGCCTGTGGATCGTCGGTGATCTCGTCAATCGCGGGCCGGAGTCGCTGCGCGTGCTGCGCTTCCTGCGTGACCTGGGCGATGCGGCGAGCATCGTGCTGGGCAATCACGACCTCTATCTGCTGATGGTGGCGGCGGGCTTCAAGCGCCGCGACAGCGATGACACGCTGTTCCAGGTGCTCGAGGCGCCGGATCGCGACGAACTGATCGACTGGCTGGCCTGCCTGCCGCTGCTCAAGGTGCATGGCGAGCATGTGCTGGTGCATGCGGGTCTGTTGCCCGGGTGGACGGTCACGCGGGCGCAGGCGCTTGCCAATGAGGTGAGTGTGGTGCTGGGGGGCGCACGGGCGCGAGACTTCCTGCTGAGCCTGGCGGGCAATCGTCCCGAGCGCTGGTCCGACGGACTGAAGGGGTGGGATCGTCTGCGCGTGATCGTGAATGCGCTTACCCGCTTGCGCTTCTGCAGCACCGATGGTCGCATGGACCTGCGCGCCAAGGGCGCACCGGACAAGGCGCCACCAGGCATGCTGCCCTGGTTCAGCGTGCCCGACCGCTTCAGTCGCACGCACACCATCGTCTGTGGTCACTGGTCGGCGTTGGGGTTCTATCGCGAGCCGGGTTTGATCGCGCTCGACTCGGGTTGCGTGTGGGGCGGAAAGCTCACTGCGATCTGCATCGAGGACGGTGCCGTGTTCCAGGTGCCGGGCTAGGCGCCAGCCTTTGCCCCGGGAACGGCGTCCATCGGCTCGTTGCGCCTCAGGCGGGGCGCCGCCTTCATGCCCGGGGCATGGCGGCGGCGTCCTGCTGCACCGTGCCCGCTGCGACATCCGGCACCCCGATGGTGCAGGCGATCTCCGCGCGTACCTGTGCAGCCAGCGCACGGCGCTCGAGCCCGTCCGCGGTGGCGATCGGCGCGGCCACGGTGAGGCGCGCGATGGTGCGGCGTGCAGCGATGATGTTTGCCACGCACCGGCCGAGGGTCAGGTCGCCGTCGTAGGCGGGCGCGCGGGTGAAGCGGCCCTCGGGCGTGAGGTATTGCAATGCAAGGGTCTGCACCGGATGGCCGCAGGCGATTGCGGGCTGCAGCAGCGCGGCGTGAAAGTGCAGCAAGTGGCTGCCATCGGTGGTCGTGCCTTCCGGGAAGATCGCCACATTGCAGCCGGTGTCGAGCAGCGCGGCGGTCTCCGCGTTGATGATGCGCGCGTGGCCGCGGCTGCCTCGGCGCAGGAAGATGGTGTCGTTCTTTGCGGCGAGCCAGCCGATCACCGGCCAGTTGCGCACTTCCGCCTTGGACACGAAGGCCGCAGGAGCGAGCGCGTTGATGACGAAGATATCCACCCACGAGATGTGGTTGGCGACCAGCATGCAACCGGGGGCGACCGGCGCGCCGCGGGCATCGAGTTCAATGCCGAGTATCCGCAGCAGCCCCTGCGACCAGCGTCGGCGCAGGGCCAGATGCGTCGAGTGGCGGGTGAGCGGGTGGCTCAGCGCGATGGTCAGCACGCCGAAGGCGAGGTGGAGCGCCAGCCGCAGGTAGCGCCAGGCGCGCAAAGCGCGGGGCGTGACGCCGTGCTGCAGCGCGCGCTCCACTGCGATGGGGGGCACGTCTGCAGTCGCGCCTGCCGCGGTCCGGTCAGCGGCGCGGGGTGCGGCGATATCGCATGCTGGCATGTCGGGGGCGCTCGGGCGGGCGGGGCGGGCGGCGTGGTTCAGTTCTGGCGTCCCATGAAGTGGCGGGCGTAGCGTTCATCCACCTTGTTGATCGACAGCAGGATGGGCAGGTCCGCGGTGTTGAAATCGGGATCCCACGCGGGCTCGCCGCAGATCCACGCACCGGCGCGAAGATAACCCTTGATCAGCGGTGGCGCTTCGGTTTCGAGGTCGCTGCGCAGGCTGCCGATGGGCAGCGGATAGCGCGGAAAGACGTGGTATTCCAGCGGCGCAAGGTGCTTTTCGCGCAGGCGATTATACAGACTGGCGGCGGTGTGACCGCCGTCGGCCATGCTCACCGAGGCGCAGCCGATCAGGTAGTCGTAGCCGTTTTCCTGCATGTAGCGCGCCAGCCCCGACCACAGCAGGGCGATCACCGCGCCGCTGCGGTAGTCGGCGTCGATACAGGAGCGGCCGATCTCGACCATGCGCCCGCGCAGGTGCTGCAGGCGGGTGAGGTCGAATTCGTTCTCGGAGTAGTAGCCGCCGACCTTGCGCGCGGCTGCCGGAGAGAGGATGCGATAGGTGCCGACAATGCGGCCGGCATCCTCGTCGCGCACGATCAGGTGCTCGCAGAAGGGATCATAGATGTCGCGATCGACGCCCGGCGTGCGGGTGGCGAGGCGGGCGCCCATCTCGTCGGCGAAGACGCGATAGCGCAGCTTCTGGGCTTCGAGGATCTCGGTCTCGCAGGTGGCGAGCCCGACGTGCAGGTTGCGGGCCTTGCGCGCGGCGCCGTCCTGGCGTGGCTGGATGTGCTGGAGCATGGTCTTCTTCCGTCCTGTTCGGGTCGGGCCATTCTCGAAAGCTGGCGTTGCGACGCAGTGACGCGCTGGTTACGATCGAGTGACGGACAGTTGGCAGGCAACTGGCGAACCAGGACGAACCACTCGAGGAGACTGACCCGCATGACCGATACCCACAGCGCCGACAACTGCGTGTTCTGCCGCATCGCCCGCGGCGAACTGCCCGCAGCGAAGGTCTTCGAAGACGAGCACACGCTGGCGATCATGGACATCCAGTCCGTGAATCCGGGGCACATGCTGGTGCTGGTCAAGCCGCACCGCGCCAACGTCTATGCGCTGGAAGACGAGCTCGCCGGCGCGGTGTTCCGCACTGCGGCGCGCATGGCCCGTGCGGCCAAGCAGGCCTTCGCCTGCGAGGGCGTGACCCTGTTGCAGGCCAACGAGAAGGCCGGCGCGCAGACCGTGTTCCATTTCCACATCCACGTGCTGCCGCGCTGGGAAGGCGACGGCATGGAACTGGCCTGGCCGGTGAAGAACCCTCCGCGCGAGGCCCTCGAGGAGATGGCGGTCAAGCTGCGCGGCGCCCTCGCGGCGGAGGGCTGAAAGGAGGAGCCGAAGGATCTGGGGCACCGCCGGTGGCCTCTCGGCGCTGCGTATAATCGGGGTCTCGATCACTTCCCGATGACGCGCCCCTCATGTCCATCCTCGTCTGCGGATCGGTCGCCTACGACTCGATCATGGTCTTTCACGACCGCTTCAAGAACCACATCCTGCCCGAGCAGATCCACATCCTGAACGTGTCCTTCCTGGTGCCGGATCTGCGCCGGGAGTTCGGCGGCTGTGCCGGCAACATCGCCTACAGCCTCAAGCTACTGGGCAGCGATCCGCTGATCGTGGCGACCGTGGGCGAGGACGCCGAACCCTATCGTGCGCGCATCCGGGCACTGGGCCTGCGCGAGGATTTCGTGCGCGAGGTGCCCGGCACCCTCACCGCCCAGGCCTTCATCACCACCGACCTCGACGACAACCAGATCACCGCCTTTCATCCGGGGGCGATGTTCCATTCTCACCTCAACGACGTGCGCACGGCTGCGGGCGCGAAGCTGGGCATCGTTTCGCCCGATGGCGCCGACGGCATGCTGCGCCACGCTGCGGGTTTTGCCGAGGCGGGCGTGCCCTTCGTGTTCGACCCGGGCCAGGCGCTGCCCATCCTCGGTAGCGAAGCGTTACTGAATTGCCTGCAACAGGCGCGCTACTGCACGGTCAATGATTACGAGGCTCGCCTCATGTGCGACAAGACTGGGCGCAGCGAGGAAGAACTAGCGCGCGAGGTCGAGGCGTTGGTGGTGACGCTGGGCGCGGAAGGTTCGCGCGTGCATTGGCGGGGCGAAGTGTTCGAGGTGCCGGCCGTACAGGCAGATGCCGTGGTCGATCCGACCGGCTGCGGTGACGCCTATCGGGCGGGCCTGCTGCACGGCATTGTCAATGGCTGGGACATGCGCAGGAGCGCGCAACTGGCTGCCGTGATGGGGGCGATCAAGATTGCCCATCGCGGTGGGCAGAATCATCAACCGTCGCGGATGGACATTGCGTCCCGCTACCGCGAGGCTTTCAGGGAGGAACTCTGGTGATCGAGAATGGGATGAAGTCGCGGGGCGTCAAGCTGCGTGCGATGGCGGTTGCGGCCGTTGCAGTGCTGGTGCTGGGGGGCTGCGCTCAGGGTCTTGGGGGCGGGACGTATTCGCGCACCGAGGCGCGGCGGGCGATGACGGTGCAGTTCGGCACCATCGAATCGGTGCGCAGCGTGCAACTCGAAGGCACCAAGACGCCGATAGGCTCGGTTGCCGGTGCGGCTGTGGGCGGCATCGCAGGCAGCACGATCGGCGGTGGTCGCGGCCAGGCGGTGGCGACGGTGATCGGAGCGGTGGCTGGCGGCCTGGCAGGTTCGGCTGTGGAAGAGGGCGCGACGCGCACGCCGGGCGTCGAAGTGACCGTGCGCCTCGACAATGGCCAGTTCCTCGCTGTGGTGCAAGCGGATGAGGGCGAAGGTTTGCGCCCGGGTGAGCGCGTGAGGGTGTTGCGCGACGGCGGAACGACGCGCGTCTCGCGCTGAGCGGACTCGTCGCACTGGATGTCTGCCGGCGGGGCTCATGCGGGCCCCGCTTGCGCTCACGGATAGAAGGCGTAGACGCGATAGCCGGTCGGCGCCAGGCCCGGGATCTCGAAGGGGATCCGCAACTCGATGGCGTTTCGTGCGGGGAAGGCCTCTGCGGTCTCGTGTGCATTCAACCAGTCTGCCGGCGCCAGCACCCGTCGCGAAATCGGGTTGTCGCCCGCATCGGTCAGCGTCAGTTCGAGGTGCGGCCAGCGCTGCGGGTATTCGGCGCGGTTGTTCAGAGTGGCGTGCAGCAGGTAGTGGCCAGGTTTGCCGGGCTCGGCCTGCAGGTCGGAGGCTTCGATCGCGATGCGTTCGGCATTCTGTGGATAGGGGATCGTGCATCCGGCGCGTGCGCAGGCCTGCGTCAGTAGTGGCCGCAGGCCGGGCAACTCGCGGGCAATTTCCGTCCTGTAGAGGTAGGCCGTCTGCACACCGAGGAGCGCGGCCAGTGCGAGGACGAGCATCCCGGCCAGGGCTCGCAGGACGGGATGGGCTTTGCGCAGTGGTCGGCCGTAGGTGGCATCCAGGCGCGCGAGATCGTGTTCGTGACTTGTGGTGTCGAGCGCTTCTGGTGCTGCCTCATGCGCGCGATCCTGTTGTCCCGGGTCGTCCTCCGGGGCCGAGGATGGATGCCTTGTGTCCGTGGTCGCGTCGTGCGATGCCTTGGCGTTGTCTGCTGGTTCGGCGGGTTCGGCGGGGGCCGCGGGCGGGGCTGGGCGCCGTCCGCTGCGCAGCACGCCGGGGAAGGCTCGCGGCAGTGCGGTCTCGGCAGGCGCGTGCGTCGTGGGCTCGTACGTGGCCCATGCCGCGGCTAGCGGACGCGGCACGGGCCCGGCGGCCGGCGTCGATGCGCTTTCGGGCTTGGGGTCTGCGGCCTGGGGAGCGACTGCTTGGTGTGCAGCCTCTTCGTCGACCTTCCACGCCGCGGGGTAGGGCTGCCCTGCGAATGGCGGCTCGGGTTCTGGTTCTGGCTCGGGAATGCCGAAATCGAGCATGGACGCCGATGACGGCCTGGCAGGTGTCGGCGCAGGCTTGTCCTCGAGGGTGAAGAAATCGGCTGCCGGTGCGGCAGGGGCTTCGGCTGCAGGCTGCTCGAGTGCGTGCTCGATCGCATTGAACGGATGGAAGCAGTGCCCGCAGCGGACCTCGCCCCGCCGGGCGTGAAGCTGCTCGGGCCGCAGCCGGAATACCGTCTGGCAGGCGGGGCAGCGGGTGAGCATCATGGTCCGGGGCGGCGGCCTTCCAGGCGGACCCAGCCGTCGAGGCTCGCGCCGATTTCGAGCGCGATGAAGGGGCGCCAGGCTTCGATCACCAGTTCAGCCTGGGTTTCGAGGACGCCCGAAAGTGCCACGCGTCCGCCGGGTGCCACGCGCGCGGCAATCGCCGGCGCCAGCACGCAAAGCGGATTGGTGAGGATGTTGGCGACGACGATCGCGAAGGTGTCGCCCACCGGTACGGCCGAGTGCTGCAGGCGCATGGCTGCGTGGTTGCGCGCCGCGTTGTCGTGGGCGGCCTCGACTGCCTTGTCGTCGATGTCGATGCCGAGCACGTCACCGGCGCCGAGCTTGGCCGCGGCAATGCCGAGGATGCCCGAGCCGCAGCCGTAGTCGAGCACGCTGCATCCCGGGGCGACGGCTTCACACAGCCACTCCAGGCACAGTCGGGTCGTCGGATGCGAGCCGGTGCCGAAGGCCATGCCCGGATCCAGTTCGATGTTGATTGCATTGGCGTCGGGGGCTTCGTGCCAGGAGGGGACGATCCACAGACGGTCGGTGATGCGGATCGGGTCGAACTGGCTCTGCGTGAGTTGCACCCAGTTCTGCTCGGCCACCTCCTCCGTCGAAAAAGCCGGTACGGACTCGAGCCCCGCGGCGTGACTCGCCTCGGCGAGCGCGGCCTCGAGCTCGGGACGGCCGGTTTCACCGTCGAACAGCGCGATCACGCGGCTGTGGTCCCACAGGCTCGTCGGCAGGTGGCCGGGTTCCCCGAACTGGGGCTTCTCCGCATCGGTGCCGGCATCGGCATCCTCGATGGATACCGACAATGCGCCGGCTTCCATCAGCGCGTCAGATAGCGCCTCGGCCTTTTCGGCGTCGGCATGCAGGGTCACCGAGATCCACATGGCGCGCTCAGTTCTGAACTTCGCTACGGTCGGCGAGCTTGTGCTCCAGATAATGGATGCTGGTGCCGCCCTCGATGAAGCGCGGGTCCAGCATCAGCGTCTGGTGTAGCGGGATGTTGGTCTTGATACCCTCGACCATCATCTCGGACAGCGCGATGCGCATGCGGCGGATCGCCTGCTCGCGGGTGTCGCCATAGGCGATCAGCTTGCCGATCATCGAGTCGTAATGCGGCGGCACGGTGTAGCCGTTGTAGACGTGCGAGTCGACACGGATGCCGGGGCCGCCCGGGGTGTGCCAGTTGGTGATCCGCCCTGGCGACGGGGTGAACTTGAAGGGGTCCTCGGCGTTGATCCGGCACTCGATTGCATGGCCGCGGAACTCGATGTCGCGTTGGCGGAACCACAGCTTCTCGCCGGCGGCGACGCGGATCTGCGCCTGGACGAGGTCGACCCCGGTGATGAACTCGGTCACCGGGTGCTCCACCTGCAGGCGGGTGTTCATCTCGATGAAATAGAACTCGCCGTTTTCGAACAGGAACTCGAAGGTGCCTGCACCGCGATAGCCGATCTTGCGGCAAGCCTCGGCGCAGCGCTCGCCGACCTTGGCGATCGCCTTGCGATCGATGCCTGGGGCGGGAGCTTCCTCGATGACCTTCTGGTGGCGACGCTGCATCGAGCAGTCGCGCTCGCCCAGGTAAACCGCGTTGCCGTGCTGGTCGGCCAGCACCTGGATCTCGACGTGGCGCGGGTTCTCGAGGAACTTCTCCATGTACACCACCGGGTTGCTGAAGGCGGCCTGGGCCTCGGCGCGGGTGGTGGTCACGGCGTTGAGCAGGGCGGCCTCGGTGTGCACCACGCGCATGCCGCGTCCGCCACCGCCGCCGGCAGCCTTGATGATCACCGGGTAGCCGACGGCGCGGGCGATCTTGACGATCTCCTTGGGGTCTTCGGGCAGGGCGCCTTCCGAGCCCGGCACGCAGGGCACGCCGGCGGCCTTCATGGCGTCCTTGGCCGAGACCTTGTCGCCCATCAGGCGGATGGTGTCGGAACGTGGACCGATGAAGACGAAGCCGGACTGTTCGACGCGCTCGGCAAAGTCAGCGTTCTCGGACAGGAAGCCGTAGCCGGGGTGGATCGCCTCGGCGTCGGTGACTTCGGCAGCCGAGATGATGGCGGGTACGTTGAGGTAGCTCTGCGCGGAGGGTGGGGGACCGATGCAGACCGACTCATCGGCCAGGCGCACGTACTTGGCCTCGGTGTCGGCGGTGGAGTGCACGGCGACGGTCTTGATGCCGAGTTCCCGGCAGGCCCGCAGGATGCGCAGGGCGATTTCCCCGCGGTTCGCGATCAGGATCTTCTCGAACATGGGCGCGCTCAGTCGATGACGAAGAGGGGTTGGCCGTATTCGACCGGCTCGCCGTTCTCGACCAGGATGGCCTTGATGACGCCGCTGGCGTCGGTCTCGATCTCGTTCATGAGCTTCATCGCCTCGATGATGCACAGGCGGTCGCCTTCGGCGACGGTCTGGCCCACCTCGACCAGTGGCTTCGCGCCGGGCGCGCCGGCGCGGTAGAAGGTGCCGACCATGGGCGACTTGACGATGTGGCCGTCGGGCAGCGCGCTGGCGCCTGCCGCGACGGCAACCGTTGGTGCCGGCGCGGCCGCCGGGGCGGCGGGCGGGGCGTAGTAGGTGGCCGGCGCGGCTGCCGCGTGCTTGGCGATCCGGACCTTTTCCTCGCCTTCGGTGACCTCCAGTTCGGAAATGCCCGATTCCTGGACGAGGTCGATGAGTTTCTTGAGCTTGCGCAGATCCATGTTTTTCTCCGGACGTGACCGCGGTATCGAATCGATACGGGCGGCCGAGGGTGATCAGTGTGCGTTGGTCTTGCCGTCATGCACGGACCGGTCTGGCCGGCCGCGCTGACAGGCGCTCATCGAGGCAGCGGGCGAACATCCGCAGCGGGCCGTCGATGCGTGTCGTTGCGAGGGGTCTGGGTGCGCGGGCGACCGCTTTGCAGCGCTGGAAAAGGAAGCTCTCCAGGCATCTCGGCGTGGCTCCCGAAGCCCGACTGCAGCGTACCCGGACATTCCGAGCGTGGCGGGAGGCAGACTTTTTGAGCGCTTCATCTCAACAAGTTTGCCGCATTTCGCTGCATTTTGTCCACTTTTGACGATGCGGAGCAGTAGCCGACGCCTGCCGCGCCGGAGTTGCACTGCGCGGATTTTGCGCCGGACGTCGGCAGGCTGCAAGCGGCGGAAAAGCGGGCAGAAGCGTGTGCCCGCAGCGGCCGGCGCAGGGTGGCGGTTCAGGGCTAGAGGCGGCTTGCGCTGCGAGATGCCGCTGCGGTGCCGCGCCCCGTGCGGCAGCGATCAGGCGTGCTGGTCGGGCTTGTCCGTCATCGAGGAGCCTGCCAGCAGCGCCTCGACCTGTGCCAGGCGTGCGCGATCCTGGCCACGGCGCGGTGTTCGCTCTGCGGCCGACGGGTAGACGGAAATCTTCACCGGCACCTCGTCCCAGTCGAAGCTCAGGATGGCCTCGGGCGCATGCGGTGCCGGGCGGCGCGGCTCACGGTGCTCATAGGGGAAGTCCTGGTTCAGGAAGAAGATCTCCACGTCCTTGGTGCTGTCGGGAAAGATCTCGATCTCGAGTTCCGAATAGCGCCCGGCGGTGCCGTCGAGCGCGCCGCCGGTGAGGTAGGGGCGGAAGGTGTCGAGCATGTGCATGACGTCCACCGCTGCGGTGCGCATCTCGAGCAGGCGCTCGGCCTGCTCGTCGTCCTGGTAAAGCGCCTGCCAGGCACGCAGCTCGGCTTCGATCTCGGAGTTGTTCGGCAGTGAGTCGGCGTCGGTGGCGCCGAGCTGCTTGGCGGCCTTGCGCTTGGCGAAGCCGAAGTCGCTGATGCCGTCCTCGGCCATCATGCGCGCCGCCAGTGCGGCGATCTCGCGCCGAAGGCCGCCGCTGCGGGAAACGTGAGCGTGTGAGGGCATGATGAGGCTCGGGTAGAATGCCGGTCCATTCTACACGGGCCGGTTTCATGCGGATGACGGCCCCCCGGAGTTCGAGTTCCTCATGCACATTCACATCCTGGGTATCTGCGGCACCTTCATGGGCGGCGTTGCACTGCTGGCGCGCGCGGCAGGCCACAAGGTCACCGGCTGCGACGCCAACGTCTATCCGCCGATGAGCACCCAGCTCGAGGAGCAGGGGGTGGGGCTGATCGAAGGCTACGACGCGTCGCAGGTGGACCTGGCGCCGGACATGTTCGTGGTCGGAAATGCGGTGTCGCGCGGCAATCCGTTGCTCGAGGTGGTCCTGGATCGCGGCCTGCCCTACGTGTCCGGGCCGCAGTGGCTGGCCGAGCACGTGCTGGCCGGGCGCTGGGTGCTGGCGGTGGCCGGCACGCATGGCAAGACGACCACGACCTCGTTGCTGGCCTGGATGCTCGAGGACGCCGGTCTCAACCCCGGCTTCCTGGTCGGCGGCGTACCGCAGAACTTCGGTGTGTCGGCGCGGCTGACCGAGTCGCCCTTCTTCGTCATCGAGGCCGACGAGTACGACACCGCCTTCTGCGACAAGCGCTCGAAGTTCGTGCATTACCGACCGCGTACCGCGATCCTCAACAATCTGGAATTCGACCACGCCGACATCTTTGCCGACCTGGCAGCGATCGAGACCCAGTTCCATCATCTGGTGCGCACGATTCCAGCGAGCGGGCGCATCGTCGCCAACGCCCGCGAAGACAGCCTGAAGCGCGTCATCGAGCGTGGATGCTGGTCGGAGCTGGAGTGGTTCAACGACGCGGCGCAATGGTCGGTGGAGACCGGGGCGTCGGAGGCCGAGGCGGTGTTCAGCCTCGGCGCGGTGGAGCAGGGGCGCGCCGAGATGCCGCTCGCCGGCAGCCACAACCGCGAGAACGCGCTGGCCGCGATCGCGGCTGCGCGCCATGTCGGGGTCACGCCAGCGCAGTCGATTGCCAGCCTGGCGCGGTTTCGCGGCATCAAGCGCCGACTCGAACTGCGCGGCGTGGTCAATGGCATCAGCGTTTACGACGACTTCGCCCACCATCCGACGGCGATCACGCTCACTGTCGGCGGCCTGCGTCGGCGTGAGCCGCAGGGGCGGATCCTGGCTGTGCTCGAGCCGCGCTCGAACACGATGAAGCTCGGGGTGATGAAGGCGCAGCTGCCCGCCAGCCTTGCCGAAGCGGATGCGGTGTTCTGCTATGGGGCGGGCCTGGGCTGGGATGCGGCCGAGGCGCTGGCGCCGCTGGGTGCGCGCGCTCGGACCTACGATGCGCTCGAGGCGCTGGTGGCGGACGTTGCCGCCGCGGCCCGGCCGGGCGACCACGTTCTGGTGATGAGTAACGGCGGCTTCGGCGGCGTGCACCAGAAGCTGCTGGACGCGCTCGCGAGGCGCTGAGCGCCTCTGGATTTGCCTCGGACCGCAGGGCCGCGGGAGGCGACGAGCGGCCGCGACGAGCGCGGCCGCTGCGGATAACGGCGAGCGGCCTTGCTAGCGGCGTGCGCCGGTCGGATTGTCGAGCCGGCGCGCTTCCTCGTCGCTGATGTATTCGAACACGCGCACCACCTTGCGCACGCCTTGGCTGGTGCGGGCGACCTCGGCCGCGGCGTCGGCTTCGGCGCGAGTGACGATGCCCATGAGGAAGACCACGTTGGCTTCGGTGACGACCTTGACGCTGTGCGCCGAGAAGCGCTGTGCGTCGACGAAGCGGGCCTTCACGTTCGAGGTGATGAGCGTGTCGTTGGCGCGCGCGGTCAGGGCGGAGTTGGGGCCGACCACGACTTCGTTGATGACGCCGCGTACATGCTCGACGCCGGCGACGATGGCGTCGAGTTCCGCGCGCACGGTCTCGTTGGGCGCTTCGCCGGTGAGCAGGACGTTGCGGTTGTAGGAGGTGACGTTGATGTGGGCGCTGTTGCCGAAGCGTTCGCGGATGCGGCTCGACACCTTCCACTCGATGCCCTCGTCCTCCACATAGGTGCCGCTGGTGCGGCGGTCCGAGACCATTGCCGCGCCTGCGCCGACGCCGGTGGCGACGACCGGGAAGCAGCCCTGCAGCAGCGGTAGCAGCGTCGCCGAACCAAGGCCGAGGAGCAAAGCGCGGCGGGACTTCAGACGGGTTTCCACATGGTCTGCGGGGTTGGGGGTGTGGCGCAATGTGTTCATCAGTCTTCCACTCCGAGTAACAGACAGTCGATACCGTCGCACAGGCAATGCAGGATGAGCAAGTGCAATTCCTGGATTCTTGCAGTGCGATCGGCGGGGGCGCAGAGCAGGATGTCGGCCGGGTCGAGGGCTTCGGCAATTCGTCCGCCATCGGCGCCGGTGAGGGCGATCACCCGCATGTCGCGTTCATGAGCGGCCTCAATCGCCCCCAGTATGCGGGCCGAGCCGGAGTTGGCCGAGAGCGTGACGAGGATATCGCCCGGATGGCCGAAGACCGCTATCTGGCGGGCGAAGGCGGCCTGAGGGTCAAGCTCCGCGGATGCCGGAGCCAGGGTCGAAGTGTCGGCGCTGAGCGCCATCGCCGCGAGTGCCGGCCGCTCGAGCTCGAAACCGTTGACCAGTTGCGCTGCGAAGCGTCGCGCGTCGCCCGCCGAGCCGCTGCCGCCGCACACCAGCACCTTGCCGTTGTCGAGCAGGCTGGCGGTGATGAGTTCGACGGCGCCGGCAATCGGTGCGGCAAGCAGTTCGAGTGCTTCGAGCGCGGTGCGCATGTTGTCTTCGAACTGATGCGAGATGCGGTCGATGAGGTTCATGCGGAGGAGGTCGTCTGCAGGGCGGCAGAGTCTAGCATGCGGGTTCAGCCGGCATCGAAGGCGCCGGCCAGCCAGGTGACCCGGGCTGGGTCGAGGGCATCGAGCAGCACGGCGTCGAAGCGGCAGGCTGCGCCCGCGAAGCGTCGTCCGGCGCCACCGAGCCACCATTGCGCGGCGATCAGCACACGCCGACGCTTGGCGGCGGTGATGCTCTCGGCGGCGCCGCCGAAGCGGGCGCTGGTGCGCAGGCGGACCTCGACGAAGACCACATGGTTGCGGTCGAGGCAGATGAGGTCGACTTCGCCGCCGCGGCAGCGCACGTTGCGGGCGACGATGCGCAGTCCGCGCGCGGCAAGATGCTCGGCGGCCATAGCCTCCGCCGCTGCGCCGCGTGCTTGCGCCGGCGTCCGGCGTGCGCCGATACTGTCGTTCCCGTCGCCGGAGGGCGCGCCTGCGGCCTGCTCCCCGGCCGCTCGCCCGCGGCTCGTATCCCGTGCAGCGCGGCGTCGTGCCGCAAAGTCGAAATCATCCATGCCTACCACCGTCTCCCTGCCCGATCGTCCGCTTTCAAGTACGCCGTCATTGTATGTGGTGGCGACGCCGCTCGGGAATCTGCATGACATGACGCTGCGCGCGCTCGCCGTGCTCGGCGCGGTGGATGTGGTCGCAGCCGAAGATACCCGCCACAGCCAGCGCCTGCTCGATGCCTATGGGCTCAAGGTGCGCATGATGGCGGTGCACCAGCACAACGAGCAGGCGGCCGCCGGGCAGCTCATCGATCATCTTGCCGGCGGCCGCCAGGTGGCGCTGATCACCGATGCGGGCACGCCGGCGGTATCCGATCCGGGTGCGCGCCTGGTTGCCCGGGTACGCGAGGCGGGATATGCGGTCGTGCCGCTGCCCGGGCCGTGCGCCGCGGTGGCCGCGTTGTCGGTGTCCGGCTTTGCCGAGGGGGGCTTCCGTTTCGTCGGTTTTCTGTCCGCCAAGAGCGGGGCGCGGCGGTCGGCGCTGTCGGCGCTGCGCGACGAGCGGGATGCGATGGTCTTCTACGAGGCGCCGCATCGCATCCTCGAGTGCGTCGCGGACATGGCCGAGATTTTCGGTGGCGAGCGCGAGATCCTGATTGCGCGCGAGATGACCAAGCTGCACGAGCAGATCGTGCGCATGCCGCTGGCCGACACGGCCGCCTGGTTTGCCGCCGATGCCAACCGGATGCGGGGCGAGTTCGTGCTGGTGCTTGCCGGCGCGCCGGCCAGCGAGGGGCTCGATGCAGAGGCCTTGCGCGTGCTCGACCTGTTGCTCGCGGAGTTGCCGGTCAAGACCGCGGCCAGCCTGGCGGCCGAGATCACCGGAGCCCCGCGCAAGGCGCTCTATGCGCAGGCGCTGGTGCGCCGGCGCGAGGATTGATCATGGTGTGACGGATGCACGGCGAGGTGGGTCATATGGCGGTCGGATGCGAGCTGGAGCGCCTATAATCCGAGGTCTCAACGAGGATCCGTTCCATGCAAACGATTACCCTTGTCCGTCCGGACGACTGGCACCTGCACGTGCGCGACGATGCCGCGCTCGAGGCTGTCGTGCCGCATACCGCCGCGCGTTTCGGTCGCGCGCTGATCATGCCCAACCTCAAGCCGCCGGTCACCACGACCGCACAGGCGCTGGCCTATCGCGAGAGGATCCTCGCCGCTGCGCAGGGCACCGGTTTTCAGCCCCTGATGAGCCTGTATCTGACCGACAACCTGTCCGCGGACGAGATCGATCGCGCCAAGGTCAGCGGCCACATCGTCGCGTGCAAGCTCTACCCGGCAGGTGCCACGACCAACTCCGATGCCGGCGTCACGGCGATCGACAAGGTCTATCCGGTGCTCGAGCGCATGGAAAAGCTCGGCATGGTGCTGTGCGTGCATGGCGAGGCCACCGGGGCCGATGTCGACGTCTTCGATCGCGAGCGCGTGTTCATCGAACGCACGCTCTCGCCGCTGGTGCGGCGTTTCCCGGGGCTGAAGGTGGTGTTCGAGCACATCACCACTGCCGAGGCCGCGCAGTTCGTGCGGGCGGCGGGTGCCAACGTCGCCGCCACGGTGACGGCTCACCACCTGCTGCTCAACCGTAATGCGATCTTCGCCGGCGGCATCCGTCCGCATCATTACTGCCTGCCGGTGCTCAAGCGTGAATCCCATCGCGAGGCGCTGGTCTCGGCGGTCACCTCGGGCAATCCGCGCTTCTTCCTCGGTACCGATTCCGCGCCCCACGCGCAGAGCACCAAGGAAAATGCCTGTGGGTGTGCCGGCTGCTATACGGCGCACGCGGGGATCGAGCTGTATGCCGAGGTGTTCGATGCGGCGGGCGCGCTCGAGCGCCTGGAAGCTTTCGCCAGCCTGAACGGTCCGACCTTCTACGGCCTGGCCCCGAACATCGACACCATTACCCTGCGGCGCGAGTCCTGGAGTGTGCCGGCCAGCTACCCTTATCTTGGTGGCGACCCGCTTGTTCCGCTGCGCGCGGGCGAGCAGGTCGGCTGGAAGCTGGTCGGCGCCGGAGAGCGCTCATGAAGCGCCGCGGACGCACGTTGCGTGTGCTCGCCGCCGTCGGCCTGTTGACCGTGCTGGCCGGCTGCGAGAACAGCGCGACCTCGTACATGATCGACGGCAGCCAGCATGCGCTGATCCTGGTGCGCGAGCAGAATTTCGTATGGGACGACGAGCTGCGGCAGGCGGTGGTCGTGTCCCGGCTGCCGGCGTGCCAGAAACGCATCCGCATTCACCCGAGCTCGACTGAGCTCGTCGAGATGAAGGTCTACGAGGCCGGCGACAGCCTGTGGGCGCTGCACCAGGGTAGCCGCTGGTATCTCGCCGGCACCGAGGAGTGTCGCCTGCAGGACTGGGACAACCCCGGCAGCCAGCCGCCGGGCAAGTTGCTCGGGAGTTTCGTGCTCAAGGACGGTGCGCCCGCCTTCGTGCCGGCGCCTGCGGCAAACTGAGCCGGACGGGGCGGCGGCGACCTGCGTATAATCCTCGGCGGGAAGTTCGCCAGGCAGTCGCTGCGCACCATGTCGTGCGTGGAGGAAAGTCCGGGCCCCGCAGAGCAGGATGCCGGCTAACGGCCGGGCGTCGTGAGGCGACGGAAAGTGCAACAGAGAGCAGACCGCCGATGGCCCGCGTAAGTGGGCACAGGTAAGGGTGAAACGGTGAGGTAAGAGCTCACCGCAGGACTGGCAACAGGACTGGCACGGTAAACCCCATTCGGGGCAAGGCCAAATAGGGGAGCATTGGCGTGGCTCGCGTCGCTCCCGGGTAGGCTGCTAGAGCTTCACGGTAACGTGTCGCCCAGAGGAATGACTGCCCGATGTCGCTGGCTTGCTGGCGGCGTTCGACAGAACCCGGCTTATCGGCGAACTTCCCCACCATCCTCGTAGTTTTGCCCTCGCGGGTGTCTGCCCGCGCAGCGGCGCTTCAATTCTTCACACCCATGGCGTGATTTTCGTCCAGGAATGGGCGCGCTTCCCCACCTTCTCCCACTTCGGCTTCAGCCGGGCCCGAGTTCACGCGTCGCGTGAGCCGAGGGCCCCATTGCCATTGATTTTCCAGGATTTATCCGCCTGGATGCGTTGTGACATAAGTCATTGTGTAACAACGGGATTCCGCTCGACCTGCCTTGACCGGTCATTGCCTTTCCACTAAAGTGGGTTTAAGTGGAAAAAAGTGGGGAAAAGTGTCATTCGGATGCTTTTCCGGTGCCGTCAGGGGGGACGATGTTCCAGGGAGCCGCAGCGCTCAATCTCGATGCGAAGGGTCGCCTTGCGATTCCTGCCCGGCATCGTGACGCCCTGGCCGTCGACAACGGTCAGGTGGTGCTGACCGCGCATCCCCACGGCTGCTGCCTCGTCTATCCCGTTCCAGCCTGGATCCCGATTCGCGACCAGGTGCTCGCCAGGCCCAGTTTCGACCCGCAGTCGGCCATGCTCAAGCGCCTGTTGGTCGGCTTTGCGCAGGACGAAGCGCTCGATGCGGCCGGCCGGGTGCTGGTCGCGCCCTCGCTGCGCAAGTTCGCCAAGCTCGACAAGCAGGTCTGGCTGGTGGGGCAGGGTACGCATTTCGAGCTGTGGTCCGACGAGGGCTGGGAGAAGCAGCAGGAGGCGATGCTCAACCTGGTCAGCTCCGGGTTGCCGCCTGGATTCGAGAGTCTGGCGCTGTGAGTGCCGTTCAGTCACACATCAGCGTCCTGCTCGGCGAGGCAGTCGACGCGCTCGCGATTCGTGCCGACGGTATCTACGTCGACGGCACGTTCGGGCGCGGTGGCCACAGCCGGGCGGTGCTCGAGCGGCTCGGTCCGGCGGGGCGGCTGATCGCGTTCGATCGCGATCCGGCGGCGATCGCGGCGGGTCAGGCCCTGAACGATCCGCGCCTGACGCTGGTGTATTCGGCATTCAGCGCGCTCGACGAGGAACTCGCGCAACTGGGCGTGGCGACGGTGGACGGTGTTTTGCTGGATCTCGGGGTGTCTTCACCCCAACTGGACGATGGCGCGCGGGGCATGAGCTTTCGCTTCGATGCGCCCCTCGACATGCGCATGGACACGAGCCGCGGGCAGACCGTGGCGGATTGGCTCGCGGACGCGTCCGTCGGCGAGATCACGGAGGTACTCAGGGATTATGGAGAGGAACGGTTTGCTCATGCGATTGCAAAGGCGATTGCAGCTGCTCGGACAGGGGGGGTTGTCGCAACCACTGGACAACTTGCCGCGATCGTGGAGAAAGCGGTCCGCACACGCGAGCCGGGGCAGCACCCGGCGACACGCTCCTTCCAGGCTCTTCGGATTTTCATCAATCAGGAGCTCGAGGAGCTGACCCGCGTGTTGCCGGCCTGCGTGGCGCACCTGCGCCCGGGCGGGCGGCTGGCGGTGATCAGCTTTCACTCGCTCGAGGACCGCATCGTGAAGCGTTTCATGCGTGACGAGTCGCGTCCGCCGGTGCTGCCGCGCCGGCTGCCGATCAGGGCGGCGGATCTGCCCGCGCCGCGCCTGAGCCTCGTCGGCAAGGCGGTGCGTCCGGGTGAGATCGAGGTCTCGGCCAATCCGCGCGCGCGCAGCGCGGTGATGCGCGTCGCAGAGCGCACGGAGGCGCCGGCATGATCCGCGCCGATGCAGTGCTCGTGGCGCTTGTGGTGGCCAGTGCGCTGGGCGTCGTTGCCGCGCAGCATCAGGCGCGCCGACTGTATGCAGAATTTGAACGCGAGCAGGTGCGGGCGCAGGCGCTCGAGGTTGAATGGGGTCAGTTGCAACTCGAACAAAGCACCTGGGCCACCCATGGCCGGGTCGAAAAAATGGCACGGGAAAAGCTCGGGATGCGTCTGCCGCCCGAGGGGCAGGTGCTCGTGGTGGAGCCGCAATCATGAAGAAACAGCGTACCGTCACGTTCAATCACAACCCGCTGCTCAAGCGTGAGCTGCCGGCCTGGCGTTCGCGTCTGGTCATGCTCGGCCTGATGGGTTGCTCGCTTGCCCTGGCCGGGCGGGCACTCTATCTGCAAGGGGTGAATCACGACTTCCTGCAGGCCAAGGGCGAGTCGCGCTATGCACGCACACTCGAAGTGCCTGCGACCCGTGGTCGCATCACCGACCGCCAGGGCGACATTCTCGCGGTGAGCACACCGGTGCGCTCGGTGTGGGCGATTCCTCCCGATGTGCAGCTCGAGCCAGCGCAAGCCCGAGAGCTCGCCCGCCTGCTCGAGATGGACGTCAAGGAGCTCAACAGCAAGCTCGCTACCGGGCGCGACTTTGCCTATCTGAAGCGCCAGGTGCCGCCCGAGGTCGCCCAGCAGGTGGCAGATCTGCGCCTGCCCGGTGTTCACCAGCAGCAGGAGTACCGCCGCTATTACCCGGGTGGCGAGGTGATGGCTCATATCCTGGGTTTCACCGATGTCGAGGACAAGGGACAGGAAGGCATCGAACTCGCATTCGAAAAGCGTCTGGCGGGTCGCTCCGGGGCACGGCGGGTGATCAAGGACCGCCGCGGCCAGATCGTCGAAGACGTTGAGGCCATCCGGCCGCCGCGCGACGGCGAGGACGTGGCGCTGTCGATCGACGGCAAGGTCCAGTACCTGGCCTGGTCGGCGTTGCGCGACGCGATGCATCAGCACAGGGCCCAAGCTGGCGCCGTGGTGGTGCTCGATGTGCGTAGCGGTGAGGTCCTGGCGCTGGCCAATGCGCCCACCTTCAACCCCAATAACCGCAGCAACCTCAGCGGTGCTCAGTTGCGTAATCGTGTGTTCACAGACGCCTTCGAGCCGGGCTCGGTGATGAAACCCTTCATCGCGGCGCTGGCGCTCGACCGCGGCAAGCTCAGGGTGGATAGCCAGATCGACACCGGCAACGGGCGCATGACCATTGGCACGGCGACCATCTCGGATACCAAGCGTCACGGCACGATGAGTCTCGCCGAGATCGTGCAGAAGTCGTCCAACATCGGCACGGTCAAGATGGCGCAGCAGTTCAGCCCTGACGAGATGTGGCATCTGTTCGATCAGCTCGGTTTTGGTACGCCGCTCAACCTTGGTTTCCCGGGCGAGACCTCGGGACGGCTACGTCCTGCCAAGAGCTGGAGGCCGATCGAGCAGGCGACGATGTCCTACGGTCACGGCATCTCCGTGAGCCTGATCCAGATGGCGCGCGCCTATATGGTGTTCGCGCGAAATGGGGAGCTGGTGCCGCTGTCGCTGACGCGTGTCGATGGTGTGCCGTCGCCCGGTCGTCGAGTGTTTTCCGAGAGCACCGCACAACACATGCGCACCATCCTGGCGATGGCGGCGGGCCCCGGGGGGACGGCGCCGCGCGCGCAGGTTCCGGGTTACACCGTGGCGGGCAAGACGGGTACGGCACACAAGCTCGAAGGCGGGCGCTACGCGCGCAAATATGTGTCGTCCTTCGTCGGTTTTGCGCCAGCCACCAATCCGCGCATCGTCGTGGCCGTGATGATCGACGAACCCACCGCCGGCCAGTACTTCGGCGGCACTGTGGCGGCGCCGGTGTTCTCGCGCATCACCGAGGGCACATTGCGCACCCTCGGGGTGGCCCCGGACGTGCCGCTTACACCGCTCCAGCTTGCTCGTCGTACGGCGGACGAGGCCGCGGCCGGTGCGGTCGGCAGGGAGAACATGTGAGCTCGGCGCAGGCCCTGTCGATCCTCGAGCGCCTGCGCGCCCAGGGCGTGGTGGTGGAGGACATCACTGCCGATTCGCGCAAGGTGGGCACGGCCTGCGTGTTCGCGGCCTGGCCCGGGCAGCGCACCGACGGGCGGCGCTTTCTTGCGGACGCCGCGGGTCGCGGCGCGGCTGCGTTGCTGTGGGAGAGCGGCGACGGGTTCATGCCCGCCGCGTACGGTGTTCCTGGCCTGGGCGTGACGCAACTGCGCGACCTCGCAGGCCACCTGGCCCACGAGATCCATCATCGCCCCTCCGAGACGCTCTGGCTGGCCGGGGTCACAGGCACCAACGGCAAGACCACCGTCACCCAGATGCTGGCGCGAGCCCTCGACGAACTCGGCGAGCGCTGCGGCATTGTCGGCACCCTCGGCTGCGGGTTTCCGGATGCGCTCGAGGAAGGCATCAACACCACGCCGGATGCACTCGATCTGCAGCGCTGGTTCGCGCGTTTTCGCGCGGCCGGCGCCACAGGGGCGGCGATGGAGGTGTCGTCGATCGGGCTCGATCAGGGCCGGGTGAACGGGGCGCAGTTCGACGTTGCGGTGTTCACCAACCTCAGTCGCGATCACCTCGACTACCACGGCACCATGGACGCTTACGCGGAGGCCAAGGCGCGCCTGTTTTCACGTCCCGAGGTGCGGACCAGCGTCATCAACATCGACGATGCGTTCGGGCTGGGGCTTGCCCGCCGCCTCGTCGCCCAGGGGCACGAGGTGATCGCGTGCACGCTGCATGGCGCCAACCTCAGCGCCGTGCCGGGCGCGCGCGTACTGCACGCCGACCGACTGCAGGCTGCGCCTGCCGGATTGCGTTTCAACCTGGTCTGGGAGGGACGCGAAGCGGACGTAAACGTGCGCATGGTGGCCCCGTTCAACGTGTCGAACCTGATCGCCGTGGCCGCGGCGCTGCTCGCCCGCGGCGTCGAGTTCGACAGCCTGGCGCCGGTGCTGTCGCGTCTCGTACCGCCCCTCGGGCGCATGCAGCTCGTGGGCGGCGTGTGCGAGCCGCTGGTCGTGGTCGATTACGCGCACTCTCCGGACGCGCTCGCCAAGGTCCTCGAGGCGCTGCGTGCCACGGTGCATACCCGTGGTGGTCGCCTCGTCTGCGTATTCGGCTGTGGTGGCGATCGGGACCCGGGAAAGCGTCCGATGATGGGAGAGATTGCCCGTTCGCTCGCCGATCGAGTGGTCATCACCAGCGACAATCCGCGCTCGGAAGATCCCCTGCACATCATCGAGGCGATCGCAGCCGGCGCTGGCCCGGTGGCCGAGCAGATCGTCGACCGCGCGCAGGCGATCGCGCGCGCGATCGGGGAAGCGGGGCCGGACGATGTGGTGCTGATTGCCGGCAAGGGGCATGAGCCCTACCAGGAGATCCTCGGTCAGCGCCTGCCGTTCTCCGACCTTGAACAGGCTCGACTGGCCCTGCGTGGCTGGCAGACGCGGGGGAAGACGCAATGATGACGCTGCACGATGCCGCGCGCGCGCTGGCTGCGCACGGGGCGCACTTCACCGCGCTGGCCCGCTTCGAGAGCGTGGGCACAGACAGCCGCGCACTGGCGCCCGGGCAACTCTTCGTCGCGCTCCGCGGCGAGCGTTTCGACGGTCATGACTTCGTTGGCGCAGCGGCCCAGGCAGGCGCAGCGGCGGCCATGGTCGATTCGGCCTGGGCCGCGGCGCGCACCGATGCGGCGCTGCCGCTGCTGGTCGTGGACGACACCCGGCTGGCGCTCGGGACGCTGGCTGCGGCCTGGCGCGCGCGTTTTGCCGTCCCGGTGATCGGCGTCACCGGCAGCAACGGCAAGACGACGGTCAAGGAGATGTGCGCGGCGATCCTGCGTGCGCAGTCGCGTCGGGACGGTTTCGGCGAGGAGTCGGTACTGGCCACGCGCGGTAATCTGAACAACGACATCGGCCTGCCGCTGACCCTGCTCGAGTTGCGGGATTTCCATCGCGCGGCGGTGATCGAGATGGGCATGAACCATCCGGGCGAGATCGCCTACCTGACCGGGCTCGCGCAGCCCACGGTCGCGGTTGTGAACAACGCCCAACGCGCGCACCTGCAGGGCATGGGCAGCGTAGATGAGGTCGCGCAGGAAAAGGGCGCGATCTACCAGGGGCTGGGCAGCGAGGGCGTGGCGGTGGTCAATGCCGACGACGTGCACGCCGAGTACTGGTGCGAGCTCAACGCCGCGCGCCGGATTGTGACATTCGGTATCGACCGCGAGGCCGATGTGCGCGGCCGGTGTACCCTGCGCGGCCTCGGTTCGCGGCTCGAACTCGACACCCCCGACGGGGCGGTCGAATTCGCCCTGCAGGTGCCGGGTCTGCACAACGCCCGCAATGCGGTTGCAGCGGCCGCGGCCTGTCTGGCCGCCGGGGTAGCGTTCGATGCGGTGGCCGAAGGGCTGGCCGAGTTCGCCGGCACCCGCGGTCGCCTGCAGCGGCGCGAGGGGCCGAACGGCGCGCTCGTGCTCGACGACTCGTACAACGCCAATCCGGATTCGGTGCGCGCCGGCATCGACGTGCTTGCGTCGATGCCTGGCCACACCTGGCTGGTGCTGGGTGACATGGGTGAGGTCGGCGAGACCAGTGCCCAGGTCCATGACGAGATCGGTGGTTACGCCAAGAGCAAGGGTGTCGACGGCTTGTTCGCGCTCGGCGAAATGAGTCCGGTAGCGGCGCACAACTTCGGCGAGGGCGGGCACCATTTCGGCTCGCCCGAGGCCCTGGTCAAGGCGCTCGCGCCGCGGCTGGATGCAGATTCGGTGGTGCTCGTGAAAGGCTCGCGTTTCATGCGTATGGAAAGAGTGGCGGACGCGCTTGCGGCAATGCACAATTCCGCCCCTTCAAAGGAAACCGGCTCCTGACATGCTGTTGGAACTTGCTCTCTGGCTCAGCCAGGATATTCGTGGCTTCAACGTCTTCGGCTACATCACGCTGCGGACGGTGCTCGCCGCCCTCACCGCGCTGGCGATCTCGCTGATCGCCGGCCCCGGCGTCATCCGCTGGCTGGCCGCGAAGAAGATCGGCCAGGCCGTTCGCGACGACGGCCCCAAGTCGCACCTGACCAAGGCGGGCACGCCGACCATGGGTGGCGCGCTGATCCTGATCTCGATCGGCATCACCATCCTGCTTTGGGGCGACCTGAAGAACGACTACGTGTGGGTGACCTTGTTCGTCACCCTCGGATTCGGCGCCGTGGGCTGGGTGGATGACTGGCGCAAGGTGGTGCACCGCGACCCGAAGGGGCTGGCGAGCCGGTGGAAATACCTGTGGACCTCGGCGATCGCGTTCGCCGCGGCGATCTATCTCGGCCTCACCGCGAGCACGCCGGCCGAGACCGAGCTTATCGTGCCCTTCTTCAAGGCGGTGACGTATCCGCTGGGCATCTTCGGCTTCATCGCGCTGACCTATTTCGTGATCAACGGCACCAGTCATGCGGTGAACCTGACCGACGGCCTCGACGGCCTGGCGATCATGCCCACGGTGATGGTGGCGGGGGCGCTGGCAATCTTCGCCTATGTCGCCGGCCACGTCGGATTCTCGAATTACCTCGGTGTGCCCTATGTGGCGGGCGCGGGCGAGCTCGCGGTGTTCTGCGGCGCGATCTGCGGCGCGGGCCTTGGCTTCCTGTGGTTCAACGCCTATCCGGCGGAAGTCTTCATGGGCGACGTCGGTGCGCTCGCGCTCGGCGCCGCGCTCGGCACCATCGCGGTGATCGTGCGCCAGGAGATCGTGCTCTTCATCATGGGCGGCCTGTTCGTGGCCGAGACCCTGTCGGTGATGTTGCAGGTGCTGTATTTCAAGGCCTCCGGCGGCAAACGCATCTTCCGCATGGCGCCGCTGCATCACCACTATGAACTGAGCGGCTGGAAGGAGACCCAGGTCGTGGTCCGGTTCTGGATCATCACCATCATGCTGGTGCTGTTCGGGCTGTCGACGCTGAAACTGCGATGAGCGAACTTACGGGCAAACACGTTCTCGTCCTCGGGCTGGGCGAATCGGGTCTCGCGATGGCGCGCTGGTGCGCGCTGCGCGGGGCGCGCGTGCGCGTGGCCGACAGCCGCGCCACCCCGCCCGGGCTGGACGCGCTGCGCGAGGACGCACCGCTGGCCGAGATCGTCACCGGCGAGTTCGGCGCCGAGGTACTCGACGGGATCGAGCTGGTGGCACTGAGCCCCGGGCTCGACCCGCGCGTCGGTGTAGCCGCCGAGGCCCACCAGCGCGGCCTGCCGGTCACCGGCGAGATGAGCCTGCTCGCGCAGGCGCTGGACGAGCTCGGTGTGCGCGCGCAGACGCGCGTCCTCGCCATCACCGGCACCAACGGCAAGACAACCACCACCGCGCTCACCGCTGCGCTGGCGCAGTCGGCGGGCATTGATGCGGTGGCCGCCGGCAACATCAGCCCTGCAGCGCTCGACGTGCTGATGGGGCGCCTCGAGATCGGCGCCGATCTGCCGGCGTGCTGGGTGCTCGAGCTGTCGAGCTTCCAGATCGAGACCATGCACGGGCTGACGCCCGAGGCGGCGACCGTGCTCAACGTCACCGACGACCACCTCGACCGCTACGCCGACCTCGACGCCTACGCCGCAACCAAGGCGGCGATCTTCCAGGGCCAGGGCGTGCAGGTACTGAATCGCGATGACGCGTGCGTGATCGCCATGGCGCAGGCCGGACGTCGTGTGATCCGTTTCGGCACCTCGGTGCCCACCGCGGCGAACGATTACGGGCTCGCCGATCTCGACGGCCAGGCCTGGCTGATGCGCGGCGACGAACGCCTGCTCGCGCTCGCCGACCTGCCGCTCGCCGGGCGCCACAACGCCGCCAACGCGCTGGCGGCGCTGGCCTTGTGCGAGGGCGGGCTCGACATCGAACCACGGCGCCTGATCAACGGCCTGCTTGCCTTCCGCGGTCTGCCGCACCGGGTCGAGCTGATCGCCGAGCGTGCCGACGGCGTGCGCTTCTACGACGACTCCAAGGGCACCAACGTCGGTGCCACGGTGGCGGCTTTGGCCGGCATGGATTGCCCGGTGGTGCTGATCGCCGGTGGCGACGGCAAGGGCCAGGACTTCTCCCCGCTGGCTCCCGTGTTCGCGAACAAGACCCGCGCCGTGGTGCTGATCGGGCGCGACGCCCGGCGCATCGAGCACGCGGTCGCCGGCTGCGGCGTGGCGCTCGAACATGCCGCCGACCTCGATGCCGCGGTGCTGCGCGCCAACGCGCTCGCCCAGGCGGGCGATGCAGTGCTGCTGTCGCCGGCCTGCGCAAGCCTCGACATGTTCCGTAACTACGCGCACCGCGCCGAGGTCTTCATTGCGGCGGCGCGCTGCTTGCCGGGGGTCACGCCGCGATGAAGTTCGCCAGCACCATCTCCGGATTCCTGCATCGCGCCGAGCGCAAGCCCGACCCGGCGCGCGCGGCGGGCGAACGCCTGGCCCGCCAGTCCGCACCCGCGCGCGAGCTCGACCTCATCCTGATCTGGTCGGTCGTGGGGTTGCTGCTCCTTGGCCTGGTCATGGTCTATTCGGCCTCGATCGCGATCGCCGAAGGCAGCCGTTTCACCAATTACCAGTCGCACTACTTCCTGATGCGCCACGCCGTGTTTCTGGCGATCGGCATCGGCCTCGGGCTGGTGAGCTTCCAGTTCTCGATGGCGCGCTGGCAGCAACTGGCGCCAGTGCTGTTCGTCGCGGGTGTCGTCCTGCTGATCGTGGTGCTGATTCCGGGCGTCGGGCGCGAGGTAAATGGTGCGCAACGCTGGCTGTCGCTCGGACCGGTCAACCTGCAGCCCTCCGAGCTGATGAAGATCTTCGCCGCGCTCTATGCCGCCGACTACACGGTGCGCAAGCTCGACGTCATGGGTAGTTTCATGAAGGGTTTCGTGCCGATGATGTCGGTGATCCTGCTCGTGGGCTTCCTGCTGCTGCGCGAGCCGGACTTCGGCGCCTTCGTCGTCATCACCACGATCGCCTTCGGCGTGCTCTTTCTCGGCGGCGTCAATGTGCGCGTGTTCATCCTGCTCGCAGTGGTCGCGCTGATCGGCTTCGTGCTGCTGATCTGGACCTCGCCTTATCGTCGGGACCGCATCTTCGGTTTCATGGACCCCTGGCAGGACGCCTTCGGCAAGGGCTACCAGCTCTCGCACTCGCTGATCGCCTTCGGTCGCGGGGAGTGGTTTGGCGTCGGGCTGGGTGGCAGCGTGGAGAAGCTCTTCTACCTGCCCGAGGCCCACACCGACTTCCTGCTCGCGGTGATTGCCGAGGAGCTCGGGTTCGTGGGCGTGATGGTGGTGGTCATCCTGTTCGCCCTCATCGTGCAGCGCGCCTTCATGATCGGGCGCGAGGCGATCAAGCTCGAGCGCTATTTTTCCGGCCTGGTCGCCCAGGGCATCGGCTTGTGGATCGGCGTGCAGTCCTTCATCAACATGGGCGTGAACATGGGCCTGCTGCCGACCAAGGGCCTCACCCTGCCGTTGATGAGCTTCGGCGGCTCGGGCATCGTGGCCAACTGCGTGGCGATCGGCATCCTGCTCCGGATCGACTGGGAAAACCGCCAGTTGATGCGCGGGGGCCGGACATGAAGACGCTCATGGTCATGGCTGGCGGCACCGGCGGACACATCTTCCCCGGCATCGCGGTGGCCGAGGAGCTGCGCGCACAGGGCTGGCGCATCGTGTGGATGGGCAACCCTGACGGCATGGAGGCGCGGATCGTGCCGCAACGGGGGTACGAGACCGCCTGGGTGCGCTTCGGCGCACTGCGCGGCAAGGGCCTGTTGCGCAAGCTGCTACTGCCGGTAAGCCTGCTTTCCGGTTTCTGGCAGGCGCTGCGCGCGCTGCGCCGGGTCAAGCCCGACGTGGTGCTCGGCATGGGTGGCTACATCACTTTTCCCGGCGGCATGATGGCGTCCTTGCTGGGGCGCCCGCTGGTCCTTCACGAGCAGAATTCGGTGGCCGGCCTCGCCAACCGCGTTCTCGCGCGCGTGGCCGACCGGGTGCTGAGTGGTTTTCCGGCAGTGCTGGACAACGCTGAATGGCTGGGCAATCCGGTTCGTGCCGACATCACCGCGGTGCTGCCGCCGGCCGAACGCTACACCGGCCGCAGCGGCCCGCTGCGCGTGCTGGTCGTGGGCGGCAGCCTGGGCGCCGCGGCACTCAACGAAGCCGTGCCGCAGGCGCTCGCCCGACTCGACCCCGAGGCGCGTCCGATCGTGGTGCACCAGGCCGGCGAGCGCCAGATCGAGGCCCTGCGCGCGGCCTATGCGCGCGTGCAGGTCGAGGGCGAGTTGCGCCCCTTCATCGACGACATGGCCGCTGCGTACGCGGACGCCGATCTGGTGATCTGCCGCGCCGGCGCGCTGACGGTGGCCGAACTCGCCGCAGCCGGCGTTGCCAGCCTGCTCGTCCCCTTCCCGCACGCGGTGGATGATCACCAGACCGGCAATGCCCGTTTCCTTGCCGATCGCGGGGGGGCCTACCTGCTGCCGCAAACCGAACTCTCGCCCGACCGTCTGGCGGGCATTCTTTCCAGCCTCGATCGTGGCCGCTTGCTGAACATGGCCGAGCACGCCCGCGCGCTCGCCAAGCCGCTCGCCGCGGTCGCGGTGGCGCATGTGTGCGCCGAACTGGCTGGCGGAGACGCGAAATGAAACACAAGGTCAGGAACATCCACTTCGTCGGCATCGGCGGTTCGGGCATGAGCGGCATCGCCGAGGTGCTCGTCAACCAGGGCTACCGGGTCACCGGGTCCGACCTCGGCGAGAACGCCGCCACCCGGCGCCTGCAGAAGATGGGCGCGAATGTCGTGCGCGGCCATGCCGCGGAGAATACGGCCGACGCCGACGTGGTCGTGGTGTCGACCGCAGTGAAAGCCGACAACCCCGAGGTGGTCGCCGCGCGTGAGCGTCACATTCCGGTCGTGCCGCGTGCGCAGATGCTCGCCGAACTGATGCGCTTCAAGCACGGCATCGCCATCGCCGGCACCCACGGCAAGACCACCACCACGTCGCTTGTGGCCAGCATCCTCGCCGAAGCCGGCATCGACCCCACTTTCGTGATCGGCGGTCGCCTGAACGCCGCGGGCGCCAACGCGCGTCTGGGTACGGGCGACTACCTGGTGGCCGAAGCCGACGAGTCCGACGCGTCCTTCCTGCTGCTCAACCCCGTGATCTCGGTGGTGACAAACATCGACGCCGACCACATGGAGACCTACGGTCACGACTTTGGCCGCGTGAAACAGGCCTTCGTCGACTTCCTGCAGCGCCTGCCCTTTTATGGCGTGGCGGTGCTGTGCGCGGACGATGCCAACGTGCGCGAGATCATCCCGCAGGTGTCGAAGCAGATCGTGCGCTACGGTGTGTCCGAGAGCGCCAACATCCGCGCCGAGAACGTGCGCGCCGACGGTGGTCGCATGTTGTTCGACTGCGTCCGCGTCAATGGCACGACCTCCCGGCTGGCGATCGAGCTCAACCTGCCGGGCATGCACAACGTGCTCAACGCGCTGGCGGCGATCGCCGTGGCGACCGAGGTGCAGGTGCCTGATGCGGCGATCGTCAAGGCGCTCGCCGAGTTCAACGGCGTGGGCCGGCGCTTCCAGCGCTACGGCGAGGTGGCGCTGCTCGACCAGGACGGCGACGAGGCCGGCAGCTTCACGCTGGTGGACGACTATGGCCACCATCCTGTGGAGATGGCGGCGACCATCGCCGCGGCGCGCGGGGCCTTCCCCGACCGCCGCCTGGTGCTCGCCTTCCAGCCGCATCGCTATACCCGCACCCGCGATTGCTTCGAGGACTTCGTCAAGGTGCTGTCCACAGTCGATGGGCTGCTGCTCGCCGAGGTGTATGCCGCCGGCGAGACGCCGATCGTGGCCGCCGACGGCCGCTCGCTGGCACGGGCGATCCGCGTCGCGGGGACGGTGGAGCCGGTGTTCGTCGAGGATATCGCCGACATGCCGAGAATGATTCTTTCTGCCGCGCGCGATGGCGACGTGGTGATCACCATGGGTGCGGGCAGCATCGGCGCGGTGCCGGGCAAGCTCGCGAGCATCGAGGAAGCAGTGTGAACGCGCGTTTCGGAAAGGTTGCGGTGCTGTTCGGTGGTTCGTCCGCCGAACGCGAGGTGTCCCTGATGTCGGGCAAGGCGGTGCTCGCAGCGCTGCAGGCGGCCGGCGTGGATGCGCATGCCTTCGATCCGGCCGAGCGCGACCTGCACACGTTGAAGGAAGAAGGTTTCGACCGCGTGTTCATTGCCCTGCACGGCCGCGGTGGCGAGGACGGCACGGTGCAGGGCGCCCTGGAACTGATGGGCATCCCCTACACCGGTAGCGGCGTGATGGCGTCCGCGCTGTCGATGGACAAATGGCGCACCAAGATGGTGTGGCTGGCCAGCGGCCTGCCCACTCCGCGCTACGCGATCCTCGAGGCCGACACCGACTGGGCCGCGGTCGCGGCCGAGCTCGGTCTGCCGATCTTCGTCAAGCCGGCGCATGAAGGCTCGAGCATGGGCGCCACCAAGGTGACCGAGGCCGGCCAGTTGCAGGCGGCCTGGGAACTCGCCGCGCGCTTCGACAGCCTCGTGATCGCCGAAGAATTCATCGCCGGCGAAGAACTGACCGCGCCCTTCCTGGAAGACCGCGCGCTGCCGCTGGTGCGCATCGTCGCGCCCGATGGCAACTACGATTACCAGCACAAGTACTTCACCGACGACACCCGCTACGACTGCCCCTGCGGCTTGCCGGCTGAGCTGGAGGCCACGCTGCAGGCGCTGATCTTGAAGTCGGCGCGCGTGCTCGGCTGTCGGGGCTGGGGGCGGGCCGACCTGATCCTGACCGCAGACGGCCGTCCTTACCTGCTCGAGATGAACACCTCGCCTGGCATGACCGGGCACTCGCTGGTGCCGATGTCCGCGCGCGTGGCCGGACTCGATTTCACCACGCTGTGCCTGCGTATTCTGGATGGAGCCCGCCTTGGCTGAAGTGCGCGCGCGTCCCGCTTCGATCCGCTCCGCACGTGCGGCAGCGGGCGGGCGGCCGCGCGCCGGTGAAGAGCGCGGCCTGTGGCACCGGCCAGCATTGCTCAATCTGCTGTCGGATCTGCTTACGCTGTGTGCCGCGGTGGCGCTCGGCTGGGCGCTGGTGGTGTGGTTCCTGTCGCGGCCGCTGTTCCCTTTGCGGGAGCTCGTCGTCGTGACCAATCCGGCGCAGGTGACCGAGGAGCAGCTCGACTACGCTGCGCGTCTGGCGGTGCAAGGCAACTTCTTCACGGTCGATCTGCAGGCGGTCAAGGAGACCTTCGAGAAGCTGCCGTGGGTGCGCAAGGCCGAGGTGCGCCGGCGCTGGCCGGACGCGCTCGAACTGCGCATCGAGGAGCATGACGCGGTGGCCTACTGGACGGTGTCGGAGAGCGGCGACGCGCGCCTGGTGAACCGCCAGGGCGAGGTCTTCGTTGCCGCCACGAATGCCGACCTGCCGCAATTCGACGGCCCCCAGGGTTCGTCGGGCTGGCTGCTCGCGCGTTACCGCGAGTTCTCGTCGATGTTGCAGCCGCTGGGTGTGCGCCTCGTCGGCCTCGCGCTGTCGGCACGCGAGGCCTGGCAGCTTCAGCTCGACAATGGCATGACGATCGTGCTCGGTCGTGAACAGGACAAATCCCCGCTCGTCGAGCGGCTACAGCGCTTCATCGCGGTGTGGCCGGGCGTGCACAAGGAAATCGATATCGAAATCAGGGTCGCGGATCTGCGCTATCCGGGTGGATTCGCGCTGACCCCGGCCGATGCCTCGGTGCTGCAGCAGACCGTGGCCCCTGCAGGCAGGAAAGGCAAGCAATGAGCAAGCAATACAACGAACTGATCGTCGGACTGGATATTGGCACCGCCAAGGTCACCTGCATGGTGGCCGAGGTCAAGCCCGACGGACGGCTCAACGTCGTCGGCCTCGGCACTCAGCCGACCAACGGTCTCAAGCGCGGCGTCGTGGTGAACATCGAAGCCACGGTCGATGCGATCTCGCGCGTGGTGCAGGAGGTCGAGATGATGGCCGACTGCAAGATCCACGAGGTCTATACCGGCATCGCCGGCAGCCACATCAAGAGCTTCAACTCCAGCGGCACGGTCGCGATCAAGGAGAAGGAGGTCTCGCCGATGGACGTCGAGCGCGTGATCGAGGTCGCGCGTGCGATGCCGATCCCGGCCGAGCAGCAGATCCTGCACATCCTCACCCAGGAATTCATCATCGATGGTCAGGGTGGCGTACGTGAGCCGATCGGCATGAGCGGCGTGCGTCTCGAAGTAAAGGTGCACATCGTCACCGGCGCGGTGTCGGCGGCGCAGAACGTGATCAAGTGCGTGCGTCGCTGCGGCCTCGAGGTCATGGACCTGAGCCTGCAGCCGCTCGCTTCCAGCCATGCCGTGCTGACCGAGGACGAGAAGGAACTCGGCGTGTGCATGGTCGATATCGGCGGCGGAACTACCGACATCGCGGTGTTCACCCAGGGCGCGATCCGCCACACCGCGGTGATCCCGGTCGCTGGCGACCAGATCACCAACGACATCGCGATGGCGCTGCGCACCCCGACCTCGGAGGCCGAGGAGATCAAGATCCGCCACGGTGTCGCCATGCATCAGATGGCCGATCCGGAAGAGATGATCGAGGTGCCCGGCGTGGGCGACCGACCGCCGCGCAAGCTGTCGCGCCAGGCGCTCGCCGACGTGATCGAGCCGCGCGTGTCCGAGCTCTTCGAGCTGGTGCAGGCCGAGCTGCGCCGCAGCGGCTACGAGGAGCTGCTGTCCTCGGGCATCGTGCTGACTGGCGGCTCCGCGGTGATGTGTGGCATGGCCGAGCTTGCCGAGGACGTGTTCCACATGCCGGCGCGCGTCGGTGCCCCGCAGTACGATGGCGGCCTGGCCGACGTGGTCTGCCAGCCGCGCTATTCGACCGCGATGGGCTTGGTGATGGAAGGTGCCGCACAGCGGCGCAGGGGGCTTCAGGCGCGCGACACGCGCACCGTGAAGCAGGTTTTCGGGCGCATGAAGGCGTGGTTCGAACGCAATTTCTGACCGCGTTCTTCAGGTGCAATCAATTTGGATGATTGCCGGTTTATCTCAGCTTATTTAGTAGTAGACTGCTTGTCTGATACTAGATGCAGGCTGGCCGGCGTTCGGTGTTGAGCAGGGCCGTCAAATCAGGAGGCGAGGCAAATGTTTGAAATCGTTGAGAAGGAACCGTCGGGCACCGTGATCAAGGTGGTCGGAGTCGGTGGTGCCGGGGGCAACGCGGTCGATCACATGATCCGCGAGGGCGTGAAGGGGGTGCATTTCATCTCCGCCAACACCGATGCGCAGGCGCTCAAGCGCTGCCTGGCCCCGGTCAAGGTGCAGTTGGGCGACACCGGTCTGGGCGCTGGCTCCAAGCCCGAGGCGGGTCGCGCTGCCGCGCAGGAAACGCGTGAGGCCATCTCCGCTGCGCTCGAGGGCGCGCACATGGTCTTCATCACCGGCGGCATGGGGGGCGGCACGGGCACTGGCGCCGCGCCGGTCGTGGCCGAGATCGCCAAGGAAATGGGCATCCTGACCGTGGCCGTGGTCACCAAGCCGTTCGATTTCGAGAACCGCATCCGCGTCGCCGAGAGCGGCGTCGAGGAACTCACCCGTCACGTCGATTCGCTGATCGTCGTGCTCAACGACAAGCTGCTCGATGTCTATGGCGACGACGCCGGCTTCGAGGAGTGTTTCCGCTCGGCCGACAACGTGCTGCGTTCGGCCGTGGGTGGCATCGCCGAAATCATCAACGTGCCCGGCCTGGTCAACGTCGACTTCCAGGACGTGCGCACCGCGATGGCCGAGATGGGGCGCGCGATGATGGGTTCGGCCGAAGCCGCCGGCCTCGACCGCGCCCGCATCGCCGCCGAGCAGGCTGCGGTGTCGCCGCTGCTCGAAGGCACCGAGCTGTCGGGCGCGCGCTGCGTGCTGGTCAACATCACCGCGAGCAAATCGCTGAAGATGGCCGAGGTGCGCGACGCGGTGAAGACGGTGCAGGCCTTTGCCGCGCCGGAAGCCTTCGTCAAGTACGGCACCGTGTTCGACGACACCATGGAAGACCGCATCCGAATCACCGTCGTCGCCACTGGCCTGGGTGCGCCGCGTGCCGCCCGCCAGCCGGTGATGCAGGTGGTGCAGGGCACCGGTACCTACGGGCCGTCGATGGGTGGTGGCAGCGTCGACATGAACAACCTGGACGTGCCGGCAGTCATGCGCAGTGGCCGCCGCTCGACGGTCGAGGCGATGAGCACCAGCGGTGTCGGCACCTACGACATCCCCGCCTTCCTGCGTCGCCAGGCCGACTGATCGCGTCGTTCGAAACCCGCTCGCAGACTGTCGCCTCCGGTCTGCGGGCGGGTTTTTCATTGTGGTTGCTGCTTTGCAACATTCGCTTGCGCAACAGCCGGCGTGCATCGCGCCGATAGCCCGGCCGGCTCTGGGTCGCGTGCTAAAATGACTGATCTGAAAAGGAAAAGAACATGATCAGGCAGCGCACCCTGAAGTCCATCGTCAAGGCCACGGGTGTCGGTCTGCACGGCGGCCGCAAGGTGACCCTGACCCTGCGTCCCGCAGCGCCCGACACCGGTATCGTCTTTCATCGCGTCGATCTCGACCCGCCGCTGACCCTGCCGGCCGACCCCTATGCCGTGTGCGACACGCGCATGTGCTCAGGCCTCGAGAAGGGCGGACACAAGGTCGGCACCGTCGAACACTTGATGTCGGCGCTCGCCGGGCTGGGCATCGACAACCTCCACGTCGACGTCGATGCGCCCGAGATCCCGATCCTCGACGGCAGCTCGGCGCCCTTCGTCTTCCTGCTCCAGTCCGTCGGTATCGAGGAGCAGAAGGCCGCCAAGAAATTCCTGCGCGTCAAGAAACCGGTCGAATACGTCGAAGGCGACAAGTGGGTGAAGCTCGAGCCCCACGATGGTTTCAAGCTGTCGTTCTCGATCGTGTTCAATCATCCGGCGATCGACAACACCTCGACCCAGGTCACGATCGACTTTGCCGAGCAGTCCTACGTGCGCGATGTGGCGCGCGCGCGCACCTTCGGTTTCATGCAGGACGTGGAGTTCATGCAGGCCAACGGCCTGGCGCTCGGCGGCAGCCTCGAAAACGCGATCGTGATGGACGAGTACCGCGTGCTCAACGTCGAGGGCCTGCGCTATGCCGACGAGTTCGTGAAGCACAAGGTGCTCGACGCCATCGGTGACCTCTACCTGTGTGGCCATCCGCTGCTGGCAGCGTATTCGGCGCACAAGGCCGGGCACGGGCTCAACAACCAGATCCTGCGTGTGCTGCTCGAAGACAAGGAAGCCTGGGAAATCGTGACCTTCGATCAGGATGCTTCCACGCCGGCCGCCGTGTCGCACCAGTTCGCGCCGCTGACGCCTGCCTTCGCCTGAAGCCCATGAAGCGCTCGCACGACCCTCGTTGCACTTTCTTTGGCGATTGTCGATCGGCTGATGGCCCCTGGCGTGCCGGGAGCATCGCCCGATGCTGATCATGCGCTTTCTGCTCCTGTTCGCCGTGCTGGCGATCGGCGGCTCCGTGATCCTGTGGTCGCTGACCGGCAACCCGCGCTACAAAACCTGGGCGTGGAAGGCCTTTCGCGCGACGGTGGTCATGCTGTTCGTGTTCCTGGCGCTGTTTGCCATCGAACGTGTCCTGGCTCCGATCGCGTGAAGAACTCCCTCGGCGCCGCGCCGAGCGCGCGCCGATCACCGGCGCTGTGCGAAAGGCGTTGCGCGCTTCAATCCTTCCCGCGCTGAACAAGACGCTCGAGCGACGCACGCAGTGGCGAATCCTCCGGCAGGCTGCTCGCGAACGCGCTCAGCCCCGCCTTGGCTTCGGACGAGATATGGCGCTCGGTCGGCGGGCGTCGCCATTCCACCTGCTCCGGGGTGGCGACCTTCACCTTGATCGTCTGTACGGCATGTCCGGCGCGTGCGAAATGCTCCACCAGGGTCGGAAGCATCTGGCGCAGCCGGACGGCCGCGGCGCCACCCTGGGCGCTCACCACCAGCGTGCCCTCCTTCAGGTTCGCGACCTGGCACTGCCCCTTCATCTGTGGCGGCAATGCGGCGTCGAGCGCGCCCTGCAGGCGGCGCAGGCGTGCGGCGTGGTCCTGCAGGCGGGCGAGGGCGTCGCCGCTGCCGAGAAAGCGATGGAGCAGCCGGGTCATCAGGTGGGTGTGCGAAGCGTCATGAGGCGGGTGGGTGCGCCATGATAAACTCTCGCCTTTGCCGAATCGACGTCGAACCCAAAACATGATCTCCGGCCTGCTCAAGAAACTCTTCGGTAGTCGCAACGACCGCCTCGTCCGCCAGTACATGAACGCCGTGCGCAAGATCAACGCCCTCGAGGGCGAGGTCTCTGCGCTGTCCGACGAGGCGCTGCGCGGCAAGACCGCCGAATTCAAGGAGCGCCTGGCCAGCGGCGAAACGCTCGACGCCCTGCTGCCCGAAGCCTTCGCGGTCGTGCGTGAGGCCGGCAAGCGGGTGCACGGCATGCGTCACTTCGACGTCCAGCTCGTCGGTGGCATGGTGCTGCACAACGGCAAGATCGCCGAGATGCGCACCGGCGAGGGCAAGACCCTGGTCGCCACGCTGCCCGCCTACCTCAATGCGCTGTCGGGCAAAGGTGTGCACGTCATCACGGTGAACGACTACCTCGCCAGCCGTGACGCCGAGTGGATGGGCCGCATCTACGGCTTCCTGGGGATGACCACCGGCTGCAACATGTCGCGCATGACGCACGAGCAGAAGCAGGCCGCCTACGCTGCCGACATCACCTACGGCACCAACAACGAGTTCGGCTTCGACTACCTGCGCGACAACATGGTCTACGCGGTCAGTGAGCGCGTGCAGCGCGTGCTCAACTTCGCGATCGTGGACGAGGTCGACTCCATCCTGATCGACGAGGCGCGCACGCCGCTGATCATCTCCGGCCAGGCCGAGGATCACACCGAGCTCTACCTGAAGATGAACCAGGTCGCGCCGATGCTGAAGAAGCAGGAAGGTGGCCTCGACGACAAGGACGAGGTGCTCGATGCGGGCGACTACACGGTCGACCTCAAGGCGCACCAGGTGCTGCTGACCGAGCAGGGGCACGAGACCGCAGAGCAGATCCTCGTGCGCATGGGGCTGCTCGCCGAGGGTGGTGGCTTGTACGATCCGGCCAACATCCTGCTGGTACATCACCTCTACGCCGCGCTGCGCGCCCATGCGCTGTACCACAAGGACCAGCAGTACGTGGTGCAGAACGGCGAGGTCGTCATCGTCGACGAATTCACCGGCCGCCTGATGCCCGGCCGGCGCTGGTCCGACGGCCTGCATCAGGCGGTCGAGGCCAAGGAAGGCGTGCGCATCCAGGCCGAGAACCAGACCCTGGCCTCGATCACCTTCCAGAACTACTTCCGCATGTACGGCAAGCTCGCCGGCATGACCGGCACCGCCGACACCGAGGCCTTCGAGTTCCACTCGATCTACAGCCTCGAGACGGTGGTCATCCCGACCAACCGGCCGATGCAGCGCAAGGACGGCAACGACAAGGTCTATCGCACCGCGAACGAGAAGTGGGACGCGGTCGTCGAGGACATCCGTGCCTGCGTCGAGCGCGGTCAGCCGGTGCTGGTGGGCACGACCTCGATCGAGACCAACGAACTGCTCTCGTCAGTGCTGACGAAGGCGAAGATCGAGCATCAGGTGCTTAATGCCAAGCAGCATGAGAGCGAAGCGCAGATCGTCGCCCAGGCCGGTCGTCCGGGTATGGTCACGATCGCCACCAACATGGCCGGCCGCGGTACCGACATCGTGCTCGGCGGCAACATCGAGAAGCCGGTCGCTCTGGTGCGCGAGGACGAGACCCTGTCCGACGCGGAAAAGGAAGCGAAGATCACCACGCTGCGTGCCGAATGGCAAAAGGTGCATGACCAGGTGATCGCCGCTGGCGGCCTGCACATTATCGGCACCGAGCGTCACGAATCGCGCCGCATCGACAACCAGTTGCGCGGCCGCTCCGGTCGCCAGGGTGATGCGGGTTCGAGCCGCTTCTACCTGTCGCTGGAAGATCCGCTGATGAAGATCTTCGCCGGCGAGCGCCTGAACGCGATCATGGTCCGCCTGAAGATGCCCGAGGGCGAGGCGATCGAGCATGCGATGGTCACGCGCTCGCTCGAGTCGGCGCAGCGCAAGGTCGAGCAGCGCAACTTCGACATCCGCAAGCAGCTCCTCGAGTACGACGACGTCGCCAACGACCAGCGCAAGGTCATCTACCAGCAGCGCAACGAACTGCTCGAGACCGATGACATCACCGACACCATCCGCGCCATGCGCCAGGGCGTGCTGCACGACATCTTCCGCCGCTACGTGCCGGCCGAGAGCGTCGAGGAGCAGTGGGAGATTCCCGCGCTCGAGCAGGCGCTGCTGGCCGAATGCCAGCTCAAGGTGCCGGTGGGCGAATGGCTCAAGGCCGAGCCGAGCCTGGACGACGACGCGATCCTTGCGCGCATCGTGCAGGCCGGCGAGGAGGCCTACGCCGCCAAGACCGCCATCGTCGATCCGACTGCCTGGCACCAGTTCGAGCGCAATGTCATGCTGCAGAGCCTCGACACCCACTGGCGCGAGCACCTCGCCGCGCTCGACCACCTGCGCCAGGGCATCCACCTGCGCGGCTATGCGCAGAAGAACCCGAAGCAGGAATACAAGCGCGAGGCCTTCGAACTCTTCGAAACCCTGCTCGACACCGTGCGCGCCGACGTCACCAAGGTGCTGATGACCGTGCAGGTGCGCACCGAGTCGCAGCTCGAGGAGGCCGAAATGCCGCAGCAGGTCGAGAACGTCAAGTATCAGCACGCCGGCTATGACGAGGCGCTCGGCAACGCGGAGGGGGCCGAAGGTGGTGCGCAGGCACCGGCGAGTGCCGGGCCGAAGGTCGGTCGCAACGATCCTTGCCCCTGCGGCTCGGGAAAGAAGTACAAGCACTGCCACGGCAAACTGAACTGAAGTCTTGCGACACGCCCCCGCGCGTGCGATGCGAAGCCCGGCGCCACCGCGTGCCGCGGCGGGTGGTCCTCTTCCCCCTGCCGGGATCTGCCTCGAACGCCGCGCTTCTCGCGCTGCTGCGGCTTATCTGATGGCCTTCATGCGGGCGGCGCGGGCAAGAGCGTCACCCGCAGCCGCAAGGGACCCGAGACCCGGTGGTCGGCCCGTTGCAGCAGGCTGTCGGTTTTTTTTACACCCCCCCCCCGCTTTCAGTACTTACGCAACCCTCATAAACCATCAAATCGACGTTGATTCAATGGATTAGTGTTTTTGGCGTGCTATTTGCTACTTATCGCCAAAAGGCAATTGGCTGGGTGGTCTAGCATGCTTGTTCGCAGCTTGGGAACGGAGTCCGAAGGCTTTCCGGAGGCCTCGTGTGCGGATTCCCTGGGGCGAACGGCTTCAGGCCGAAGAGCGCGTGGCTGGCGCCAGTCCAGCGGAGGAGGGTGCAAATGGGAAAGCGCAGAGGACTGATACAGGGGCAGGGGCGGCCGAAGGCGACGCGCCGGAGGTCGGAAGAGTGAAGTTGCAGCGTCGCGGCTTGGTGCTGGACGGTTCGGGCGTCATCTTCGCCGAACTTGAGGCGCTCGGATTGGCGGGCTGGGCATTTCAGATGGTGTCGACGATCGATGCCGCGCTCAAGGCCTTGAGCCGGGATCCCGCGATCATTGGTCTGGTCGCCTTCGATTCGCCCCACGCATGGCCCGCGGCAGAACTCGACCAACTGCTGGCTCGCCCTGATGTTGAGTGGATCGCTCTGCTCGAGGAAGGCCTCTTGCGCGGAGAGCGGCTCAGCCCGGAAGTGCTGAGAAACTTCCATGACTTCCACTCGCTGCCGCTCGACCGCGCCCGCCTCGGCTGCACCCTTGGCCACGCCCATGGCAAGGCAGCGCTGCTTCGGAGCGAGGTGGGGCAGTGCAGCGACCTCGGCGCCTACGGCATGACCGGCAGCAGTCCGAAGATGCGCCAGCTCTACCGCCAGATCGACAAGGTCATCACGGTCGATGCGCCGGTGTTGATTGGCGGCGAGTCGGGGAGCGGCAAGGAGCTCGTCGCGCGCGCGATACATCGCTATTCGGCGCGCGCCCACGGCCCGTTCATCGCGATGAACTGTGGCGCGATTTCACCCGGCTTGATCCATTCCGAACTCTTTGGCTACGAGCGTGGCGCGTTCACTGGCGCCAGCCAGCGCAAGGTGGGAAACGTCGAGGCCGCGAGTGGTGGCGTGTTATTCCTCGACGAGATTGGCGACCTGCCGCTCGAGATGCAGGCCAGTTTGCTGCGGGCGCTTCAGGACAGGACGATCACCCGGGTTGGTTCCACCGAACGACTGCACGTCGATGTACGGGTCATCGCCGCCACCCATGTGGATCTGGCGCGTGCGGTTTCGGACGGGCGATTCCGGGAGGATCTGTTTTACCGGCTGAATGTCGTCCGCCTCAAGGTGCCCGCGCTCCGTGAACGTGTCGAGGATCTTCCTGCACTGGCGCAGCAGGTGTTCGAGGAGTGTCGTGGCAAGGGCGCGCAGGCACGGGGATTCAGCTCCGCGGCGATGAACGCGATGATGGCGCACTCCTGGCCCGGCAATGTTCGCGAGCTTCGCAACCGGGTTCAGCATGCACTCGTGATGAGCGACAACCGCCTTCTCACGCCCGCCGATCTCGGTCTGGTCGAAGTGGTCGGCAGCGTGGACAGCACGCTCGGCGAACGGCGCACGGCGGTCGAGCGCGAACTGATCGAAGCCAGCCTCAAGAAATGCCGCAACAACGTTTCCGCGACCGCCCGCCAGCTCGGGGTATCGCGGGTGACGCTTTACCGCATGATCGATCGCCTGAAGATCGTGCTCTAGCCGGGTTCCAGTCAAAGCGAGTTTCAACGTCGAAGGGGGTCAAATGCGCCGTTCATCATGCAAATGTCCGCGGCTCGCGCCCGGGATCGCCGCCATCCTGCTCGCTGGGGGCGCAGGCTCTGGATTGGCCCAGGAGACGGGTGGCGACGTCGCCGAGCAACTCGAGACGCAGGTCCGAAAAATTGAAAGCCTGCAGCGCGAACTCGACGCACAGCGTGCGGCGCTCGACGAGCTGCGGCGGACAGTGCGCCTGGAAGCGAGAGGGCGGGGCAATGCGCCTGCCCAAGCAGGAAACGGGCAAGCGGCGAGTATGCAGGTCGCGGCGCCCAGGCAGCCGGCAGCCGGCGGTGTTGGTCCGATTGCGCAGGCCGAGGACGGCCGGCCGGTCGGGCAGGCCCCGGCAGCCCGGGAGCGCCCGCCTGAAGTGGCGCCGATCTTCGAACAGCCGGGGGTGCTGACCAAGCCGGGCACGACGATCTTCGAGCCTTCCCTGCAGTATCAGTACTCGTCGTCGGACAAGATTGCTCTGGTCGGCTATACGATCATTCCCGCGATCATTATCGGCCTCATCGACGTTCGCAACGTGAAGTCGAATTCCTTGACCGGTACCCTCAGCTTTCGGCGCGGCATCACAAATCGCTTCGAGCTCGAGGCGCGGTTGCCCTACGTGTACCGCTGGGACGACGTGAGGGGGCGGGAGATTGCCGATCCTGAACGAGTCCGAAGCGTGTTCTTCAAGGAAGATGCGAACGACATTGGCGACGTCGAACTGATCGGGCGTTACCAACTCAATGACGGCGGCGGTGATTCACCCTATTACATCGCCTCCTTGCGGTTCAAGACGCGTACGGGCAAGGATCCGTTCGAGGTTGCGACCAGTCTTTCCGTCGAGAATGCGCGGACCGGCAATGTGAACGAATTGCCGACCGGCTCGGGCTTCTATTCACTCACGCCCGGTCTTACCGTGCTGATTCCGTCGGATCCGGCCGTGTTCTTTGGCGGCATCAGCTATCAGTACAGCTTCAAGCGTAGCGGGGTGACGCCTAACCTGGTCAACGTGAGCGACCCTGGGAACTATGCGTACGACGAGATCCAGCCCGGCGGCGTACTCGGCTTCAACTTTGGGATGGGGCTCGCCCTGAACGAGCGCTCCTCGTTCAGTATTGGCTACGACCACCTGTCGGTCGGCAAGACCGATGCAACCTTCCGCTATGACGGATCCAAGGCCGAAGGGGTTCGTGTGCAACTCGGGTCCTTGCTCCTCGGTTATTCCTACCGGCTAAATGACAAGCGGACGCTCAATCTTTCGGTTGGGGTCGGCGTCACGCGGGATACCCCCGATGTGCAATTGACCCTGCGCGTCCCCATCACCCTCTGACGAATGCAGCTATCGTTCAGGGCCCCGCAAAGCGGGGCGCGCGATCGCTTCGCGGGTGGGGCGTTAGAGGGGCCTGCGCTTGCAGCCCCTCTGACGCCTCACCGAGCGAGTGAAGAGCGGTTCAGCGCATCCTGAAGCGACATGTCGAGCCGTATGCCGCTTAGCAATTCAGCGCTGTTTACCGTGATGTCGATGGTACTGAACACCTGCAAGGTCTGGTCGTCGAGGGAGTTCTGAACGACGGTGCCGAGGGTGCCGGGCGGTAGGCTGGTCTCGAAGCTGTTCCCCGCCCCGTTCTGGACGACGGCCAGGGTCGTACCGGGCGGCAGGGTGGCAACGACCTGACCGAGATCCTCCAGCCTGAGATGGGTGGTGCTTTCAAGCACACCATTTACGTAAACGGCGCGCTCGATGCCGAAACTCATCTGCAGCCCACCGGGGGTGGCGAAGCCACCGCGCTGGGCGTCGAGGGTGGCGTCGTCGAGCGCGGTGCCCGAGAACAGGGCGAGCTTATTGTCCGCGTAATCAGCCGAAGGTGTAGGCAAAGCATCCGGGAGCCCGACGCCCTCGCCGGCGCCTGCGGGGGTGCCGGCCAAGGTCAGGCTGAGCAGAAGCGCAAGCGGAAGCGTTCGCAGAGCAGGCATGATTTCGGGCTCCGTTCAGAAGTCGACGATGCTCGCGCGCCGCAACAACTGCAGATCTGCGAGGTTGCGGTTCCCCGGATCCGCAAGCGGCGCTTTGGGGCGGACTCGCCAGTCGGTCGCGAGATTGAAACGGGCCAGATCGAGCCGCTCATTGACGACCAGGAGGATGTCGTTGACCCGGAAGGATTCGAATCGGGCCCGGTCCAACACCCGGGTGCCCGTCGCGGGGTCGCCGATCACCACCTCGTCGGCACGCACCCCCTTGATGACGACGAAGTGCGAATAGCCGTTCTCGTTGATGAGCGTGATCGCCGGCACCTTCGCTTCGAGCAACTTGTCGAGCGAGGCTTCGATGCCGATCGTGGGGAAGCCGCGTGCATCGAGGTAGCGCTTCATGTCGAGCATCGAGAAGCCATCGGCGCGTATCTTGTCGCGGTTGCCATTCGCGAACATCACCTGGAAGACCTCGGCCTCGCTCATCGTCTGGCCATAGTGATGGGTCAGCAGCGTCGCGACCGCCGCCGAGCCGCAGGAGAAGTCGTACTGCTGGCGCAGCGTGGATGAGAAGCGCGCCTCCTTCATGCTGACCACCGGGACGTTCAGCGTGCCGGCAAGCGGTGCGATCATGCGCAGGCTGTCGGCAAGGGCCGCCGTGGCCCCGAGCGCTGTGATCGCGACCACGGCGGAGATGAGAACGGGCGGGAGCAAACGCTTCGGCATGGTTGCGGTGACCCCGGCTAGCGGACCTCGACGTTGAGGATGACTGCGTTCTGGATCAGGACGCCGTTGCCGGAGTTCTGAATCAGCATCGGCATGCCGGAGGCGTTGGCCAGCGAGCCCTCCGAGACGATGTTGCTGCCGGTGACCAGATCGTAGGCCTGAACTTCGCTGACGCTGCCGTTCGCCCAGATCTTGCTGAGTTGTACTTCATGCACGTCGGCGCCGCCGCGCTGTTCGGCAAGGACCGCGTTATCGACGACGCTCGGACCCTGTGAGAATGCAAGCAACGCGACGCCGGCCTCGTTGCCGGCCGCGCGCACGATGCCAGACGATCCGCATGTGGCGAGCAGCGCGACGCTTAGCGCGATCATTGATGGTGCGTGCTTCATTGTCTCGCTCCTTGATGATGCGAAGCGGGCGCCGGCCCCACTGATCGGGCCGGCGCCGCTACGACAGGCTTACCGCAGTGTCAGGTTGGCCTGCACGTTCGCGCTTTGCTGCACCAGGGCGCCAATCCCGCTGTTCTGGGACAGGATCGTGATCCCCGCCGCGCCGTCGAGGCTGCCGCTCAGCGAGTTGGACAGGTTGAACTGGCCGGCATCCACCATCACGGTGCCGCCGTTACCCCCATTGCCTCCGGTGCCGCCCGCAGCGTCGCCGCCCGTGGCTGCGCCACCCGCGACTGCGCCACCCGCGACTGCGCCACCCGCGCCGCCGGCGCCGCCACCACCGCCAGTCGCGCTGCCGCCGGTGCCGTCACCGCTTGTCGCGGAGGCATTCGCTGCACCGCCGTTACCTGCCCCAGCGGTGGCGTTGCCGGTGGTCGCATTGCCGCCGGTTCCGCCGGTGGCATTGGCCGTGCCGTCCGCTGATGCGTCGCCGGTGGTGCCTGCTCCGCCGGTGGCCGAAGCCATCTGGTCGTTGCTACCGCCGTTCGCACTCGAAGCGCCGGACGAGCCGCCGGTCGAGTCGGCCGCCCCGCCAGCACCGCCCGTGCCGCCTGCGGCGCTAGCCATGTTGCTTGCGTCCGCGCTGTCGTCGCCGCGGCCACGTGCACGGGCGCGTGCGTCACTCGCCGTCGCCCAGGCGCCGGCGGCGCCGCCCGAGCCACCGTCCGCGCCGCTGCCGCCAGCGCTGCTGGAGGCCATGGAGGCGTCTGCACTCGCCTTGGCCATGGCGCCGGCATCGCCGCCGTAGGCCTTGCCGGACGAGGCGCTGCTCAGGTTCGTCGCATCGCCTTCGCCGCCGGTCGCGCCCCAGGCGGTTCCGGAGTCGGCCGAGCCGCCCCTGGCCATCCCGCCATATGCCGCAGTCCTGGCTTCGCCGCCGTCGCCCTTGCCACCCATGGCCATGCCGCCGTTGCCGCCGTCGTCGCCGTTACCGCCACCGGCCATGCCCCCGACCGCCTTGCCCCCGTCGCCACCAAAGCCCGCGCCGCCCTTGCCGCCGCTCGCGCTGCCCACATTCCAGGCGCTGTTGCCGAGGCCATGCACCCCGATCCGCGAGACGGACCCGTCAAGCTTGGACAGCGCCACCGCGCTGGTCCGGTTCCAGGCGTCACTCACGCTGGTGGACGCAGTGGAGTTGTTGTTCGCCGCAGCGCCATAATCGCGAGCGAATGCACTGCCGCTGTTGGCGCGGTTGTCACCGTTGCCGTTGGCGTTGCTGATCGTCTTCGACCGAGTGGTGGTGCTGTTGTCGGAGTCGTCGATGGAGGTCGTGCGCGAGTAGCTGCTGCTATCGGACCTGTCGACCGTGAGCGACTTGTTGGTGGTGCTGTTGTCCGACTCGTCGACCGTGACGTTCCGCGTGTAATTGCTGTTGTCGGAATTGTTGACCGAAAGGTTCATGTTCGTGTTTTCGGCGCTGCTGTCGGTGTAGTTCGCAGTCGAGTATTCGTTGGCTGAGGCGCCCTTGCCATCCAGCGTCGATTGGGCGGTGGCCGTTTGGTTGGTGGTGAGGTTGGCGTCACCCAGCGTGTTGGTCGGGTTTGCCATTGCGGGCGTTGCAAAACCGAATGCAAGCGCGATTGCGCTCGCGATCATGGTCTGTTTCATCTCTTCCTCCGCTGATTGTGCCAAGGCAAGGCGTCATGCCCTGTCCCGGCGGCTTGATCGCAACTGTCGTGTCCGTGGGGCCAGGTGCCGGGCCCCGCTGGGAGGCCCGACGTCGTCCCGATGGGCTTAGCGCAGGGTCAGGTTGGCCTGCACGTTTGCGCTCTGCTGCACAAGGGCGCCGATCCCGGTGTTCTGGGACACGATGGTGATGCCGGCTGCGCCGCCGAGGCTGCCGCTGAGCGAGTTGGACATGTTGAACTCGCCCGCGCTGACCGCCACGCTGCCGCCTGCGCCGCCCGCGCCGCCGGTTCCACCGGTGCCGCCGCCGCCAGTGGCGGCGCCACCAGCAACCGCTCCGCCCGCACCGCCGTCGCCACCATTACCGCCGGTCGCGTTGCCGCCGGTGCCGTTGCCGCTGGTCGCGGAAGCGGTTGCCGTACCGCCGGTGCCGTCGGCCGCGGCGGCGTCGCCGCTGGTGGCAGCGCCGCCGTTGCCGCCGTTGGCTGCGGCGTTGCCGGTCGCGGAAGCGCTACCCGATGTGCCGGCACCGCCCATCGCCGTGGCAGTCTGTGTGTTGCTGCCGCCGTTGGCGGCTGCATCGCCACTGGTACCGCCCGCGGAGCTGGCGGCGCCGCCTGCACCGCCTGTGCCGCCGGTCGAGTCGGCCGCGTTGCTGGCGGTCGCCGTGTCGTTGCCACGGCCACGCGCATTGGCGGTCGAAGAAGCGGCTTCTGCCCAGGAACCGGCCTCACCACCCGATGCTGCATCGGCGCCACTGCCACCGGCCCGGCTCGACGCCCTGCCGCCGTCCGCGTCGGACATGGCGATCGCACCTGCGTCGGCGCCAGCGCCCTTGCCGGAGCCAGCCAGGCTCATGTTCCTGGCATCGGCTTCGCCGCCATTCGCACCCCAGGCCTTGCCCGAGTCTGCGGAGCCGCCCTTGGCCGAACCGCCGAGCGCCGCAGCGGTCGCATCACCGCCGCCGCCCTTGCCGCCCATGGCCATGCCGCCGTTGCCGCCGTCGGCGCCGTTGGCGCCATAGGCATTGCCGCCAACCGCCTTGCCGCCATCGCCACCGCCGCCCTTGCCACCGTTACCGCCATTGGCGCTGCCGACGTTCCAGGCGCTGTTGCCGAGCCCATGCACCCCGATCCTCGAGACGGAACCTTCGAGCTTTGACATGGCCACCGCACTGCTGGAGTTCCAGGCATCGCTGACGCTGGTGGAGGCGGTGGAGTTGTTGTTTGCTGCGGCGCCGTAATCGCTGGCGAAGGCCCTGCCGCGGTTGTCGCGGTTGTCGCCGTTGTCGTTGGCGTTGCTGACCGTCTTGGTCTTGGTCGTGGTGCTGTTGTCGGATCGGTCGAGCGAGTAGGTCCTGTTCGTCGTGCTGCTATCCGAGTTGTCGAATGCGGCCGAACTGGTGCTGCTGCTGTTGTCGGACCTGTCGATCGAGTAGGTCTTGTTGGTGGTGCTGTTGTCGGAGTTGTCGGTCGAGACTGTGTTCGTGCGGGTGTCGGTGCTGTTGTCGTTGAACGTGGCGCTCGAATACTCGTTGGCCGAGGCGCCCTTGCCGTCCAGGGTGGACTGGGCGGTTGCGGTTTGACTGATGTCCTCGTTACGGTTTTCGAGGGTGTTGGTCGGATTTGCCATTGCCGGCGTCGTAAAGCCGAATGCAAGCGCGATTGCGCTCGCGATCATGGTCCGCTTCATCGCTTCCTCCGCTGATTGGATTAGGCAAGGCACCACGCCTTGTCCCACAGGGGCTAAAGCAACTGTCGGGCCATCGCAGGCAAATGCCATAGCTGCCGGGCTTGCCAGGGCTGTCGAGGGCCGAATCCGGTCTCGCAGCGAACGGGAACTGCCTAGCTTCGTTACACAGTGGCCCGCAGACGCCCCGTGCAATCGTCGTGGAAGGAGGTTAAGGCACTGGAGTAAAAGGAAAAAAGGTGTCGTTGGTGGTCGCCGTCGAGGGTGTATACGTTTCGTTACATGTGTATAGGCCCGCTCATTGCGGTGAGGGCTGGGGGTATGAGTAGCTGTTGAATCCGCTATCATTCGGCCCCTATCAATTCGCCTCTCGGCGATCCGCGTCGGCGCTTGCCCGCGGCATGGTGCATCTTTCGGAGAACCGCATGGCCGTCAATCTCGTCACCCCGAATCCCGCAGACCTGAAGCCCGTGCAGGGCGTGCGCCTCGGCGTCGCCGAGGCCGGCATCCGCAAGGTCAATCGTCGCGACCTCACCGTGATCGAACTCGCTGCGGGTAGCCGCGTAGCCGGCGTGTTCACCAAGAACCGTTTCTGCGCCGCGCCGGTGCAACTGTGCAAGGCCCATATCCCCGGCGGCGCGATCCGCGCGCTGGTGATCAACACTGGCGTTGCCAACGCCGGCACGGGCGAGCCGGGCCTGGCCAACGCGCAGGCCACCTGCGCTGCGCTCGCGCAGCAGATGGGGCTGCGCACGGAGCAGGTGCTGCCGTTCTCGACCGGCGTGATCCTCGAGCCGCTGCCGGTCGATCGCCTGGTCGCCGGCCTGCCGAAGGCGGTGGCCGACCTGCGTGCCGATGGCTGGTTCGATGCCGCGCACGCGATCATGACCACCGACACCCTGGCCAAGGCGGTGTCGAAACAGGTGCAGATCGGCGGCAAGACGGTGACGTTGACCGGGATCAGCAAGGGCGCCGGCATGATCAAACCCAACATGGCGACCATGCTCGGCTTCCTCGCCTGCGACGCTGCGGTCTCGCAGGCGCTGCTCGACGGCCTGGCCAGGGAGGCGGCCGACCTGTCCTTCAACAGCATCACCGTGGACGGCGACACCTCGACCAACGACTCCTTCATCGTCATCGCCACCGCCGCCGCCGGCAACGCCGAGATCACCGACGCGGCCAGCGCCGACTACACGCTGCTGCGCGACGCCGTGGTCGAGGTCTCGGTTGCGCTCGCGCAGGCCATCGTGCGCGACGGCGAGGGCGCGACCAAGTTCATGACGATCGCGGTGGAGGGGGGCAAGGATCGCGACGAGTGCCGCAAGGTCGGCTACGCAGTGGCGCATTCGCCGCTGGTCAAGACCGCCTTCTTCGCCTCCGACCCCAACCTCGGCCGCATTCTGGCGGCGATCGGCTACGCCGGCATCGACGACCTCGATGTGTCGAAACTGCGCGTGTGGCTGGGCAATCCGGACGAGACCGTGCTGGTCGCCGAACTGGGCGGGCGCGCCGCGAGCTACGTCGAGGAGGCTGGTTCGCGGATCATGAAGCACGCCGAACTCACGGTGCGCATCGACCTCGCGCGCGGTGACGCGGCGGCTACGGTGTGGACCTGCGATTTCTCGTATGACTACGTGAAGATCAACGCCGACTATCGGAGCTGAGCGCCGCCGTCCGTAACGCAGCCCCGCGGATCACGACGACCGCAGGGCTGTTTTCTTCTGTGCGCTCGTCGCAGGCTTCATCCGCGATGTGGCGCCGAGACGGCCCATGCCCCCAGCGGTGCGAGCTCAGTTACACAGCCCGAGTACGCGCTCCTGCTGCGTGCAGTTCGCCCGCTTAGGCGCCGTGAACGCGGACGGCCCCTGCTCGATGCAGGCGCGCAGGTGGCGCTCGGTGGCGGTCGAATAGGTCCAGCCCTTGCCCAGCGCGGGTAGCGCGAGTGCCACCTCCTTCCACTTGGGGTGGCCGTCCGACTGAAGCCGCGGGAAGTTGCGGCACAGCGACTGCGCGAACTGGCGCAGATACTGGACGGTTTCCGGGCCGGTGTAGTTGTAGGTCACCAGGAACGCCTTCACCGCGATGCCGGCGGTGTCCGCGCTTAACAGGTTGGGATAGTTCGCGGCGCTGATGGTTGCCGGGAAGTATGTGGCGAGCGCGGCACGGCTGCTTTCATGCTCCGGGTCGAGCTTCAGCAGCTTGATGTACTGGCGCACCTCGGGCTTCATCTCGGTCAGCAGTTTGGCGGGCTGGCCGGCGACGACGACGACGACGTCGAGCGTCTTGTCGGTGATGAGCTTCACCAGCGCGTCCTCGTTGCTCAGGTAGCTCGCGTTCTCATCCGCGATCGGCGCGCCGAACATCAGCCGGTACAGCGTCGTCGACGACAGGGCGGTACCGCTGCCGAGCGGGCCGATGTTGAGCTTTCTGTCCTTGATCTCATGGACGTGCTCGAGCGGCGCGTCGGCGCGGACGATGAAATAGATCTCTTCGTTGTAGAGCGGCATGATCACGCGCAGCGGATTCACCATCCGCGCTGCCTCGGCGTTGCCTTCCCGGGCCTGATCGATGAAGGCCTGGTAGACATCCGACTGGACGAGCGCGAACTTCACCCCCGGCTCAAACCGCAGCCGGCGCACATTCTCGGCGGAGCCGGCCGAAGGCAGGGTCTCGAGCGTGATGTCGGCGGCGGGGGCGACGAAATTGGCAAGATCGCGGCCAATCTGGATGTAGGTGCCGCGCTCGGACGCGGTCACGATCTTGTACTCGGCTGCGGCGAGCGCGGGGGCAGCCTGCAGTAGTGCACTTGCGCAGGCGAGCACGCCCAGGGCAGATCTGATCATGGTGTTTCCCCTCATTTGGTAGCTGAAGCCTTACTTGCAGAGCCCGAGGGCGTCGATGGCCGGACTGCATCCGGCAGGCGCGGTCTGCGGGTTGGGTGCGGGTGGTTCTGCCGAGTCCGCGGCGGGCGCCTGCGTCGGCTGCGTTGCGGCCGAGGGTGCCGGCGACTCATCCTGCGCGGACTCTGTCGTCGTCTCAGTGGGTGAGGGCGGTTCCACCTGCGCTGCGTCCAGTGCCTCGGTCGGGGGCGCCGGTGCGTCCTCGAGCGGCTCCGTGGCGCTCGCTGAAGGCGCGGCGTCGGTCGGTGGCAGGGCTGTGTCGGTGGTTTCTGAGGCAGCTTCAGACGGAGCCGTTTCCGTCGCGTCCCCTGCGGGCGAATCGGGCGGCGGTGAATCTGCCTCTGCCTCTGCCTCGACTGCCACGGGCGCGTGGATCGCCGGCAACTGAGCCTCGTCCCCTGCGACGCGGGGGTAAACCACCAGCGCACCAGCGACGATCAGGGCGAGCAGCGCGAAAAGCTTCCACGGGCTGCGCTTGGGACGAGCGGGTTTTTCCGTCTGCGCCGCGGGCGTCACGCTCTGCGCCTCGCCTTCGTCCGGCGTGGCCACGCCGGAACGGGGCGCAAATGGCTGGCCGCACTTGTGGCAGACGGCTGCCGAGACATTGTCGATCGCGCCGCACGCCTCGCAGAGTTGCAGCGCGAGCGATGAGCCGCAGGCGTTGCAGAACTTCGCGTCGGCCGGATTGCCGTGCTTGCAGAACGAGCAATGAACGATGTCCATGGGAATCAGCCCGAAAAAACAGGGATCTGCCTCCAGATCAGGTTTTCGTCACCACGCCGGAGGCCGGGTCATGCCCGGGGAATGCGTGCTGGGGTTTCGATTCAGTGTAGCACTCGCGGCATGGCGAGCATGAACGGCGGAATCGTGGCCTCGAAGCGATGTTCGTCGGCCGCGATCATCTGGTAAGTGCCATGCATGGTGCCCACCGGCGTCGCCAGCACGCAGCCGCTGGTATAGCGGAAGTGCTCTCCGGGCGCGAGCACGGGTTGCTCACCGATCACGCCCTGGCCGTGCACCTCCTGCACCTTGTTGTTGCCGTCGGTGATCACCCAGTGACGCGCAAGCAACTGCGCGGCAACCGAGCCGGTGTTGCGGACGGTGATGTGATACGCGAACACGTAGTGATCGTCTTCCGGTCGGGATTGCCCGGCGACGTACTCCGCGCTCGCCGTGACTTCGATCTGATAGCGCTCGGACGGGTTCACGGTCTTTTGTTCTCGGTCAGCGAAGGGGGGAGGCGTTAAAATACCAGCTTTTTCCGGAAGCCCACGCCATGTCGAACGCCGCACCGTCCCCGCTCACCGCCCTGTCTCCGCTCGATGGCCGTTACCACGGCAAGGTCGCCGGGCTGCGCGCGCACTTCTCGGAGCACGGGCTGATCCGCAACCGCGTGCGCGTCGAGGTCGAATGGCTGAAGGCGCTCGCCGCCGAGCCCGCGCTCGCGGAGATCGCCCCGTTCTCGGCGGCCACCGTGGCCGAACTCGATGCGGTGGTGGCGCAGTTCTCCACCGATGACGGCGAGGCGGTGAAGGCGATCGAAGCCATCACCAACCACGACGTCAAGGCGATGGAGTACTGGCTCAAGAAGCGCCTCGGCCACAACGCCGAGGTGATGAAGGTGTCCGAGTTCATCCACTTCGCGTGCACCTCGGAAGACATCAACAACACCTCGCACGCGCTGATGCTGGCCGAAGGCCGCGACCGCGTGCTGCTGCCGGCGCTCGACGCGGTGATCGCGCGCTTCCGTGAACTGGCGCACGCGCTCGCCGACCTGCCGATGCTGTCGCGCACCCACGGCCAGCCTGCCAGCCCGACCACGCTCGGCAAGGAGATGGCCAACATCGCCGCGCGCCTGATGCGCGTGCGCGCCAGCATCGCCGGCGTCGCGATGTGCGCCAAGTTCAACGGTGCGGTGGGCAACTACAACGCCCACCTGTCGGCCTGGCCCGCGTTCGACTGGGAAGGGTTCAACCGCCGCTTCATCGAATCGCTCGGCCTCACCTTCAACGAATACACCATCCAGATCGAGCCGCACGACGCCATGGCCGAGCTCTTCGACGCCATCGCGCGCGCCAACACCATGTTGATCGACGCCTGCCGCGACATCTGGATGTACATCTCGCTCGGCTACTTCAAGCAGAAGTTGAAGGAAGGCGAGGTCGGCTCCTCGACCATGCCGCACAAGGTCAACCCGATCGACTTCGAAAACGCCGAGGGCAACTTCGGCCTCGCCAACGCGGTGCTCAAGCACTTCTCCGAGAAGCTGCCGATCTCGCGCATGCAGCGCGACCTCACCGACTCCACCGTGCTGCGCAACATGGGCGTGGGCTTCGGCCACACCGTGCTCGCGCTCGACAGCTGCCTGCGCGGCCTGGGCAAGCTCGAGGCCGAGCCCGCCCGCCTGGCGGCCGACCTCGACGACTGCTGGGAGGTGCTCGCCGAACCGGTGCAGACGGTGATGCGCCGCTACGGCATCGAGAACCCCTACGAGCAGTTGAAGGCGATGACCCGCGGCAAGGGCATCACCCGCGAGGCGCTGCAGGACTTCGTGCGCACGCTGGCCATCCCCGCCGAGGCGCGCGACCACCTGCTGGCGATGACGCCGGCGAGCTACGTCGGCAAGGCCGCTGAACTCGCGCGCCGCATCTGATCCCTATCCGACCGGGCCGGCCCCGCAAGCCGGCCCTTGCTGCGCAACCCGTGTTTCGCACGATCCCGGCGCCACCCTCGCGGTGGCGCCGTCACGACAAGGAGCCCCCATGGCATTCGCCGACAACCTGAAAACCCTGCCCGGCATCTCCCATCTCGCCGCGCTGAACCTGATCGACGCCGCCGACGTGGTCGTCGCCACCATCGAGAACAAGCCCGGCCAGGCGGGCTCGCTCTCTGTCTATAACCACCTCGCCCAGCTTTACGGCGCGATCAGTCCCGAGGCGGCGAAGAAGGGCCTGGAGCTTTACGCGGAGCACACCGAGGACGCCCGCAGCAACCCCGGCAAGCATCCCAACATCGACCGCCTGATCGGCCTTGCCGAGCGTGGCGAAACGCTCAGGGTGAAGCAGGTGTTTGCAGTTTGAGATTTCGCGCGGCCTGAGGCTTGCGCGGCTGCGATCAGGTCGCGGGGACGAGCGAACTGCCGGGAAGCTGATTTCTGCGGACAAGAAAAAAGGCGCCGTAGCGGCGCCTTTTTCAGATCCGGAAGCCCGCGGTCTCAGACCACCGCTTCTTCCTTCTCCTTCTTGGGCTTGACGAACTGCTCGCGCGACACGCCCAGCCACATCACCAGCGGGCTTGCCACCAGCACTGACGAGTAGATGCCGAAGCAGATGCCGATCGTCAGCGCCAGTGAGAAGTAGTACAGCGTCTCGCCGCCGAAGATCAGCATCGACAGCACCATTACCTGCGTGCTGCCGTGGGTGATCACGGTGCGCGAGATCGTGCGTGTGATCGCGTGGTCCAGCACCTGCGGCGTCGTCATGTGGCGCTTCTTCCTGAAGGTCTCGCGCACGCGGTCGAACACGACCACCGACTCGTTGACCGAATAACCCAGCACCGCCAGCACCGCCGCCAGCACCGGCAGCGAGAATTCCCACTGGAAGAAGGCGAAGAAGCCCAGGATGATGATCACATCGTGCAGGTTGGCGATGATCGCCGACACTGCGAAGCGCCACTCGAAGCGCATCGCCAAGTAGACCATGATGCCCACGATCACCAGCAGCAGCGCCATCGCGCCATCCGTTGCGAGCTCCTTGCCCACCTGTGGGCCGACGAACTCTACCCGCCGCAGTTCGGGTGCCGCGCCGCCGACCTCCTGCAGCGTTTTCATGACCGTTTCGGACACGCTCGACGTATCCAGGTCTTCGCGGTTGGGCAGGCGAATCAGTAGGTCGCGTGCGCTACCGAAATTCTGCACCTGCGCGTCCGGGTAGCCACTGCTTGCCAGCGCCTCGCGGACCCTTTCGAGCTGTGGCGCCTCCGCGTAGCTGACCTCGACCAGGGTGCCCCCGGTGAACTCGACCGATAGGTGAAGGCCGCGAGTCGTGAGGAAGAACACCGCCAGCAGGAAGGTGATCAACGAGATGACGTTGAACACCAGCGAGTGGCGCATGAAGGGGATGTCTTTCTTGATGCGGAAGAATTCCATGATCGTGTTTCCTGTGCGTTCGTCCGCTTACTTGCCTTCCGGCTTCCACACCTGGCCGATCGACAGGCTTTCGACCTTGCGACGACGGCCATAGAGGAAGTTCACCAGCATCCGCGACACCAGGATCGCGCTGAACATCGAGGTCAGGATGCCCAGGCAGTGCACCACAGCGAAGCCGCGCACCGGACCGGAGCCGAACACCAGCAAGGCAATGCCGGCGATCAGCGTCGTGATGTTGGAGTCGAGGATGGTGTCCCAGGCACGGTCGTAGCCGGCAGAGATTGCCGCCTGCGGGCTCGCGCCGTTGCGTAGTTCCTCGCGGATGCGCTCGTTGATCAGCACATTGGCGTCGATCGCCATGCCCAGGGTCAGCGCCATCGCAGCGATGCCGGGCAGGGTCAGCGTCGCCTGCAGCAGCGACAGCAGCGCCACAAGCAGCAGCAGGTTGGCGGCTAGCGCGATCGACGACACCAGGCCGAACAGCATGTAGTACGCGCACATGAACACGACGATCGCGAGGAAGCCCCACAGCGTCGAGTTGAAGCCCTTCTGGATGTTTTCTGCGCCCAGGCTGGGTCCGACGGTGCGTTCCTCGATGATCTCCATCGGCGCGGCCAGCGAACCGGCGCGCAGCAGCAGCGCGACGTCATTGGCCTCGACCGTGCTCATGCTGCCGGAGATCTGCACGCGACCGCCGCCGATTTCGCTGCGGATGACCGGTGCGGTGACGACCTCGCCCTTGCCCTTCTCGAACAGCAGGATGGCCATGCGCTTGCCGACGCTCTCGCGCGTGACGTCGCGGAATATGCGCGCGCCGGCGGCGTCCAGCGTGAGGTGCACCGCGGGCTCGTTGGTCTGCCCGTCGAAGCCGGGCTGAGCGTCGGTGAGGCGGTCGCCGGTGAGCACGACCTGCTTTTGCACGAGCAGCGGCGAGCCGCCGCGCTCGGTGTAGAGCTCGGTGCCGAAGGGCACGCTGCCGGCGAGCGCCTGCTCGATCGCGCCCGGGGTGTCGTCCACCATGCGCACTTCCAGGGTCGCGGTACGGCCGAGGATGTCCTTGGCCTTGGCCACGTCCTGCACGCCGGGCAACTGCACGACGATGCGTTCGGCGCCCTGCTGCTGGATCACCGGCTCGGCGACGCCGAGCTCGTTGATGCGGTTGTGCAGGGTGGTGATGTTCTGCTTGATCGCGAAGTCGCGCATCGTCTGCTGCGCCTGCGCGGTGAGCGTGGCGATCAGCTTGAAGTCGTCGGCAGCGTCGTTGCGATCGGCGAGTTGAAGGTCGGCGGTACTGTCCTGGATGGCGCGGCGGCCGGCTTCACGCTGCTCCTCGTCGCGGAAGCGGATCACCACGGTATTGCCTTCGCGGGTGATGCCGGCGTGGCGGACACTCTTGTCGCGCATCAGGGTGCGCAGGTCGCCGGTGGTGGAGTCCAGGCGCTTGGTGAGTGCGCCCGGCATGTCGACTTCGAGCAGGAAGTGCACGCCGCCACGGAGGTCGAGGCCGAGATACATCGGCAGGGCCTGGATCGCGGTCAGCCAGCTCGGTGACGCCGACAGCAGGTTGAGCGCCACCACGTAGGACGGGTCAGACGCATCCGGGTTGAAGGCCTGCTCGATCGCGTCCTTCGCGCGCAACTGCGTATCGGTGTCCGCGAAGCGGGCACGTACGCTGGTCGCGTCGGAGAAGATGCCGGTGTTCTCGATGCCGGCGGCCTTGAGTGCGCTGGCGATACGGTCGGTCGCGGCGGCGGCGTCGAGCTTGAGCGTGGCCTTGGCGCTGGATACCTGCACCGCCGGCACCTCGCCGTAGAAATTGGGCAGGGTGTAGATCAGTCCCCAGAGCAGCACGAGGCCGATCAGGATGTTCTTCCAGAGAGGGTAGCGATTCATCGTCGGCGGGAAAGTGGATGGAGCAAAGCCTGCTGCAAGCCTGGGCGCTGACTGCGAGCCGCGAAGTTGCGGGCGGAACGAGACGGAGTCAGGGCGGACTGCAGCGAACCCGCAGCACACTGGCGGACAGGCCGCCAGTGTGCTGCGTAGGGGGTACCGCGGGGTACTGCGGAGATTACAGTGCCTTCAACGTGCCCTTGGGCAGCACGGTGGCCACGGCCTGCTTCTGCACGGCGACCACGGTGTTGGGGGCGACTTCGACCTGAACGAAGCTGTCGCCGACGTCGGTCACGCGGCCGGCGATGCCGCCACCCGTCACCACTTCGTCACCCTTGGCCAGCGCTTCCACCATGGCCTTGTGTTCCTTGGCACGCTTCATCTGCGGGCGGATCATCAGGAACCACAGCACCACGAACATCAGGATCAAGGGCAACAGGCCCATCAGGCCGCCAGTGGGGTCGGAAGAGCCCGCTGCTTGGGCGTAGGCATTGGAAATCAGCACGTTGGTAACTCCGGGTTAGCGAAAAAAGCGTTCGATTATAGCAGTAGCCGGGGGTATGCCCGGCTGGGTGAGACGCCGCCGAGGGCGGTGGGTTCAGTTCGTGCCGGTGGCACGCTCGCTGCGGAAGCGCTGTACGTAGGCTGCGAAGGTGCCGGTGGCGATGGCCTCGCGCAGCTCGGACGTCAGGGTCTGGTAGTAGCGCAGGTTGTGCACCGTGTTGAGCATGCTGGCGAGGATTTCGCCGGTGCGGTGCAGATGGTGCAAGTAGGCACGGCTGAAGTTACGGCAGGTGTAGCAGTCACAGGACGCATCGAGCGGCCGGGTGTCGGCCTTGTGCACCGCGTTCTTGATCTTGATGTCGCCGTAGCGGGTGAATAGCCAGCCGTTGCGGGCGTTGCGCGTGGGCATCACGCAGTCGAACATGTCGATGCCGGCGGCGACGCCCTCGACGATGTCCTCCGGCGTGCCTACGCCCATGAGGTAGCGCGGCTTGGCCTGCGGCAGCCGCGGCGCGGTGTGGGCGAGGATGCGCGCCATGTCTTCCTTGGGTTCGCCGACCGACAGGCCGCCGATGGCGAAGCCGTGGAAGCCGATCTCCTCCAGCGCGGCCTGTGACTCGTCGCGCAAGTCCTCGTACATCCCGCCCTGGACGATGCCGAAGAGCGCGTTCCTGTTCTCCAGCCGATCGAACTCTTCGCGCGAGCGCTTGGCCCAGCGCTGCGACAGGCGCATCGACTTGGCGGCCTCGTCGCGGGTGGCGGGGTAGGGCGTGCATTCGTCGAAGATCATCACGATGTCCGAATTCAGCACGGTCTGGATCTGCATCGAGATCTCGGGCGTCAGGAAAAGCTTCGCGCCGTCGATCGGGCTGGCGAACTTGACGCCTTCCTCGGTGATCTTGCGCAGCGCGCCCAGGCTGAACACCTGGAAGCCGCCCGAGTCGGTGAGGATGGGCTTGTCCCAAGCCATGAAGCGATGCAGGCCCTGGTGGGCGGCGATGATGTCCAGACCGGGGCGCAGCCAAAGGTGGAAAGTGTTGCCGAGGCAGATCTGCGCGCCGATGTCGGCGAGCATCGCCGGCGTCATCGCCTTGACCGTGCCGTAGGTGCCGACCGGCATGAAAACCGGGGTTTCGACCGCGCCGTGGGCGAGGGTCAGGCGACCGCGGCGGGCACCGCCGTCGGTGGTGAGGAGTTCAAATTGCATCGTTTGGCTTGTCGTTTTCGGCGTCGTTCTTGCGGGTGATGAACATTGCGTCGCCATAACTGAAGAAGCGGTAGCGCTGTTCGACGGCGTGGGCGTAGGTGCGGCGGATCGTGTCCATGCCGGCGAAGGCGGAGACCAGCATCATCAGCGTGGATCTGGGCAGGTGGAAGTTGGTGATCAGCGCATCCACGACCTGGAAGTGGAAGCCGGGCAGGATGAAGATCTCGGTTTCGCCGCTGCCGGCCTCGAGCGGGCCGTCCTGCGCTGCGGCCTCGAGCGCCCGCATGCTGGTGGTGCCGACTGCGATCACGCGGCCACCTGCGGCGCGGGCTGCGGCGATGGCGTCCACAGTCTCCTGCGGGATGACGTAGCGCTCGCGGTGCATCTGGTGCTCACCGAGGTCGTCCACCCGCACCGGCTGGAAGGTGCCGGCGCCAACGTGCAGCGTGAGCCAGGCGCATTTCGCGCCGCGTTCGGCCAGACGGTCGAGCAGGGCCTGGTCGAAGTGCAGGCCCGCGGTGGGCGCGGCCACCGAGCCCAGTTCGCGGGCGTAGACCGTCTGGTAACGGGATTCGTCGGCTTCGCCTGCGGCGCGCTGGATGTAGGGCGGCAGCGGCAGCTTGCCGTGACGCTCGAGCAGCGCGAGCAGGTCCTCGCCAGCCGGAAAACGCAGGTGGAAGAACTCGCCAACACGGCCCAATACCTCGACGTCGAAGGCGTCTGCCAGGCGCAGTCGGGCGCCTGATCTCGGAGACTTGCTCGCGCGCACCTGGGCGAGCGCCTCGTGCGGGCCGACCGCCCGTTCGATAAGCACCTCGACCTGGCCGCCACTGTCCTTGACGCCGTGCAGGCGGGCGTGGATGACGCGTGTGTCGTTGAAGACCAATAGATCCCCCGGCTGCACGAGATCGGGCAGGCCGGTGAACACGGCGTCCGCCATCACGGGTGCAGTGCCGGCGTCAGGGGTGACGACCAGAAGCCGGCTGGCGCTGCGCTCGGGCAGTGGCGCCTGGGCGATGAGTTCGGCCGGTAGTGTGTAGTCGAAATCGTTGAGGGTGAGGGGCATCGTATCCGGGTGGAGCAAAGTCGGGGGTGGTTGCAGCTTGCTGGGTCGTGGCCTGATCGTGGATAATGCGCTGCTCGTGCCGGGATGGCGGAATCGGTAGACGCAGCGGATTCAAAATCCGCCGCCGCAAGGTGTGGGGGTTCGAGTCCCCCTCCCGGCACCATCAAGTTTCACAACGCATCTTCTGCGTTCCTTGCCCTTCGGGGCGGCGTTGGATGCGCCGCCCGCATGTGCCGGTGGTTTTCCGTCACCGTTCGGCCCGCGATTCTGGATTGGCCGTGGCCGAAAATCAAATCACACGAATTTCTGCTTTGCGGTCGCGGCCTCGCTGATCGCGCGCACCGCGGGGTGTGTGAGCCTGCGCTCGACCGAGATTGCGTAGTAGGTTTCGGTCACGCCATCGGCGTTGCCCAGGTGGACCATCCCCGCCTGCCTGCACAGCTGTTCGCCCACCATCGATGCGCTCGGAAAGATGCCGGCGCCCGCTTCGGCGAAGGCACGCATGAGCGCGCTGTCGTCGAATTCGCCGACGATGCGCGGGCGCATGCCGGCCGCTTCGATCCAGCGCAGCAAGGGACCGCGCACGCTGGCTTCGACGCCGGGGAGCAGCAGCGGAGCGCCGTCCAGGTTGGCGGGAAAGGCGCCCTGCAGTGTCCCGGCGAGTGTCGGCGTCACATAGAAGCCGATCGTTGATTCTCCCAGCGCGTGGCTGAAGCCGCGCACATCCATGTTCGGCGGAAGCGGGCTGTCGGCGAGCACCACGTCCAGCTTGTGGATTGCCAGTTCGCCGAGCAGGGCGTCGAACTTGCCCTCGCGGCAAACGATCCGCATCGGCTCGGGAAGGTCCATGGACGGTGCCAGCAGCAGCCAGGCGATGGCCTTGGGCACGACGTCGGCGATGCCGACCCGGAACGGCACCGCGCGTCCGGTCGCGCGGCTTTGCAGTGCGGCTTCCAGTTCGCTGCCCAGGCGAAAGATCTCCTCGGCGTAGTCCAGCACCATGCGCCCGGTTTCGGTCAGGACCAGGCCGCGCCCCTGGCGCTTGAAGAGGCTTACGCCGAGATCGGTTTCCAGCGTGGCGATCTGGCCCGAGAGCGTCTGGGGGGCCAGCCCGGAACGTTCCGCGCCGCGCACGATCCCACCGGCACGTGCGACCGTCCAGAAATGGTGAAGCTGCTTGTAGTTGAGCATGACGGTGGATCCCTTGGGCGAAGCTGCTGACTGTTCGGAAAAACAGGATATAAATTCTGTGGAACTGAGATTTTATCGAACAGTCTGAGAGGTAGTATGCGTCGAGGCAGAGGGCTCGACGGTGCCTGTCCAACATCAGAAGGAGACTGAACATGCGTATCGATCTGCATTGCGATGGTGTGGAAGCCCCCCCGGCGCTGCGTGAGTATGTGGCTCGCCGGATGCGTTTTGCGATTGGTCGCTTCCGCGACCATATCCAATGGGCGCGTGTGAAGGTAGCGGACGTCAATGGCCCCAAGGGTGGCACCGACAAGCGTTGTGTGGTGCAGTTGCGGCTGCGCAACCTGCCTGACGTGGTTTTCGCGATCAACCAACTCGAGGTGCGTGCCGCTGTCGATGAGGCGGCCGACCGCGTCGCACGTGTTCTCGCACAACGGGTTCGCCGCCACCAGCGTCCAGTGCGCGCAACGGCAGCCTCGCTTGCGGTCGTACCGGCCTGAGTCTGACCTGCAGTCGGCCTGACGAGCGCTTCTGCTGTTGCAGGTAGCGGGCCACGCCGCGCAGGGATGCGCGGCGGCTCTAAAAACAAATCATCGATTCCCCACTGGAGGATATCCGAACATGGAAAACCGTTTCGCCACCATGACCCGCACCGAACCGTCGGTGCTATCGACCAACAAGGTCATCCGCAACACCTACATGCTGCTGTCGCTGACGCTGGCGTTCTCGGCGCTGACCGCCGGCCTGTCGATGGCGATGGGCGCGCCGCGCCTGGGCATCATCGTGACGCTGCTCGGCTACTTCGGCCTGTTGTTCGCAACCAGCAAGTTCCGCAACAGCAGTCTGGGCGTCGTGTTCGTGTTCGCGCTTACCGGCTTCATGGGCTTCACGCTCGGGCCGATCATCTCCGCGTATCTGTCGCTGCCCAACGGCGCCAGCATCGTGATGCAGGCGATGGCAGGCACCGCGGCGATCTTCCTCGGCCTGTCGGCTTACGCGGTGACGACCAAGAAGGACTTCTCCTTCATGGGCGGTTTCCTGATCGTCGGTATCCTCGTCGCCTTCCTGGCCGGCCTGGGCGCGATCTTCTTCGAGATCCCTGCGCTGTCGCTGACCGTGTCGGCCGCCTTCGTGCTGCTGATGTCTGGCCTCATCCTGTTCGAGACCAGCAACATCATCCACGGCGGTGAGACCAACTACATCATGGCCACGGTGTCGCTGTTCGTGGCGATCTTCAACCTCTTCACCAGCCTGCTGCACCTGCTGGGTTTCGCGAACAACGACTGAAGCACCCCCCGCTGCGGCGGGGTTTCGTGGACACGGGGCGGTCGCCGCAAGGCGCTGCCCCGTTGTCATTGCGGGGCCGTCGCTGCGGCAGTGCAGCACATGCGGCGCGCGCCGCTGCCGCGCTGGCGTTACAATGGCGGACATTTTTTGACTTGGACAGGCCGGGATGAAAACCACCTTTCTTGATTTCGAAACGGCGATCTCCGAACTCGAGGAAAAAATCGACCAGTTGCGTTTCGTGCAGGACGATCCAGCGGTCGACATCTCCGACGAGATCAAGCGGCTGGAGGCCAAGAGCCAGTCGCTCACCAAGGATCTTTACGCCAAGCTCAGCCCCTGGCAGATTGCCCATGTGGCGCGCCATCCCCAGCGTCCCTACACGCTCGACTACGCAAGCCTGATCTTCACCGACTTCCAGGAACTGCACGGCGACCGCAACTACGCCGACGACAAGGCCATCGTCGGTGGGTTGGCGCGCTTCAATGGCCAGGCCTGCGTCGTCATCGGCCACCAGAAGGGGCGTGACACCAAGGAAAAGATCGTACGCAACTTCGGCATGCCGCGTCCCGAGGGCTATCGCAAGGCGATGCGGCTGATGAAGCTGGCCGAGAAGTTCGCGCTGCCGGTGTTCACCTTCGTCGACACCCCGGGCGCCTACCCCGGCATCGGCGCCGAAGAGCGCGGCCAGTCCGAGGCAATCGGTCACAGCATCTACCTGATGGCCGAGCTCAGGACCCCGATCATCAGCACCATCATCGGCGAAGGCGGCTCGGGTGGCGCGCTCGCGATCGCGGTGGCCGACCAGGTGCTGATGCTGCAGTACTCCACCTACTCGGTGATCTCGCCCGAGGGGTGCGCGTCCATCCTGTGGAAGAGCGCGGAGAAGGCGGCCGATGCCGCCGAGACCATGGGCATCACCGCGACGCGGCTGAAGTCGCTCAACCTCATCGACAAGGTCGTGAACGAGCCGATCGGCGGCGCGCACCGTGACTATCGCGCGATGGCGGCGTCGCTCAAGCGTGCGCTGGCCGACGCCCTGCGCGAGCTCGAGGTGCTGACGCCGTCCGAGCTCGTCGCCCAGCGCTACGAGAAGCTGATGAGCTACGGGCGCTACAAGGAAAAGGCGGCCTGACGCGGACGCCACTGCGGGTTGGCCGAGTCCGCCCGCGCGGCGTAAGGGCGATGCGAGTTCCCGCCCCGGAGCGCGCCGCGCATGAGACACCCTGACGAACTGATCGAGCGGATTGCCGTCGTACTGGCTGCGGCGGGCGTCGTGGCCGACATGCGCCTGTGCTGCGCGTTGTCGGGGGGTGTCGACTCGGTCGTGCTGTTCGAGGTGCTGCATCGCCTGCAGCCGCGCTTCGGTTATCGCCTGTCTGCCGCGCACGTTCATCACGGCCTGAGTCCGCATGCCGGCGACTGGGCCGAGGCCTGTGCGGCGCGCTGCGCCCGGGCCGGCGTTCCGTTGCAGGTTTTCCATGTCGAGGTTGATCGCCTTCACCCGGACGGTGTCGAGGCGGCCGCGCGCGCGGCGCGTCACGCGGCGCTCGACACGGTGGCCTGTGACTGGCTGGCGTTCGGCCACCATCAGGACGACCAGGCCGAAACCCTGCTGTTCCGCCTCTTGCGGGGTACCGGTGTGCGCGGCGCAGCGGCGATGCGGGTGGCGAGCGCGGCCTCGGGTGTTCGGCCGGGCCGCCTGCGGCCGCTGCTCGAGCTACGTCGTGCGCACATCGAGGACTGGGCGCGGCGCGCGCGGCTCGATTGGGTCGAGGACGAGAGCAACGCCGCGCTCCATTTCACCCGCAACGCGATCCGCCACCGCCTGCTGCCGGTGGCCGAGCTGCTGTTTCCCGCTGCGGTGCCAGCGCTCGCGCGCGCGGCGGCGCACTTTGCCGATGCTGACGATCTGCTCGGCGAGCTTGCCGCCGGTGATGCCGCGGCGTGCGGGGGCGCGGTCCTGAGCCGGCGCGGGCTGCTCGCGCTCAGCCCCGCGCGCCAGGCCAACCTGATGCGCTGGCTGCTGCAGCGGCGTGCAGCGCCGGCGCCGTCTCGTGCGAAGCTCGACGAAGCGCTGCGCCAGTTGCGCGCGTGTCCCATGGATCATCCCCTGCGCCTGGCCCTGGGCGAGTGGGCGTGCTGCGCCTATCGGGATGATGTGTGGCTGGAACCCGCGGCAGCGGCGGTGCCCGTCGGGCAGCGCTGGTGCGGCGAAGCGGTGCTGGCCTGGGGCGGTGCACGGGTGTGTTTCGACGCTGCGACGGGCGCCGGATTGAGCCGTACGGCGCTCGACGCTGCGACCGAAGTTCGGCTCGGGCTGCGCACACCCGGCATGCGTCTGCGTCTGGACGCTGCCCGGCCGCGGCGCGCGTTTCGCAAGCTGTGCCAGGAGGCCGGGATTCCGGCCTGGTTGCGCGACCGGCTGCCGGTGTTGTGGGTGGATGGCGAGCCGGCCTGGGTCGGCGGGATCGGGGTGAGTGTGGCATTTGCCTGCCCACCCCATGAAGACGGCGTGCTGCCGCGCTGGCTGCATGGGGTGGGCGAGGGCGGCGACTGACAGCGCGCGGCCTGCCGCCTCAGGTGCGCAGTACGGTCAGCAGCTGGGCCAGTTCGACCGCCGAGCGCACGTCCATCTTGTCGAAGATGCGTGAGCGGTGCGCCTCGACCGTGCGCATCGAGATCGACAGCTCGTCGGCGATCACCTTGTTGTACTTGCCCTCCAGGATCAACTCCATCACCTCGCGCTCGCGCTGGGTGAGCGTGGCGAGCCGGGCCTCGATTGTTTCGCGGCTGGCGGCGACACGCTGGCGATCGTGGTCGGCGGCAAGCGCCTTTTCCACCAGATCGACCAGGTCGTGGTCGTTGAAGGGTTTCTCGATGAAATGGAAGGCGCCCTTCTTGAGCGCCGAGACCGCCATCGGCACGTCGCCGTGGCCGGTGATGAAGATCACCGGCAGCTGGCAGCCGCGCGCGAGCAGGGTGTCGAAGCATTCCAGGCCGCTCATGCCCTGCATGCGGATGTCGAGCACGATGCAGCCGCGCCAGTCGGGCTGCCAGACGTCGAGGAAGCGCTCGCCCGATGGCCACGTGCGGCAGCTCACGCCGCGCGTCTTGAATAGCCACTCGAGCGCGTCGCGGATGGCTTCGTCGTCGTCGACGATATGGGTGCAGGCAGGGTTCATGCGGGGGAGTCCAGCGGAAGCGACAGGGTGAAGATGGTACCGCCGCCCGCTCTGACTTCGAAGCCCAGACGGCCATGGTGGAGCTCGGCGATCGAGCGGCAGATGTTCAGGCCCATGCCCATGCCTTCGGGCTTTGTGGTGAAGAAGGGCTCGAACAGACGTGCTGCGATCTCGGCCGGGATGCCCGCGCCGCGGTCGGAAATCGACACGGTGGCGAAGCGGCCTTCACGTGCAGAGCGCACTTCGACGACACGCGTGGAGGGGGGCAGGTCGCGCATCGCATCCATTGCGTTGCGTACCAGATTCACCACGATCTGCTCGATCATCACCGCATCAGCCTCGATCTGCGGCATCGGATCGGTGAGCTTGACGCGTATGTCCATCTGGCGCTTGCGTGCGTCCGCCTCGATCAGGCCAATCGCATCTCGGATCACCGCGTTGAGCTCGAGCGGCTCGCGCTTGGGTTCGGAGCGGCGCACGAAATCATGCACGCGTCTGATGATCTCGCCGGCGCGTCGGGCCTGGCGGGCGATGCGCTCGTGGATGTCGAGCAGCTCGCCGCGATCGATCGGCCGCTCGTCCTGCAGGCGGTTCATGCAGCCCGAGTTGTAGCTGGCGATCGCGGCCAGCGGCTGGTTGAGTTCGTGGGCCAGGGTGGACGCCATCTCGCCCATGGTGATCAGGCGCGAGCTCTGCTGCAGGCGTTCTTCCTGCTGCCGGGCCTGCTCCCGTGCCCGCTTCTGCTCGGTGATGTCGAGCACGGAGCCCATCCAGCCGGCATGCTGGCCGCGGGCGTCGATCAGCGGCGCTTCGAACACCAGGGCGTCGAGCGCCTCTCCATTCTTGCGGCGCAGGTGCACTTCGGTGCCTTCGGGCGCGCTGCCGCCGGACATGATCTGGCGGTGGACCTCGAAGGTCTCGTCCAGGTGGTCGGGGTCCCAGTAGGGCATCGGGGGCTTGAGGCCGATGAGCTCATCCGTCTCGAAGCCAGTCATCCGGCAGAACGCGGAGTTGACGTAGGTGAGCCGCCCTTCGAGGTCGCGTGCGCGCATGCCGGTGAGCATCGAGTCTTCCATCGCCTTGCGAAACGCCGATTCGGCACGCAACGCGATCTCGGCCTGCTGGCGGCGAGCGAGCTGGCGGCGCAACTGCATCACGCTCCACACGATGATGCCGGCCAGCAGAACGATCGAGGCGCCCAGCAGCACCGGGATCCAGCGCGTGTCGGACTTGTAGGCGGTGATCTGCAGCGTCAGCCCATGACCGGGAGGATCGAACGGCATGGAATAGGCGAGCTTCGAAGACACCGGCGCGACCTTGGACTTGGCGGCGAGCTCGTGCCCGTCGCCGTCGAGGACGGCCACGCGGTAGCGCTCGGAGAACCACCACGGCAGTTCGCGCACCACGAGGTCGCTCAGCGAATACACCCCCACGACGACGCCGGGCGGGGTGTCCTCGGACCAGATCGGCACGTGCACCTCGAAATGGTGGCGGTTGCCCATGACCGCGTAGGTCGGCCCGTACACCGGGCGCCCGACGCTGCGCGCGAGCTGGAAGGTGGCTGCGCTGACGGTGGCGGGAGCGTCTGCGGGCGCGGAGGCCGTCGTGGCGGCGCGGGGTGGCATCGCGCCGAGCACGCCGCCTTCGGCCGACAGCCACAGGATCTGCACCAGTCCGCGTTCCTGGTTCAGCAAGCTGGCGAGACGGGCTTCGGTTTCGGGGGTGAGTGGGCGGCCCGCAAACAGTTCGCGCCCGATCTCCTGCAGATGGATCTCGTTGCGGTCCAGGTGAAAACGCAGGTTCTGCTCCATCCACAGCACATCGTTGATCAGGGTGGTGCGCTGCTCGTCGGCGTCGTACTCGCGCGTCAGCCACACCAGGGCCGCGATGGCGGCAAGGAAGAGTGCCAGGCTCAGGTAGGGCAGGTGCTGGATCCAGCGCCTGCGGCTCATGCGCGGCGAGGGTGGCAGCGAAGGTATTTCGGCCTGGTTCATGATGTGGAGACATCCGCCGGGGACGATGGAGCGCACCGCACGCTTGTGGATGTCACGGATGCGGACATCCACAATAGCAGCGTGTCTCCACCCAAAGGATACTGATCTGCGACACAACGAAACTTATCGCGGTGTCGCAGCCCAGTCCGGCGCTGTCCGGGCGACAAAACAACGCCTTGATGCTGTTCTCTCGGAGGAGATGTTCTCATGAAGATTCGTGCGCTTCTGGTTGGTCTGGTTGCCGTAGGCCTGTCTGCTGCAGCGGTTGCTGCGGACCCGATCGTGATCAAGTTCAGCCACGTCGTGGCCCAGGACACGCCCAAGGGCAAGGCCGCAGAGAAGTTCAAGCAACTGGCGGAGCAATACACCAACGGTGCGGTCAAGGTCGAGGTTTACGCGAACAGCACGCTTTACAAGGACAAGGAAGAGATGGAAGCGCTGCAACTCGGCGCCGTCCAGTTGCTTGCCCCCTCCCTGGCAAAGTTCGGTCCGCTCGGCGTGCGCGAATTCGAAGTCTTCGATCTGCCCTACATCTTCGACGGCTATGAGGCGCTGAACAAGATCACCCAGGGCCCGGTCGGCCAGCAACTGCTCGCCAAGCTCGAGCCCAAGGGTATCCGCGGTCTGGCCTTCTGGGACAACGGCTTCAAGTCGTTCTCGGCCAATTCGCCGATCAAGAAGCCCGAGGACCTGCGCGGCAAGAAGATGCGCATCCAGTCGTCCAAGGTGCTCGAAGAGCAGATGCGCGAGGTCAAGTCGCTGCCGCAGGTGATGGCCTTCTCCGAGGTGTACCAGGCGCTGCAGACCGGCGTGGTCGATGGCACCGAGAACCCGCACTCCAACCTCTTCACCCAGAAGATGCATGAAGTGCAGAAGCACATGACCCTGACCGAACACGGCTACCTCGGCTACGCGGTCATCACCAACAAGAAGTTCTGGGACGGCCTGCCGGCTGAAGTGCGCACCCAGCTCGACAAGGCCATGGTCGAGTCCACCGTCTACGCCAACCAGATCGCCAAGGAAGAGAACGACAAGGCGCTCGCGGGCGTGCGCGCGTCGGGCAAGACCGAGATCTACGAACCGACCGCCGAGGAAAAGGCTGCCTTCAAGAAGGCCTTCATGCCGGTGCACAAGAAGATGGAATCACGCATCGGCGCAGAGCTGATCCAGTCGATCTACAAGGAAACCGGTTTCGATCCCGCCAAGCTGTAAGCCACCCGTCTCGATACCCAGCAGCGCCCGTCAGGCCACGCAGAGCCGACGGGCGTTTTTTCGGGGGAAAACAATCATGAACAAGCTTCTCGACCGCCTCGAGGAGATCATCATCGCGAGCCTGATGGCCGTGGCGACGGTGGTGATCTTCATCTCGGTGGTGCATCGCTACCTGTCCGGCTACGAGATTCCCGTACTGCAGGACTGGCTGCTCGACATGAACGTCGGCTGGGCGCAGGAGTTCTGCATCATCCTCTTCGTGTGGATGGCAAAGTTCGGCGCTGCCTATGGTGTGCGCACCGGCATCCACGTCGGTGTCGACATCCTGATCAACAAGCTCTCTGGCACCTCGCGTGCGGCGCTGATCCAGATCGGCCTGCTGTGTGGCGTGCTCTTTACTGGCCTCATCGGCATCTTCGGCGCCTTGTTCGTGTGGGAGAACGGCATGGCCTACGAGACGCTGACGCTCTTCGGTGGCGACGTCGGCGACTTTTACGAAGGCCCGACCACGCCTGACCTCGAATGGCCGACCTGGATCGTGTATTCCGCTGTGCCGCTCGGTTCCTTCCTGATGTGCTACCGCTTCCTGCAGGTCATGGTGAGCTTCAGGCGCACCGGCGAGCTGCCCACCCACGATCACGGTCACGTCGAAGGCCTCGACGAGGAAGACGACGAGAACGTGCTGCTCGAGGGCGAAGCCTTCTCGATCGCGGAAGACATCGAACATGCCCGCCGCGAGGCCGACGCGAAGCGTTCGGGCTCGGGCAAGTGAGAGGGACGACATCATGACCAACACGATTGCAATCTTCGGTCTGCTCGTCGTCCTGATGGCGATCGGCATGCCGGTAGGCGTGGCGCTCGGCCTCACGGTGCTGAGCTTCATGTTCATCTTCACCGACGTGCCGCTCGAGTCGGTGGCGCTCAAGATGTTCACCGGCATCGAGAAGTTCGAGATCATGGCGATCCCGTTCTTCATCCTCGCCGGCAACTTCCTGACCCACGGCGGGGTGGCGCGACGCATGATCAACTTCGCCACCTCCATGGTCGGCCACCTGCGCGGCGGCCTGGGCATGTCGGCGGTGCTGGCGTGCGCGCTGTTCGCCGCGGTGTCGGGCTCGAGCCCGGCGACGGTGGTGGCGATCGGCTCCATCCTGATCCCGGCGATGGTCAAGCAGGGTTATCCGCTGCGCTTTGGCGCCGGCGTGGTGGCCTCGGCCGGCGGCCTGGGCATCCTGATCCCGCCCTCGATCGTCATGGTGATGTACTCGGTCACGACCAACTCCTCGGTCGGCGCGCTGTTCATGGCGGGCGTCATTCCGGGCCTGCTGCTGGCCTTCATGCTGGGCTTGTGCACCTGGTACGTGGCGCGCAAGAACAACTACCCGACGCTGCCGACGGTGAGCTGGACCGAGCGCATTAAGGCTTTCCGCAAGGCGTTCTGGGGCCTGATGCTGATCGTGGTGGTGATGGGCGGCATCTACTCGGGCATGTTTACGCCGACCGAGGCAGCGGCGATGAGCGCGGTGTATGCGTTCTTCATCGCGGTGTTCGTGTACAAGGACCTGACCTTCAAGCAGATCCCGCGTGTGCTGCTGGATTCGGCCAACATGAGCGCGATGCTGCTGTTCATCATCGCCAGCGCGGTGCTGTTCTCCTTCATCCTCACCAGCGAGCAGATCCCGCAGCGCATGGCGGACGCCATCGTGGCCAGCGGCATGGGTCCGATCGGCTTCCTGATCGTGGTGAACATCCTGCTGCTGGTAGCCGGCGCGCTGATGGAGCCGTCGTCGATCATCCTGATCCTGGCGCCGATCCTGTTCCCGGTGGCTGTGGCGCTCGGCATCGATCCGATCCACTTCGGCGTGATGATCGTGGTGAACATGGAGATCGGCATGATCACGCCGCCGGTGGGCCTGAACCTGTTCGTTGCGAGCGGCATCACCAAGGCGGGCCTCACCGAGATGAGCAAGGCGGTGATGCCGTGGCTGTACACGATGCTGGTGTTCCTGATGCTGATCACCTACATCCCGAGCATCTCGACCTTCCTGCCGAGGGCGCTGGGCATGATGTAAGCGCTGGGGCAGGCCGCATGGCGCGGCTGCGCCAGCCGCATCGATGCAATCCCCGCAAGGCGGCAACGCCGGGCGGGGATTGTCTTTTGGGCCTCGCTGCTTGCGCAGGCTTACATTCGCGCCCGCTGCGAGCGCGTCGGGGGCACGCGAAACCTGTTAAAATTTCGCGCTTTTTTCCTAACCTTACGCTTTGCACAAGCGCAGTCCCGGAGTTATCCATGGCAATCGAACGCACCCTGTCCATCATCAAGCCCGACGCCGTCGCCAAGAACGTGATCGGCCAGATCTACGCCCGCTTCGAAGGCGCCGGCCTCAAGGTCATCGCCGCCAGGATGGCGCACCTGTCCGAGCGTGAAGCCGGCGAGTTCTACGCCGTGCACAAGGAGCGTCCCTTCTTCAAGGACCTCGTGTCGTTCATGACCTCCGGCCCGGTGATGATCCAGTGCCTGGAAGGCGAGAACGCCATCGCCAAGAACCGTGAGCTGATGGGCGCCACCGACCCGAAGAAGGCCGACAAGGGCACCATCCGCGCCGACTTCGCCGAGTCGATCGACGCCAACGCTGTGCACGGCTCCGACGCCGCCGAAACCGCTGCCGTGGAAATCGCCTTCTTCTTCCCGGGCATGAACGTTTATTCGCGCTGAGCGGTCCGTTCCAGCGGCCCGTCGCGCACGCTTCGCGGTGCTCGCGCACCGCGCGCGGCGTGGTCGGGCCGTTTGCATTACGGTCGATCCGTTTTCAGCACGGATCTCCGCTTTGGATGAGTGAAGTTTCAGGCATGAGCACAAGCAATCCGGTCAATCTGCTCGACTTCGACGTCGACGGCCTCGTCGCCTGGTTCGCCGGGCTGGGCGAGAAGCCGTTCCGCGCCCGCCAGGTGATGCGCTGGATGCATCACGAGGGCTGCGACGACTTCGACGCGATGACCGACGTCGCCAAGTCCCTGCGCGCCAAGCTGAAGGAACTCGCCGTGATCCGCCCGCCGGTGCCGGTGCGCGACTCGATCTCGGCCGACGGCACGCGCAAGTGGCTGCTCGACGTGGGCAACGCCAACGCGGTCGAGACCGTGTTCATCCCTGAAACCAACCGCGGCACCTTGTGCGTGTCCTCGCAGGCGGGCTGCGCCCTCGACTGCGCGTTCTGCTCGACCGGCAAGCAGGGCTTCAACCGCAACCTGAGTGCGGCGGAGATCATCGGTCAACTGTGGCTGGCCAACAAACTGCTGGGCGCGGCCCGCGATGAAGCGCAGGACCTCGAGGCCGGCGAAAAGGACAATGGCCGCATCATCAGCAACGTGGTGATGATGGGCATGGGTGAGCCGCTCGCGAATTTCGACAACGTGGTCACCGCGCTGCGCCTGATGCTCGACGATCACGCCTACGGCTTGTCGCGCCGTCGCGTCACGGTGTCGACCTCGGGCATCGTGCCGGCGATGGATCGCCTGCGCGACGAGTGCCCGGTGGCGCTTGCGGTGTCGCTGCATGCCTCCAACGACACCCTGCGCGACCGCCTGGTGCCGATCAACCAGAAGTATCCGCTCGCCGAGCTGATGGCCGCCTGCCGGCGTTATCTCGAGCGTGCGCCGCGCGATTTCGTGACCTTCGAGTACGTCATGCTCGACGGGGTGAACGACAGCGACGCCCATGCGCGCGAGCTCGTCGCGCTGGTGCGCGACACGCCGTGCAAGTTCAACCTCATTCCCTTCAACCCGTTCCCGAATTCCGGCTTCCTGCGTTCCCCGGCAGAACGCATCCGCCGTTTTGCCGGTATCCTGATTGACGCCGGCATCGTCACCACCACGCGCAAGACGCGCGGCGACGATGTCGATGCGGCCTGCGGCCAGCTCGCAGGTCAGGTCCAGGACAAGACCCGCCGCACCGTGCATCTGCGCCGGGTCACGGAGAAACGCTCATGAAGCTGAAACTGACCTTGGTCACGCTCGCAGCCGCGGCCGTGCTTGCCGGCTGCGCGACCAACCCGGCGAGCACGTCCGGCGCATCGACCACGGTCAGCCGGCCGATGTCCGACATCACGCCGGCGACGCCCGCCGATTCGCGTGCGCGTGTGCATGTGGACCTGGGCATGGCCTATTTCGAGGTCGGTCGCTACGACGTCGCGCTGGACGAGGCCAAGATCGCGCTCAACGACAGCCCCAACTACGCGCCGGCCTACCATCTGTTGGCGCTGGCGTTCATGCTGATCGAGGAGAACGCCGCTGCGCGCGAAAATTTCGAGCGTGCGCTGCGTGAGGCGCCGGGCGATCCCGACTTCAACAACAGCTATGGCTGGTTCCTGTGCACCCAGGGCCAGGAACAGCAGGGCCTGGACAGGCTTGCGCTTGCCGCACGCAACCCTTATTACCGCTATCCAAGCCGCCCGCTGACCAATGCGGGCTTGTGCTATCTACGACTCAAGGACGATGCGGCGGCCGAGGTGCAATTCCTGCGCGCGGTGCAGGCCGACTCTGCCAACGGGCAGGCCCTTTACCAGCTCGCCGACATCGCCTATCGGAACGGTCGCTATGACCAGGCCCGCAACCACCTTATCCGCCTGCACCAGCAACACAATTCGAGTGCAGCCTCGGTGTGGCTGGGGCTGCGGGCCGAGCGCCGTCTGGGCAACCATGATGCCGAGGCGAGCTACGCTTCGCAGTTGCAGTCCCGGTTCGTCGAGTCGGAGGAATTCAAATTGTTCAATGAAGGGAATTTCGAGTGAGCAGCATGTCGTCCGAAAACCTTGCTGGCGTGGCTGCAGCGCCGTCGTCGCCGGGCGCGCAGTTGCGCCGTGCCCGCGAGGCGCGTGGCGAATCGGTGCATGAAGTCGCCTTTGCGCTCAAGCTGAGTCCCCGCCAGGTCGATGCGCTCGAGCGCGACGATTTCGATGCCCTTCCGGGTATGGCTTTCCTGCGCGGGTTCATGCGCAACTACGCGCGCTATGTCGGGCTCGATGCGGCGCCGCTCCTTGACGCTGTGCAGCGTCTGGCTGGGGAGGGGTCGCCCGACCTGTCGCCGATCCGCAATGCCGATGGTGACCTGCCGGCGGGTGGTAGCCGCCGGCGCGGAAGTTTTCCGGCGGGCCTCGTCGTTCTGGTGTTGATGGTCCTGCTGGCAGTGGGCTGGTATTTCGACTGGTTCCGGACCGGGACTTCGCCTTCCGCAGAGACCGTTTTGGAGCCGGCGCCGGCCTTTGCTCCGGCGCCTTCCCAGACGATCGAGCCGCAGTCCGCCATCCCTCTGACGCCGCCGCAGCCGCTTGTCGTCGAGCCGGCGGAGGGCGCGCCGGGTCCGGTGCCGTCAGGCGATGCGGTGGCAAGCGAGGAGGCCAGAACGGCCGTGCCCGACACCGCAACCGACACCGCAACCGACACCGCAACCGACATCGCGCCCGCAGATGAAGCCGCAGCCCCGCCTGCTGCCGACACCGCTGCGGCATCGCCGGTGTCCGTGGCCGAGGCGGCTTCGCCCGGTGCGCCTGATGCGCCGGCGGCAAGTCCGGCCGGATCTGGGCAATTGAGCTTTCGCTTCGGTGCCGACTCCTGGGTCGAGGTGCGCGACGCGAGCGGCACCATCCTTTACTCCGGTACCAACCGTGCAGGGAGCACCCGTAGCGTGCAGGGTACGGCGCCCTTTACGCTGGTGGTCGGCAACGCGGCAAACGTCACCCTCGAACAGGACGGCAAGCTGGTCGATCTCGCCGCCCACGTCCGCGGCTCCGTTGCCCGCCTGACGCTTCGCTGATGAAAGAATCCATGACCCTGCAACACGACGCCTCCCCGATCGACGCCTTTCCGCTCGCCCGCCACCGCACCCGCCAGGTTCTCGTTGGCAAGGTGAAGATCGGCGGTGAAGCGCCGGTCGTCGTGCAGTCGATGACCAACACCGACACCGCCGACGTGCTCGGCACCGCGATGCAGGTCGCCGAGCTGGCGCGCGCCGGCTCCGAGATCGTGCGCATCACGGTGAACAACGAGGCCGCGGCGGCTGCGGTGCCGAAGATCCGCGACCGCCTGCTGGCGCTCAACATGGACGTGCCGCTGGTCGGCGACTTCCACTACAACGGCCACAAGCTGCTCACCGACTTCCCCGCCTGCGCCGAGGCGCTCGCCAAGCTGCGCATCAACCCGGGTAACGTCGGTGCGGGCGCCAAGCGCGATCCGCAGTTCGCCGCAATCGTCGAACTCGCCTGTCGTTTCGACAAGCCGGTGCGAATCGGCGTCAACTGGGGCAGCCTCGACCAGGCGGTGCTGGCGCGCATCATGGATGCCAACGCCAAGCGTTCCGATCCGCGCGACGCCGGCGCGGTGATGCGCGAGGCGCTGGTCGTGTCCGCGCTCGAGTCCGCCGCCAAGGCCGAGGAATACGGCCTCGGGCGCGACCGCATCATCCTCTCGGCCAAGGTCTCGAGCGTGCAGGACCTGATCGCGGTGTATCGCGACCTCGCGCGCCGCAGCGATTACGCGCTGCACCTGGGTCTCACCGAGGCCGGCATGGGCAGCAAGGGCATCGTCGGCTCCACCGCCGCGCTCGCCGTGCTGCTGCAGGAAGGCATCGGCGACACCATCCGCATCTCGCTCACCCCCGAGCCGGGCGGTAGCCGCACGCAGGAGGTCGTGGTCGCGCAGGAGATCCTGCAGACCATGGGCCTGCGCGCGTTTACGCCGATGGTCACCGCCTGCCCGGGCTGCGGGCGCACCACCAGCACCTTCTTCCAGGAACTCGCCTCCGGCATCCAGGAGTACGTGCGCGCGCAGATGCCGGTGTGGCGCGAGCATTACGACGGCGTCGAGAACATGACGCTCGCGGTGATGGGCTGCGTGGTCAATGGCCCGGGCGAGAGCAAGCACGCCAACATCGGCATCTCGCTGCCGGGCACCGGCGAGACCCCGGCGGCGCCGGTGTTTGTCGACGGCGAGAAGGTCGTCACCCTGCGTGGCGACAACATCGCCGCCGAGTTCAAGGCGCTCGTGGACAACTACGTCGCCACCAGGTACGTCAAGAAGGGCGGCTGAGGCCTGCCAGCCTGCGTGACCGACCATGACAACAGCGCATCGACGCAACAACGCAAAGACAAGACACACATGAGCCAGACCTTGCAGGCCGTGCGCGGGATGAACGACATCCTGCCCGCCGACGCCGAAACCTGGGAGTACTTCGAAGACATCGTGCGCGACTGGCTGCAGAGCTACGGCTACCGCCCGATCCGCATGCCGCTGGTCGAGCCGACGCCGCTGTTCAAGCGCGCGATCGGCGAGGTCACCGACATCGTCGAGAAGGAGATGTATTCCTTCGAGGACGCCTTGAACGGCGAGCACCTCACGCTGCGCCCGGAAGGCACGGCGTCGTGCGTGCGCGCGGCGATCCAGCACAGCCTGATCCCGTCCGGCGGACCGCAGCGGCTGTATTACTACGGCCCGATGTTCCGCCACGAGCGCCCGCAGAAGGGCCGCTACCGCCAGTTCCACCAGATCGGCGTCGAGGCCCTCGGCTTTGCCGGCGCTGATACCGATGCCGAGTTGATCCTGATGTGTGCGCGCCTGTGGGAGGACCTCGGCCTGGAAGACGTCGCGCTCGAGATCAACTCGCTCGGCTCGCCCGAGGAGCGTGGCGAGCACCGCGCCGCGCTGATCGCCTACCTCGAGCAGCATCAGGACAAGCTCGACGAGGACGGCAAGCGCCGGCTGCACACCAACCCGCTGCGCATCCTCGACACCAAGAACCCCGAGTTGCAGGCGATCGTCGACGCGGCGCCCAAGCTGGCGGACTACCTCGGCGAGGAGTCGAAGGCGCACTTCCATGCGGTGCAGGTCTTCCTCAAGGATGCCGGCATTCCGTATCGCATCAACCATCGCCTGGTGCGTGGCCTGGACTACTACAACCGCACGGTGTTCGAGTGGGTCACCACGCGGCTGGGCGCGCAGGGCACGATCTGCGCCGGTGGGCGCTACGACGGCCTGTTCGAGCAGCTCGGCGGCAAGCCGCAGCCGGCCGCAGGTTTTGCGATCGGCATCGAGCGCCTGCTGCTGCTGTGGAAGGAGTGCGGTGGCGAGGCCGAGCGTTCCACGCCGGATGCCTACGTGGTGAGCGTGGGCGAAGCCGCCCAGCGCCTGGGCATGCGTGCGGCCGAGTCGCTGCGCGAGCACGGCTTCGCGGTGCTGATGCATTGTGGCGGCGGCAGCTTCAAGTCGCAGATGAAAAAGGCGGACGCCAGCGAGGCGCCGGTGGCGATCGTGATCGGCGAGGACGAGGCCGCGGCCGGTGAGGTCGGCCTCAAGCCGTTGCGTGCCGGTGGCGCCCAGCAGCGCGTCACGCTCGATGCGCTGCCCGAGGCGATGGCCGGTGTGCTGTATTCCGAACAACCCGAACTAGAGGCTTGATGATGGCGGTCTACGATCTCGAAGAGCAGGAACAGATATCCGAACTCAAGGCGTGGTGGGCCCAGTACGGCAACCTCGTCGTCACCCTGGCGGTGGTGGCAGCGCTCGCCTCGGTGGGCTGGCAGGCTTGGGGCTGGTACCAGAATCGCAACGCGGGCGAGGCCGGCGTGCTGTACTACGCGGTGCAGCAGGCCGCCGAGCAGCAGGACGCGCAGAAGGCGCGCGACGCGGCGGGCCGGCTGATCGGCGAACACGCCGGCAGCGTCAGCGCCCAGCTCGGCGCGCTGCTGTCGGCTGCGCTGCAGTTCGAGACTGGCGACCTCGCCAATGCCCGCGCGCAGCTCGAGTGGGCGGCCGACAAGGGCAAGGATGCCGCGCTGCGTGATCTCGCGCGTCTGCGCCTGGCGGCCGTGCTGCTGCAGCAAGGCGAACACGATGCCGCGCTGGCGCGCCTGCAGGCTGCGCCCACTGCCTCCTACAAGGCGCGTTTCGACGATCTGCGCGGCGATGTGCTCGCCGCGCAGGGCAAGAAGGCAGAGGCGCGCGCGGCCTGGCAGGCGGCGATCGACAGCCTCAGCGCCGAAGGCGAGGAAGCCGTCACCCTGCGCGAGGTTGTGCGCGTGAAACTCGAATCCCTCGGAGCCTGATCGATGAAACCGTACTCGCTGCGCCTCGTTGCGCTCGTCGCCGCCGTGTTGCTGACGTCGGCGTGCTCGTCGTTGAATCCGTTCTCCAGTTCCGCGGCCAAACCTGCAAAGCTGGTGGATTTCACGCCGTCGGCCCAGCTCGCCAGCGCCTGGCGCGCCAACATCGGCGACGCCGGCCCATATCGCTTCCAGCCGGCGGTGTGGAGTGACGCCGTTTACGCGGCCGGTCATGACGGCGAAGTCGCCCGCTTCGAAGGCGGGCGCCAGGTGTGGCGCACCGATACCGACACCGACCTTTCGGCAGGTGTTGGCACTGACGGCCGACTGGCAGTGGTTGCCGCCACCGACGGCGCGGTGATTGCTCTCGATGCCGCGACCGGCAGCGAACGCTGGCGTGCCGAGGTGGGTGCGGAAGTGCTCGCACCGCCGGCGGTCAGCCTCGAATTCGTGATCGTGCGTGCCTCCGACAATCGGCTGATCGCGCTCGATGCGCGCGACGGCAGCCGGCGCTGGGTGTATCAGCGCAACAACCCCCCGCTGGCCCTGCGCAGTTTCGCCAGTGTGGTCATCGAAGGGCCCGTGGTGCTGGCCGGATTCCCCGGCGGCAAGCTGGCCGTGATCAACCTCGCGAACGGGGGCGCGATCACAGAACTGAACGTCGCCGTGCCGCGCGGGTCTACCGAACTCGAGCGCGTGGCCGATATCGCCGGCGCGCCAGTCGTCGGCCGGCGCGAGGTGTGTGCGGTGGCCTATCAGGGCCGTGCCGCCTGCTTCGATACCTCCAACGGCAACGCCATCTGGGCGAGAGATTTTTCCAGCAGCGTGGGCATGGACCGTGACGCGCGCTTCGCCATGATCACCGACGACCGTGACGCAGTGCAGGCGCTCGACGCCTACAGCGGCGCGAGCGTGTGGAAGCAGGACGCGCTCGCCCGTCGTCAGGTGTCGCGTCCGCTGATCGTGGGCGACCACGTCGTGGTCGGCGACGTCGAGGGCTACGTCCATCTCCTTAACCGCGAAACCGGCGCGTTTGCCGCCCGTGACCGCGCAGGCAGCGAGGCAATCGCTGCCGACCCTGTCCCGTTCGGACGGGGCTTCGTCGTCCAGGACATGGACGGCGACATTACCGCGTACGAAGTGCGCTGAGGCACATCAGCAAGTGAAACCCACCATCGTTCTGGTTGGCCGGCCCAACGTCGGCAAATCGACCCTGTTCAACCGCCTGACGCGCACGCGCGACGCCCTCGTCGCCGACCAGCCCGGCCTCACGCGCGACCGCCATTACGGTATCGGTCGCGGGGGCGATCGCGACTATCTCGTCGTCGATACCGCCGGCTTCGACCCGGTGGCCAAGGACGGCATCATGCACGAGATGGCGCGCCAGGCCGAACAGGCGATCGCCGAGGCCGACGTGCTGCTGTTTCTGGTCGACGGTCGTGCCGGGCGCACGCCGCACGATGAGAACATCGCCGCGCGCCTGCGTCGTGCGGGCCGTCCGGTGCATCTTGTCGTCAATAAGGCCGAGGGGCTGGATCGGGCGATGGTTGCCGCAGACTTCCACGCGCTCGGCCTCGGTGACCCGCTGCCCGTCTCCGCCGCGCATGGCGACGGGGTGAAGCAGCTCATCGACATCGTGCTCGCTCCGTTCCCGCTCGACGAGGAGAAGGAGGCGCGCGAGGACGAAGGTCCCCGCGTGGCGATCGTCGGCCGGCCGAACGTTGGCAAGTCCACGCTGGTCAATACCCTGCTTGGCGAAGAGCGCGTGATCGCCTTCGACCTGCCGGGCACCACGCGCGACGCGATCGCGATCCCCTTCGAGCGCGCCGGACGGCGCTACACGCTGATCGACACCGCCGGCCTGCGTCGGCGTGGCAAGGTCTTCGAAGCGGTCGAGAAGTTTTCCGTCATCAAGACTCTGCAGGCGATCCAGGAATGCAACGTGGTCGTTCTGGTGCTCGACGCGGCGCAGGATATTTCCGACCAGGATGCCCACATCGCCGGCTTCGCCCTCGAGGCCGGTCGGGCGCTGGTGGTGGGTATCAACAAGTGGGACGCAGTCGACGACTATCGGCGCGAGCGGCTGAAGGGCGACATCGCACGCAAGCTGGCCTTCCTGTCGTTCGCGCGTTTCCACCAGATCTCGGCGCTGAAGGCCGAGGGCATCAACGGCTTGCTGAAGTCGGTCGACTCGGCTTACGCCGCGGCCACCGCCGATCTGGCCACGCCCCGCCTGACGCGCGCCCTGCAGCAGGCGGTGGTTCGCCAGGCGCCGCCACGCCACGGCATGGCACGGCCTAAGATGCGCTACGCCCACCAGGGCGGCATGAACCCGCCGGTGATCGTCATCCACGGCAACGCCCTGGACGACATCCCGCAGTCGTACGTGCGTTACCTCGAGCGCTGCTTCATGGAGGCGTTCAAGCTCCAGGGAACACCCTTGCGCATCCAGTTCCGCACCACGCACAATCCGTACGCGGCGCGGAGCTGAAAACTTTTACGACCGAGAACCCGTTTCCACACCCGGATTTCATTGCATACTGTCATTGCGCAGTGCACCAATAAAGTCCACACCGTTCTTATAAACACAAAATAAAGAGGTTCATCAATGAGCAATAAAGGGCAACTTCTACAAGACCCCTTCCTCAACACCCTGCGTCGCGAACACATCCCCGTGTCGATCTACCTGGTCAATGGCATCAAGCTGCAGGGCCAGGTGGAATCTTTCGACCAGTACGTCGTGCTCCTCAAGAACACCGTGACGCAGATGGTCTACAAGCACGCGATCTCGACCGTCGTGCCTGCGCGTCCTGTCGTCATCCAGCAGGAAGAGGGCAGCACCTGAGGCCGTTGACCAACGTTACGCGCTGGAGCGGGGCGGTCACCGGGGGCGCCCATGTTTGAGCGCCCCGCCTCCGGAGAGCGTGCAGTTCTCGTTCAGCTCGACCTCGGTCAGGGTGCGATCGACGAACGCCTGTCGGAGCTCAAGCTGCTTGCACTCAGTGCCGGCGCCAGCGTCGAAGCCGTCGTGCATGGCAAGCGTGCCGCGCCCGACTCCAAACTTTTTGCCGGTAGCGGCAAGGTTCAGGAGATCGGAGAGGCCTTGCGCGCGCATGGCGCCGATATCGTGATCTTCAATCACGCGCTGTCGCCAGGCCAGCAGCGCAACCTCGAGCGCGAACTGCAGTGCATGGTGATCGACCGCACGGCGCTGATCCTCGACATCTTTGCCCAGCGCGCGCGCAGCCACGAAGGCAAGCTGCAGGTGGAACTCGCCCAGCTCGAGCACCTGGCGACCCGCCTGGTGCGGGGCTGGACCCACCTCGAGCGCCAGAAGGGCGGCATCGGCCTGCGTGGTCCGGGCGAAAAGCAGCTCGAAACCGACCGTCGCCTGCTTGGCAATCGGGTCAAGATGCTCAAGATGCGTCTGGCCCAGATCGAAAAGCAACGCAAGGTTCGTCGCCGGGCAAGGGAACGTCGGGATGTATTGTCGGTCTCTCTCGTCGGTTACACCAATGCGGGCAAGTCGACGTTGTTCAATGCGCTGACGAAGGCGGGCGCCTATGCGGCCGACCAACTCTTCGCCACGCTCGACACCACCTCGCGCCGTCTCTACGTGGGCGGTGCAAGCGTGGTGCTCTCGGACACCGTGGGCTTCATCCGCGACCTGCCACATGCGCTGGTCGCGGCTTTCCAGGCGACACTAGAGGAGACCGCGCAGGCCGACCTGCTGCTTCATGTAGTGGACTCGGCCAGCGAGGACCGCGATGCCCAGATCGCAGCGGTGAACCAGGTTCTTGCCGAGATCGGCGCGGCTGACGTGCCGCAGATCCTGGTGTGGAACAAGATCGACCTCACCCTGGCCGCCGCGGCGGTCGAGCGAGGCGACTGTGATAAGATCAGGCGCGTTTTTTTGAGCGCCCGAACGGGGGAAGGTCTGGACCTGCTTCGCGATGCAATCGCCGAAGTGGCGCAGCAGACCTTTGGTGACAACGCGGACCGCTCTGCCGGTACGACGGACGAACGACCAGAACAAACGTGATAACAGGCATTCTCATGTCACTCAATGACCCACGGTGGGGTGGCCAGGGCAGCAACGATGGCGACCCCAACGACGGTAATCGCAGCGATGGTAATCGCGGCGACGACAACCGCAACGATGATCCGCGTGGCAACCGTAATCGCGGCGCCAACCAGGGACCTCCCGACCTCGAGGAGGTCTGGCGTGATTTCAATCAGCGCCTGACCGGCATGTTCGGTGGCAAGCGCGGCGGACGCGGCAACGGAGGCGGCGGTGGTGGCGGATCGCCGCAGTTGCCCAGTTTCTCGTCCAAGCAGTTCGGCGGGGGCATTGGCGTGCTGCTGGTGCTGGTCATCGTCGTCTGGCTGGCGAGCGGCTTCTACACGGTGGACGCCAACCAGCGCGGTGTGGTGCTGCGCCTCGGCGAGTTCATCGGGACCACCGAGCCGGGCCTGCGCTGGCGCCTGCCGGCACCGATCGAGTCCCACGAGATCGTCGACCTGACCGGTGTACGGACCGTGGAAGTCGGCTATCGCGGCGCCGAGCGCAACAAGGTCCTGCGTGAGTCGCTGATGCTTACCGACGACGAGAACATCATCAACATCCAGTTCGCGGTGCAGTACATCCTCAACAGTCCGGAGAATTACGTCTTCAACAACCGGTTCCCGGATGAGTCGGTCGGCCAGGCGGCCGAGACCGCGATGCGCGAGATCGTCGGCAAGAGCCGGATGGACTTCGTGCTGTACGAGGGCCGTGAAGAGATTGCCGCCACTGCGCAAGAGTTGATGCAGCGAATCCTCGACCGTTACGAGACTGGCATCCAGATCAGCCGTGTGACGATGCAGAATGCCCAGCCGCCCGAGCAGGTACAGGCGGCGTTCGACGACGCGGTGAAGGCTGGACAGGACCGCGAACGGCAGAAGAATGAGGGCGAGGCCTACGCCAACGACGTCGTGCCGCGCGCCCGTGGTACCGCTTCGCGACTGGTCGAAGAGGCCAACGCCTACCGCGACCGCGTGGTCGCCAACTCGGAGGGTGAGGCAAGTCGCTTCAACCAGGTGTTCGCCGAGTACAGTCGGGCACCCGAAGTCACACGCGAGCGCCTCTACATCGAGACCATGCAGCAGGTGATGTCCAATACCTCCAAGGTGATGATCGACTCGACGGGCAACGGCAATCTGCTGATGCTGCCGCTCGACAAGCTGATGCAGCAGGCGGGAAACAGATCGGCCGCATCCGCTGCGGTTGCGCCCGATTCGCAGTCCGCCGCCGGCTTGAGTGCGAATGCGCCGATGCCGTCGCTGGACCCGCGGAACCGGGAATTGATGAGAAGCCGTGAGCGGGGAGAACGTTGATGCGTGACAAGATGTCCCTGATTGGCGGCACGCTGCTGCTGATCGTCGTGATTGCCTCGATGTCGCTGTTCACTGTCGATCAGCGTCAGTATGCGATCGTGTTCCAGCTTGGCGAGGTCAAGGAGGTCATCTCCGAACCTGGCCTCAACGTCAAGCTGCCCTTCATCCAGAACGTCCGCTACTTCGAAAAGCGCATCCTGACCATGGACACGCCCGAGCCCGAGCGTTTCATCACGTCCGAGAAGAAGAACGTCCTGGTCGACCACTTCGTGAAGTGGCGCATCATCGACCCGCGCCTTTACTACGAGTCGGTCGCCGGCGACGAGGCGCGCGCGCGCACCCGACTGACGCAGACGGTCAATGCCGGTCTGCGTGAGGAATTCGGCCGGCGCACGATGCATGACGTGGTGTCCGGTGAACGCGACGCCATCATGGAGCAGATGCGCGAGCGTGCAGACCGCGATGCCCGCACCATCGGCGCACAGATCGTCGACGTACGCCTCAAGCGCGTCGATCTGCCCAACGAAGTGTCGGAGTCGGTCTATCGACGCATGGAAGCCGAGCGCAAGCGGGTGGCGAACGAACTGCGCTCGCTGGGCGCTGCCGAGGCCGAGCGCATTCGCGCGGACGCGGATCGCCAGCGCGAGGTCATCATCGCCGAGGCTTACCGTTCGGCCCAGGAGGCCATGGGTGAGGGTGACGCGAAAGCAACCGCGATCTACGCCGACGCCTATGGCAAGAGCCCGGACTTCTATTCCTTCTACCGCAGCCTCGAGGCCTATCGCTCGAGCTTCTCGGGCAAGGATGACGTGATGGTGGTCGATCCGAGTTCCGACTTCTTCCGCTTCATGAAGGATTCCGCAGGCGCGCCGCGCAACTGACTCCTTCATGGGAAGTTCGCTACTCACGGCCTTCGCACTGATGTTGATCATCGAAGGCCTGCTACCCTTCATCGCGCCAGCGGCCTGGCGCGAAACTTTTTTGCGCCTCGCCAGCATGGCTGACGGTCAGATCCGCTTCATCGGACTGACCTCCATGATGGTCGGGGTCATCCTGCTTTTCATTTTCCTCTGACTTGCTCATGCGCTGGGTACTGCCCGATCACATCCAGGACGCGCTGCCGTCCGATGCCCATCAGCTCGAAGCGCTCCGGCGCCGGCTGCTAGATGCCTTCCGTGTGCGCGGCTATCAGTTGGTGATGCCGCCACTGCTCGAGTATCTCGACTCGCTGACGACCGGCGCTGGTCGCGACCTTGCACTGCGCACATTCACACTGGTGGATCAGCTCTCGGGACGCACGATGGGGGTGCGCGCCGACATGACGCCGCAGGTCACCCGCATCGACGCCCATCTGCTCAATCGCCAGGGGGTTTCGCGCTTGTGCTACTGCGGCAGTGTGCTTCACACCCTGCCTTCGACGCTCACCGCCACCCGCGAGCCCTTGCAACTCGGCGCCGAACTCTACGGCCATGCCGGCATCGAGGCCGACGTCGAGATCCTGCGCCTGCTCGCCGAGGTGCTGCGCCTGGCCGAGGTGCCGGCTTCGCGGATCGATATCGGCCATGTCGGCATCTTCCATGCGTTGGCTGCGCGTGCCGGCCTGGTGCCGGGGCGCGAGGAGGAGCTCTTCGGCCTGCTGCAGGCGAAGGATGTGCCCGAGCTGCGTCGCGTGCTGGCCGACGTCGCCGAGCCGGCGCGTAGTGCCTTGCTCGCGCTACCCGAACTTTACGGTGGGCCGCAGGTGCTCGACGAGGCCGCCGAGCGCCTGCCGCAGGACGCTGAGATCACTGCGTTGCTGGACGAACTGCGCCAGTTGGCTGTGGCGCTCGCCGACCTGCCGGTGAGCTTCGACCTGGCCGACTTGCGCGGCTACCACTATCACAGCGGCGTCGTATTCGCCGCCTACGGCGCCGATTCGCCGGCTGCGCTCGCCCTCGGCGGGCGGTATGACCGCGTCGGCCAAGCCTTCGGTCGTGCCCGGCCGGCCGTGGGCTTCAGCCTCGACCTGCGCGAGCTGGTATGGCGCCTGCCTGCTTCGACCGTCATGGCGGGTGCGGTGCTCGCACCAGCGGTCGAAGATGCGGCGCTGGCTGAAGAAGTTGCACTGCTGCGCGCGCGTGGCGAGATCGTCGTCACTGCACTGCCCGGCCATGACGGAACTTGGAACGAAGCCGGCTGCGACCGGCAACTGGTGAAGCGGGGCGATCGCTGGTCGGTCGTGCCGTTACAGGGAGAGTAAGAAAATGGCAAAGAACGTCGTCGTCGTCGGCACCCAGTGGGGTGACGAAGGCAAGGGCAAGATCGTCGACTGGCTGACCGACCATGCGAAGGGCGTCGTGCGCTTCCAGGGCGGCCACAACGCGGGTCACACGCTGGTGATCGGTCAGACCGAATACAAGCTCAACCTCGTGCCCTCGGGCATCGTGCGTGAAGGCGTGGCCTGTTTCATCGGCAACGGCGTGGTGCTCGACGCGCATCACCTGCTCTCCGAGATTCGCACGCTGGAGGAGGGCGGCATCAAGGTGCGCGACCGACTGCGCATCAGCCCGGGCTGCCCGCTGATCCTCGGCTACCACGCCGCGCTCGACCGTGCGCGCGAGGCGGCCAAGTCGGCCGGAGACAAGATCGGTACCACCGGGAAGGGCATCGGCCCCACCTACGAGGACAAGGTCGCCCGCCGCGCGTTGCGCGTATACGACCTGTTCGATCCCGAGCGTTTCGCCGCCAAGCTCAAGGCCAACCTCGAATACCACAATTTCGTGCTCACCGAGCACTTCGGCGCCGAGGCGGTGGATTTCCAGACGGTGTTCGACCAGGCCATGGCCGACGCCGAAGAACTGCTGCCGATGGTGGCGGACGTCTCGGCCGAACTGTACGCGATCAACAAGTCGGGCGGCTCGCTGCTGTTCGAGGGCGCGCAGGGCACGCTGCTCGACATCGACCACGGCACCTATCCGTTCGTGACCTCGAGCAACTGCGTGGCCGGCCAGGCCGCGGCGGGT
>NZ_JAVEYL010000073.1:0-5495 GCF_034003485.1 Thauera sp.
ACCCGCACATCGGCCTGCAGACCTTCACCTGGCTGATCGAGGGCGAGGTCCTGCACCGCGACAGCCTGGGCAACGAGCAAGTCATCCTCCCCGGCCAGGTCAATCTGATGACCGCTGGGCACGGCATCGCCCACACCGAGGATTCGCTGCGCGACGGCGAGCGGCTGCACGCGGCACAGCTGTGGATCGCCCTACCGCCGGAGCATAAGGATTGCCCGCCCGCCTTCGAGCACTACGCCGAACTGCCGCACTGGCGCGAAGACAGTGCAGAACTGACCCTGCTCGCCGGCCGCTACGGTGAGCGAACCGCAGCGGCGCGCATCCACTCCCCGCTGGTCGGCATCGACATCGCCTGCGACAGCAACAGCAACATCACGCTCCAACTGGACCCCGGTTTCGAGTACGGCCTGATGCCCCTCGTTGGCGACGCAATGGTCGACGGCGAAACCATCAGCGCGGACGAACTCGCCTACCTCGGCAAGGGACGCAGCGAACTTCAGCTTGCGCTACCCGCAGGCGCTCGGGTGCTGTTCCTGGGGGGCGAGCCGTTCGAGGTGTCCGTGCTGATGTGGTGGAATTTTGTGGGCTTCAGCAAGGAAGACATCGCGCAGGCACAAACCAAGTGGGAACAAGGCGCGCCGCGATTCGGAGCGATCGGCGACGGCCAGGCGCCGCGACTGGTTGCACCGCCCCTCCCGTGGGGAAACGGCGGTTGACTGCTCTGCAACCCGGCCGCACGCGAGACACCGCCGGCTCCAGCAGGCACTCGATCTACGGCACCGCTCAAAATTTGGGCAGCGCTCGAATCTGGCTTGGCCTCAACAGCTTGCGCGAGTTATCCACAAGCCCTCCAACAACCCTGTCCCCATCGGCTGGGGACAAGCTCGAAAAGCTCTGGCAAAGCTCGCTGGTGTGCCTTGCCTCGGAGGGCGCTGTCATCCGAACGTCAGCAGCCGACCCGTAAGAGACACTCGTCATCTCGATGGTTCTGCGTCAGGTTACTAAGCCAAGCCGCCGCCTGAACCTGTAACTTGCGAGTAGTACGTCGGTGCTGAGTCGATCAATGCAAATGCCGGTGATGCATGTCCGGAAAGTGTGGATGTTTGTGCACCATCGCCTCATGCCGGTGCCAATGTTCGTGAGGCTCCTCGCCGATCCATCCGAAGTCATGCTCGTGCTGGTGGTGCGCATCGTGGACATGCCGATGACTGTGTTCCATCGGCTCGTGCACATGCTCGTGCTCGTGGTGCTCGGTGAGGTGCAGCCACACGCCCCAGACCATCAGGGCGGAAGCGAGCCAGAATGCCGGTGAGGTCGATTCACCGAGCAGCACAAGGGAAAAGGCCGCGCCGATGAAGGGTGCCGTGGAAAAATAGGCACCGGTGCGCGCCGTGCCCAGTGCGCGCAGCGCCAGCACGAAGAGCACCAAGCTGATGCCGTAGCCCAGCAGACCGACGGCCAGGGTCCCGAGCAGGATCGGGCCAGCGGGCAGACTGGCGCCAAGTGCGAACGCCAGCCCTGCATTGACCGAGCCCGCCACCGCACCTTTCGCACCGGCGATGAACAGCGCATCCGAGGCTGCGACTCTCCGCGTCAGGTTGTTGTCGATGGCCCAGCACAGGCAGGCAGCAACGATGGCGAAGGGCCCGTACCAATCACTTGTCCCCGCATCACCGCCCGGCCAGGAGAGCACCGCCCCGCCCGCCACGATGGCAAGCATGCCGAGCACGATGCGGCGGTCGGCGTTTTCCTTGAAGACAACCCAGGCGATCACGGCGGTCAGCACCGCTTCGAGGTTGAGCAGCAGTGAAGCCGTCGAGCCGCTGGTACGCATCAGGCCGAACATCAATGCGAGCGGCCCGAGTACGCCACCGAAGAAAATCGCGCCAAGCAACCAGGGCCATTCGCCCTCGGCGAGTCCAGAGGGGCGCCAGGTGCGGTCGCGGATCAGCCGCGCCACAGCCAGCCCGACTCCACTCCCGAGATACAGCAATCCCGCCAACAACCAGGGCGACATCTCGCCGACGAGCAGTTTGGCGAACGGGGTGCTCGCACCGAACAAGGCTGCCGCGAGCAGAGCGTGGATGACGTAGATGTTGTTCATGACCTCGCCAGATCCGGCAGGCCTCCCAAAAAACGGGGCACGCTGAACGCGGTCGCTTCCATTGTGCCCCCAGCGCTGTGCCAGCAGCCCGTTACGGGCGCGACGTGGCGACCTCCTCGGCCACCAGGCTTGCCAGTTGCTCAGGACCAAAGCTGGGCAGGCTGCGTCCGTTGACGAAGAAGGTGGGGGTCTTGTTCACCTGCAGTGCGGTCAGATCCTCGACGTCCTGCGCGATCACGGCCTGGATCTCGGGCGTCTCCATGTCCTGCCGGGCGCGCCCCATATCCAGGCCGGCGCGCGCGGCTGCCTCGAAGGCGAGATCGAGATTGGGCGCCGCATGGTCCGCCCACTGCGGTTGCGCGGCCAGCAGCGCTTCGAGCACAGGGGTGTAGAGTCCCTGCTTGCGTGCCGCCTCCATCAGCTTCACCACCTGGTCCGAGCCGTGGTGGAAGGGCGCATAGCGCAGCGCGAGGCGGACCTTGCCCGGATGCTGGGCCATGATCTGCTTGACGAGCGGATAGAAGGCGCGGCACGTCTCGCAGGCGGGGTCGAAGAACTCGACGATGGTGACCGGCGCGTTCTGCGGCCCGATGATCGGGGTGTGCATCCGCACGAGGCGGCTTGCTTCCACGGCGACGCGCGTGTCCTGCTCGGCCTGCGTGCGATCACGGTAGGCATCCATGCCGAAGTAGAACGCCAGGCCGAGGATCAGCAGCACGGCGAGTGCCAGCAGTTTTCGTGTGTTCATTTACGGGTCCTTATCAGATAAATCGTCAGAGCGGCGGCAATGGCGAGGAAGGCCGCCAGCGACAGCCAGGGAATCTGGATGTCGCCAAGGATGACCAGGGCCTGCTGGCTGCACGAGGGGCCGGTGCCACAAGGCACCCACCACTGCGGCACCCAGCCGGCAATCAGCGCGCAGTGATAGGCCGCGAGGGCGAGGCCAGCCAGCGCGAACGGCATCGCATACACCGCGCCGCGCCGGTCCTCGGTGAACACGGCCATGCCCAGGATGATGGCGAGCGGGAACATTGCGATGCGCTGGTACCAGCACAGCACGCAGGGCGTCATGCCCATCACCTCACCGATGAAGAGCGCGCCGAGCGTGGATATCAGGGCCACCGCCCAGGCGGCCATCAGCCACCACCATTGAGTTCGTTTGTCTTGCATCGAGTCGGTCTCAAGGTTTGCCTCCCGGGCTACGGGAGGTGCGGCATCCCCAGGCGTGCAGAGAAGTCCGCAATGGAGCACGCCGCCGCGACAGCGCGGTGCGTGCTCGACGAGAGAAGCAAAGGGGGGCTGCCGCTCAGGCAGCGCGGCGCCACTTGGGGCGTTCAGGCTCGGCCACCGGTGCCGAAGCGAGGCTATCCTGCACGGTGTCGACGAGAACCTGGCCCGCTCCTGTCAGCGGCAGGCGGCCTGCATCCAGCAGCACCGCGCCCGCCAGGACCTGGCAGAAGGCGCAGTCGGTGTGAAGCCTGCCCTCCTTGCCGATATCGCCTTCATCCATCTGGCAGGCATGCGGAGGGTGGTCGCCATGGCTGGTCGCGAGTCCACTCGACTGAAGGCAATACGCCTCCACGCCCGCCGAGGCGAACTGGAGCGGTACGAGCAGCAGGAGCAGGATGGCAAACCAATGGCGCATGGACGGCGATTCTAACCGCAGGAAGGAGACAGACGCCGCCATCGCAACCATGAACGAACCTGCTCAGGCCTGTACATCACTGCGGACGCTCTGCGTGGCACACGCAGGCACCGCCCAGCGTCGGTGCTTCGAGCTCATGCAGGATGCCGCATTGTGCAGCACGATCCGGGGCGCCGCACTGGCTGCGCAGGGCAACGAGTTGGTCTTCGAGCGTGCGCAGGCTGTCGAGGCGTGCGCGGACCCGGGCGAGTTGAGTGTCGATGAGCGTGTTCACCTCTGCGCACTCGGCAGACGGATCGTCCACAAAGCGCAGCAGCCGCGCGACGTCGGCCAGGGCAATGTCCAGCGCCCGGCAGTGACGAATGAAGGCCAGGCGCTCGAGATGCATCCCCGCGTAGGCCCGATAGCCGTTGTGGCTGCGGGCAGGCGCGGGCAGCAGCCCGATCCGCTCGTAGTAGCGGATGGTCTCGACCTCGACGTGGGCCGCTTTGGCCAATTCACCGATCTTCATCACGGCTTCTCCGCATTGCGGCGTGTCGTCAGCATAGCCCGTTGACCCTGTAGCGGCTACAGGGTGTGTCATGCACGCCTGACCCTCTTCCCGCCAACAGGAGAATGCCATGTCTGGTTGTTGTTCCCATTCCGCCTGCGATGCCAGCGCGGCGAGCCCACGTTTCCGCCAGGCATTGTGGATCGCCTTGATCGTCAACGCGGCGATGTTCGTGGTCGAATTCGTCGCCGGCCTCGCTGCCGGCTCGGTCGCCCTATGGGCCGACGCCCTCGATTTCGCCGGCGACGCCGCCAACTACGCGCTGTCGCTGACCGTGCTGTCGTGGGGGTTGATGTGGCGGGCGCGCGCGGCCCTGCTCAAGGGTGTGGCGATGGCGCTGTTCGGCGCCGTCGTGATGGCGCGCGCCCTGTGGGCGTTCCAGCACGGCGTTTCGCCGGAGCCGCTGACCATGGGCGCCGTCGGGGTGCTCGCGCTGCTCGCCAATGCGGGGGTGGCGCTGATGCTCTATCGCTTCCGCGCGGGTGACGCGAACATGCGGTCGGTGTGGCTATGCAGCCGCAACGATGCCATCGGCAATCTCGCGGTCATCCTCGCGGCGGCAGGCGTCTTCGGCACCGGCAGCGCCGTGCCGGACCTCATCGTCGCGCTGGTGATGTCGGGGCTCGCGCTGTGGTCGGGATTGCTCATCATCGCCCACGCCCGACGCGACATGGTCGATTCGGAGCAGGTTCATCCATAGCACCGAGCGCACCACTTGCAAACATACGCACGCTTGTTAGAGTGTGCGTATGGAACCCAACATCACCAAATCCTCCCTTTACGAACACGTCGCCCGCATCGGCAAGGCGCTGTCGAGCCCGAAGCGGCTCGAGCTGATCGAACTACTCGCCCAGGGCGAGAAGACGGTAGAGACGCTCGCCCAGCAGGCACGCATCGACATGCGTCTGGCGAGCGCCCATCTCAAGGCACTGCGTGAAGCGCGCCTGGTGGAGAACCGGCGCGAGGGCAAGTTCATCCATTACCGCCTGAGCGGACAGGACGTCGCCGAGTTGTGGCTCAACGTCCGCGACGTGGCCGAGGCTCATCTGCTCGAACTGCGCCTCGCGCTCGAGCAGATGAGCGCCGCCCCCGATCTGCTCAGTGCGGAGAGTCGCGAGTCCCTGCTCGCCAAGGCGCGCAGCGGCGACATCGTCGTCATCGACGTACGGCCCGAATCCGAGTACGCAGCGGGGCAC
>NZ_JAVEYL010000074.1:0-5440 GCF_034003485.1 Thauera sp.
GGAGATCGCCAACCTCAGCCTGGCCGACATGGACGTGATCGAGCTCAACGAGGCCTTCGCAGCCCAGGGCCTGGCCGTGCTGCGCGAGCTGGGCATCGCCGACGACGACGCCCGCGTCAACCCCAACGGCGGCGCCATCGCCCTCGGCCACCCGCTGGGCATGAGCGGCGCGCGCCTGGTCACCACCGCGCTCAACGAACTGGAAGAGCGCCAGGGCCGCTACGCGCTGTGCACCATGTGCATCGGCGTCGGCCAGGGCATCGCCATGGTCATCGAACGCCTGTGATACCCGGCGCAGCGCGCTCCGCCCCGTGAGCGCGCTACGCTGATCGACGATTCGCAATGACAAGAAGAACGGGCGGCCTCGCCAGTCGCCCGTGGCTCCACACAAGAACAAAGAGAGACGCCATGAACGCCATGCACAATGCCTCTGCGCACACCGCCCTCATCGACCCGATGGAAACCGCCAGCCTCGACCACCTGCGCGCCCACCAGCTCGAGCGCCTGCGCTGGACCCTGCAGCACGCCTACGACAACGTGCCGGTGTACCGCCAGAAGTTCGACGCCCTCGGCGTGCACCCCAGCGACCTGAAGTCGCTGTCCGACCTGGCCAAGTTCCCCTTCACCGGCAAGTCGGATCTGCGCGAGAACTACCCGTTCGGCATGTTCGCCGTGCCGATGGAACAGGTGTCGCGCATCCACGCCTCCAGCGGCACCACCGGCCAGCCCACCGTGGTCGGCTACACCGCCAACGACATCGACACCTGGGCCAACCTGGTGGCGCGCTCGATCCGCGCTGCCGGCGGCCGTCCGGGCGACCGCATCCACGTCGCCTACGGCTACGGCCTGTTCACCGGCGGCCTGGGCGCCCACTACGGCGCCGAGCGCCTGGGCTGCACGGTGATCCCGATGTCCGGCGGCCAGACCGAGAAGCAGGTCCAGCTGATCAAGGACTTCCAGCCGGACATCATCATGGTCACCCCGTCGTACATGCTGAACATCGCCGACGAGCTGGAGCGCCAGGGCATCGACCCGCACAAGCTGGCGCTGCGCCTGGGCATCTTCGGCGCCGAGCCGTGGACCGGCCAGCTGCGCGGCGAGCTGGAGAGCCGCCTGGGCATCCAGGCCATGGACATCTACGGCCTGTCCGAGGTGATGGGCCCGGGCGTGGCCATGGAGTGCGCCGACTGCAAGGACGGCCCGACCATCTGGGAAGACCACTTCTACCCGGAGATCATCGACCCGGTGACCGGCGAAGTGCTGCCGGACGGCCAGATGGGCGAGCTGGTGTTCACCTCGCTGTCCAAGGAAGCGCTGCCGATGATCCGCTACCGCACCCGCGACCTGACCCGCCTGCTGCCGGGCACCACCCGCGCCATGCGCCGCATCGACAAGATCACCGGGCGCAGCGACGACATGCTGATCATCCGCGGCGTCAACGTGTTCCCGACCCAGATCGAGGAGCAGGTGCTGAAAGTCAAACAGCTTTCCGCCCAGTACGAGCTGCACGTGTATCGCAACGGCAACCTCGATGGCATGGACGTGCACGTCGAGCTCAAGCCCGAGTTCGAGCAGCTGGGCGACGCCGAGCGCAGCGCGGTGAGCCGCGAGCTGGCCCACCACATCAAGAGCAGCGTCGGCATCAGCACGCGCATCGAGCTCAAGGCGCCGTTCGCCCTCAAGCGCTCGGAAGGCAAGGCCTGCCACGTCTACGACAAGCGCAAGAGCGCCTGATCCGCGCCACCCCAGAGCCCCGCTTCGGCGGGGCTTTTTTTCGCCTGCTGGAAGCCCGCTGCGCCGATCGTGCCCACGCTCTGCGTGGGCATGCCGCCACGGGCGCTCCAGCGCCCAGGGACGCGGAGCGTCCCGTCCCGGGCTCCCACGCCGGAGCGTGGGAGCCATCAGGCTCGGCGGCTCTGAAAACCCTCCCGCTCATCGCCAAAAAGCACAAAGCGACACTGAAAATATTTTCTTGCATGTGATTTGTGTATCATATAAAAATACTCAACGCCCAGGCCCTGCCCTGCCTGCAACCCCGGCTGGAGAAAACAAGAAAATGTACGCACAACTCGTCGAAACCGGAGTCAAGCGCGTCAAGAGCCTCGAGGAGATGACTCCCGAGGAGCGCGCCTTCCAGGAACGCATCGATGCCGAGATCAAGATCGAGCCGAAGAACTGGATGCCGGACGCCTATCGCCAGACCCTGATCCGCCAGATCTCCCAGCACGCCCACTCGGAAATCGTCGGCATGCTGCCGGAAGGCAACTGGGTCACCCGCGCCCCGACCCTCAAGCGCAAGCTGCAGCTGATGGCCAAGATCCAGGACGAGGCCGGCCACGGCATGTACCTGTACAGCGCCATGGAGACCCTCGGCGCCGACCGCGACGAGGAGATCGAGAAGCTGCACGCCGGCAAGGCCAAGTACTCGAGCATCTTCAACTACCCGACCCTGAACTGGGCCGACATGGGTGCGGTGGGCTGGCTGGTCGACGGCGCCGCCATCGTCAACCAGGTGGTGCTGCAGCGCACCAGCTACGGCCCCTACTCGCGCGCGATGATCCGCATCTGCAAGGAAGAGAGCTTCCACCAGCGCCAGGGCTACGAAATCCTCCTGACCATGATGCGCCACGGCAACCAGGCGCAGAAGGACATGGTCCAGGACGCCATCAACCGCCTGTGGTGGCCGGCGCTGATGATGTTCGGCCCGAGCGACGCCGACTCGCCGAACAGCGCCCAGTCGATGGCCTGGAAGATCAAGCGCATGAGCAACGACGACCTGCGCCAGCGCTTCATCGACCAGACCGTGCCGCAACTCGAATTCCTCGGCTGCACCGCTCCCGACCCGGACCTCAAGTGGAACGAGGAGCGCGGCCACTACGACTTCGGCCAGATCAACTGGCAGGAGTTCTACGACGTGCTCAAGGGCAACGGCCCGTGCAACCGCGAACGCATCGCCACCCGCCGCAAGGCGCTCGAGGATGGCAAGTGGGTCCGCGAAGCCGCCGTCGCCCACGCCGCCAAACGCCAACAAAAACAAAACGCTGCCTGATCGGCGCCTGAATCGGAGAACCCCGCCATGTCCGAATGGATCCTTTTTGAAGTCTTCGTCCGCTCCAAGCACGGCCTGAACCACAAGCACGTCGGCAGCGTGCACGCCGCCGATGCCAACATGGCCCTGGAGAGCGCCCGCGACCTGTACACCCGCCGCAACGAAGGCGTGAGCATCTGGGTCGTGCCCTCGGCGCAGATCACCGCCACCGCCGGCGACGAGAAAGAGCCGTTCTTCGACCCGTCCCAGGACAAGGTCTACCGTCACGCCAGCTTCTACGAGCTGCCCGACGAAGTCGGGCACATGTGAGGAAGCCGGTCATGACTGACAACAAGAACGACCTGATCGAATACCTGCTGCGCCTCGGCGACAACGCCATGATCAATGGCCAGCGCCTGTGCGAATGGTGCGGCCATGCCCCGGCCCTGGAAGAGGAAATGGCGTTGATGAACGTCGCCCTCGACCTGGTCGGCCAGGCGCGCAACTGGTACGAGTACGCCGCCGAGCTGCTGGCCGACGGTCGCGACGCCGACCAGTTGGCCTTCACCCGCGACGAGCGCGACTTCCGCAACACCCTGCTGGTCGAGCAGCCCAACGGCGACTACGCGGTGACCACCGCCAAGCTGTTCCTGTTCGACGCCTGGCACCTGCACACCCTGCAGGCGCTGTCCGCCTCCAAGGACGAGCGCATCGCCGCGATCGCCGCCAAGGCCCTCAAGGAAGCGACCTACCACCTACGCCGCTCCGGCGAGTGGGTCGAGCGCCTGGGTGACGGCACCGAGGAAAGCCGCCAGCGCATGCTCGCCGCCATCGACGAGCTGTGGCGCTTCACCGGCGACCTGCTGGCCGGCGACGAGATCCAGCAGCGCCTGGCCACCGCCGGCATCGCCGCCGACGCCGAGGCCGTGGCGAGCGCCTGGCAGGCCACCGTCGAGCAGGTGTTCGGCGCCGCCAGCCTGCCGGTACCGCAGCCGGCCAGCTACTTCTACCTGGACGGCAAGCGCGGCCTGCACACCGAGCACCTGGGCATCCTGCTGGCGGAGATGCAGTTCCTGCAGCGCGCCTACCCGGGTGCGACCTGGTAAGCCCGGTCCGCAACCGACGATCCGCGGAGGAGCCATGAGCAAAGATTCCGAGCTCGACGCCCTGTTCGGCGGCAGCCCCGTCGCCGGCATGGGCAGCAGCGATCAGCCCTCCGGGCTGATCGCCTCCGACGGCGGCGCCCGCGAGGCGGACGAGTCCGACCTGCCGCGCGCCTGGCAGGTGCTGGAGCAGGTGATGGACCCGGAGGTGCCGGTGGTCAGCGTGATCGACCTCGGCATCATCCGCGACGTCACCTGGGCCGACGGTCACCTGCAGGTGGCCGTCACCCCCACCTACTCCGGCTGCCCGGCCACCGAGCTGATCGAGAGCGAGGTGTGCAAGGCCCTGGAGCGCGCCGGCTTCCGCGCCCCGCGCATCGAGCGCCGCCTGGCGCCGGCCTGGACCACCGACTGGATCAGCGAGCAGGGCCGCGAGCGCCTGCGCGCCTTCGGCATCGCCCCGCCGTCCGGCAGCACCAGCAAGCGCAGCCTGCTCGGCGAGAAGGACGAGATCAGCTGCCCGCACTGCGGCAGCCACGACACCGAGGTGGTCAGCCAGTTCGGTTCCACCGCCTGCAAGGCCCTGTACCGTTGCCGCTCCTGCCTGGAGCCCTTCGACTATTTCAAGTGCATCTGAACGGCTCGCCCACCGCCGCGACGCGGGCCTGGAGAATAACAAGATGAGCAAGTTCCATACGCTGACCATCCGCGAAGTGCGCCCGGAAACCCGCGACACGGTGTCCGTGGCCTTCACCGTGCCCGCCGAGCTGAAGGACAGCTTCCACTACAGCCAGGGCCAGCACCTGGTGATGCGCACCCAGATCGACGGCGAGGAAGTGCGCCGCTCCTACTCGATCTGCAGCGCGGTGAGCGAGGACGACCTGCGCGTGGCGATCAAGCGCGTGGACGGCGGCCTGTTCTCCAACTTCGCCAACGACCAGCTCAAGGCCGGGCAGACCCTGGAAGTGATGCCGCCGGCCGGCCACTTCTCCATCGCCCTGGATCCGGGTCGCGCCGGCAACTACCTGGCGGTGGCCGCCGGCAGCGGCATCACGCCGATCATGTCGATCGTCAAGACCACCCTGGAAACCGAGCCGGACAGCCGCTTCACCCTGATCTACGGCAACCGCTCCAGCGCCAGCACCATCTTCCGCGAGCAGCTCGAGGACCTGAAGAACCAGTACCTCGACCGCCTCAACCTGATCTTCGTGTTCAGCCGCGAGCAGCAGGACATCGACCTGTACAACGGCCGCATCGACGCCGCCAAGTGCGACGCGCTGTTCTCCCGCTGGCTGGACGTGCCGAACCT
>NZ_JAVEYL010000034.1:0-26043 GCF_034003485.1 Thauera sp.
CATGACCAGCTTCCTGCTCCAGCGCGCGGGCGTGCCCACGCCACCGGCCTGGGCGCTGGAGGACGAAGCGCAGGCGCGGCGCATCCTGATGCGCGAGGCCGCGGCCGGACACAGCCTGGTGCTCAATCCGATGTTCGGTTCGCAGGGCAGGGGGCTGCAGCGGCTGGGGCCGGTCGAGGGTGACTTCGTGCCGCTGCCGGCGCTGTCGACCGTGTCCGGGTTGGCGTATCTGCAGCGTTTCGTGCCGCAACCCGAGAGTGCTGCCGCGCCGGGTTTCGATTGGCGGGTGCTGGTGGTGGGCGGGCGGGCGTGTGCGGTGATGAAGCGCGTCAGCACACACTGGATCCGCAACGTGGCGCGTGGTGCGCGCTGCGTGCCGTGCATGCTCGAGCCCGGGCTGGCGGCGCTCGCCGAGGCTGCGGCGGAGGCGCTGGGCATGGATTACGCAGGGGTTGATCTGCTGCCGGACGGCTCCAACCCTTATGGCGCGCAGGTCATCGAGGTCAATGGCGTGGCGGCCTGGCGCGGGCTGCAGCGTGTCACCGGCTTCGACATCGCGCAGGCGCTGGTGGACGACCTGCTCGCGCGCAGGCTGGGCATGGCTACGGCCGGGGCGCTGGCACAGGTGTGTCATTTTTGATCAGGTGTATCGGGTTTTGACCTTGGCCTGAACACTCATCAGGGGCCAGCCAGCCAGCGTCTGCAGGCTCCGTAGGCGCCATCGGCAGCGTGTGGGCGGGCTGTGCAGGCGGGAATCTCGTTTTCAAAGTCGGTTTTTGACCCCAGCAGGCGGACGCGGAAAAAGCTGGCACGGTTTCTGTATCAGTGATGACGATGCCGGGGTTCTGCACCCGCCCTCCGGCACCTGGTCAGCTCCCGGGCGGCCACACCACCACACATCGAATGGAGACACAAGAATGGCAAAGATCGATCGCATGCTCGTAGGGGAATCGCTGGTCGGAGACGGTAATGAAGTCGCGCACATCGACCTCATTCTCGGCCCGCGGGGCAGTGCTGCCGAAACGGCTTTCGCCACCGCGCTGACGAACAACAAGGACGGCTTCACGTCCCTGCTGGCCGTGGTCGCCCCCAATCTGTTGTGCAAGCCGGCTACGGTGATGTTCAACAAGGTCACGATCAAGGGCGCCAAGCAGGCGGTGCAGATGTTCGGCCCGGCCCAGCGCGGAGTCGCCATGGCGGTCGCCGACAGCGTCGAGGACGGCACCATCCCGGCCGCCGAGGCCGACAACATCTTCATCTGCGTCGGCGTGTTCATCCACTGGCTGGCTGAGGACGACCAGAAGATCCAGGATTACAACTATCAGGCCACCCGCGAATCCATCAAGCGCGCGGTGAACGGAGAGCCCACTGCGGCCGAGGTCGTGGCCAAGAAGTCGTCGGCTTCGCATCCCTTCGCGCCCAACTGATCTCTCCGTCGCGATGCAAAAAGGCCGGAGCGCGCGCTTCGGCCTTTTTGTTGGTGCGTGCCCGACAGCGATGCGGGCGGGCGCGCAGCGGTGCTGCCGCGCTCAGCGACGATCGCCCGGCACCATGCCGGCGCCGAGCAGGCTCAGTACCTCGGCGGTATGACGCGGGCTCGCGGGTGGCGAAGACGGCGCTGGACGGCGGCGGCGCTCGATCATCACGCCCACCCCATCGACATCGTTGAACTTGCCCGGCTTGGTCACCCGCACCCGCACCCAGTGCGCGCCGAAGCGCTCGAGCAGCAGCGCGGCGACGCCTTCGGCAAAGGCCTCGAGCAGGCGGTAGGAATGCCCGGTCAGCATCTCGTGCAGCGCGCTGTGCACCACGCTGTAGTCGATCGTGTCGCCGATGTGGTCGGTGTCACACGCCAGGCTGCGCGGCAGGCCGGCGGCGAGGTCGATGCGCAGCGGCTGGGTGTCATGCAACTCGTCGTGGTGGATGCCGATCACCGTCTCGCCGACGAAGCCGTCGATGAAGATGATGTCGAGCGCCTGGGGGTCGGCTGCATGGGCGGGGGCGTGGCCCGGCATCGGGGAGTTGGGGTCGAGCAGCGGAATGGGTTGGGGGATCAAGTCGAAGTCTCCGTCGATGTGGTTCGCGTTAGCTGCATGGGCTGCCGTGAAATACCGTTCGTAAGCGAAAAGCGCGCCAGTTGTGATGCTGCGGCAAAACGTCGACTCGTCCCCGCTCCCACAGCAAGTGCCAACCTCGCGGTCCGCCTCGCGGGCCGCCTCATGGGCCGTCTCGGTGGCCGCTTGCTTGGAGCGGCCCCAGCCGCAGGGGCGGTGCTTATAATCGGCCTCGGTGTGCCGTCGTGGGCACGCTAGTTGCTGCCAGTTATTGCGCGTGCCCCCTCGGGGAACGCGCGCAACTTTACTCGGGATTGAAAAGGTCGGTCTATTTTGCACAGCAAGCAATGGCAGGAGCAGGGCGTGGCCGGTGGCGGCGAGGCCCGCAGCGCCTTCGAGGAAGATGCGGTGTTCCCGACCGGCGGCACGGCGGGCGACATGAGCCGGCGCAGCCGCTTTGCGTGGGCGCTCACCGGCTCGGGGCACTACCTCGTCGAATGCATCGAGCTGGCGCTGCGCCTGCCCGCCATCGACCTCTTCCTGTCCGCCGCCGCCGAAGAGGTGCTGCCGCTCTACGACTACCGCATCGCCGCGCTGCGCGAGCGCTGCCGGGTGTTCCGCGACAAGACCGCGAGCTCGGTGCCGGTGGGCATGCTCTACGACGACGTCTATCACACCGTGATCGTGGCACCTGCGACCAGCAACACCGTGGCCAAATGCGCCTTCGGCATCTCGGACACGCTGCCGACCAACATCTTCGCGCAGGCGGGCAAGCTCGAGATTCCCGGCATCGTGCTCGCCTGCGACATGAAGCCGGTGGTCGTCACCAAGAGCCCGCGCGAGTGGGTTGAGCTGAAGCCGCGCAACATCGAACTCGAGAACGTCGAGCGCCTGCGCCGCATTGATTTCTGCGAGGTGGTCGAGTCGCCGGATGAACTCGAAGCACACCTGCAGCGCCGTCTGGACGAGCTTGGGCTGACATGGAACGCATCCTCTTCCTGACCGGCCGCCTTGCGCAGCACAACCTCGAGAAGGTGCTCGCCGGCATGGAGCCGCCGCCCTTCGAGTGGACGGTGCGCGAGCTCGGGCTGCAGGTGGCCGGGCTGATGACCGCCGACATGATCCACCGCCGCCTCGAGCCCGCGGCCGTGCACGGTTTCGACCGCGTGATGGTCCCTGGGCGCTGCCGCGGCGACCTCGACGCGCTCACCGCGCACTATGGCGTGCCGGTCGAGCGCGGGCCGGAAGAGCTGAAGGATCTGCCGCGCCACTTCAACCGTGCGGCCAGGGCGGTCGACCTGTCGCGCTACGAGACGCGGATCTTCGCGGAGATCGTCGATGCGCCGCGCCTGGACGTCGCCGCCGTCGTCGCGCGTGCCCGCGAGCTGCGTGCGTGCGGCGCCGACGTGATCGACATCGGCTGCCTGCCGGCAACGCCCTTCCCGCACCTGGAAGACTGCGTCGGCGCGCTCAAGGCCGAGGGCCTGATGGTGTCGGTGGATTCGCTCAACCCGCAGGAGCTGCTGCGCGGCGGGCGTGCCGGCGCCGACTACCTGCTGAGCCTGACCGCCGACAGCCTGTGGATCGCCGACGAGGTGGCCGCCACACCGGTGCTGATCCCGCGCGAACCGGCCGACGAGGCCTCGCTGGACGAGGCGATTCTGCACATGCAGCGCCTGGGCCGGCCCTTCCTCGCCGATGCCATCCTCGACCCCATCCCCTTCGGCCTGCTCGCCTCGCTGTGCCGCTACCAGCGCCTGCGCGAGCGCCACCCGGAGGTGGCGATCATGATGGGCGTGGGCAATGTCACCGAGCTTACCGAGGCCGACACCAGCGGCATCAACGCCGTGCTGTTCGGCATCGCCGCCGAACTGCGCGTGGCAGCCGTGCTCACCACCGAGGTCAGCGGCCACGCCCGGCGTGCGGTGCGCGAGGCCGACGTCGCGCGCCGCATCATGTTCGCCGCGCGCGAATCCGCCAGCCTGCCCAAGGGCCTGAGCGACGAGCTGATGACGGTGCACGACAAGCAACCTTTTCCGGACTCGCCCGCCGAGATCGCCGAGACCGCCGCCGCGGTGCGCGATCCCAACTTTCGCGTGCAGATCTCGCCGCATGGCCTGCACGTCTATAACCGCGACGGCCACCACGTCGGCGCCGACCCCTTCGCGCTGTGGCCGCGCCTGGGCCTGGAGCACGACGGCGGCCACGCCTTCTACATGGGCGTCGAGCTCGCCCGCGCCGAGATCGCCTGGTCGCTCGGCAAGCGCTACGCGCAGGACCAGCCGCTGGCCTGGGGCTGCGCCACCGAGCGCGCGGCGCAGGACATGCTCGCCTATTGCGCCCCCGGCGCCACCAAGAAGAAGCGACCGCCCGCCGAGCGGCCCGAACCCGTCCCGCAGAGGTCCGAAGAATGATTTTTGAAACCGTGGTCAGCACCCTGTCGCCCACCGGCGAGGTGCACCTCGCCCCCATGGGCGTGCGCTACGAAGGCGAGGGCGCCGAAGCCGTGGTCGTCCTCATGCCGTTCAAGCCCTCGAAGACGCTGGACAACATCCTCGCTACTCGCTGCGCGGTGCTCAACCTCACCACCGACGTGCGCGTGTTCGCCGGCTGCGTCACCGGCCGCAGAGACTGGCCGACGGTGGCGCTCGAGGGCTTCAACGGCTGTCGCCTGCAGGATGTGCTCACCTGGGTCGAACTTACGCTCACCGGCGACCACGACGACGCGCTGCGTCCGACCCTGCGCATGCGCCGTGGGCGCGAGGGTGCGATCGGCGCCTTTACCGGCTTCAACCGTGCGCAGGCGGCGGTGATTGAAGGCGCGGTGCTGGTGAGCCGGCTCGGCATGCTGCCGCGCGAGAAGGTCGAGAGCGAGATGGACTACCTGCAGATCGCCATCGACAAGACCGCCGGCCCGCGCGAGCAGGAGGCCTGGGACTGGTTGTACGCGGCGGTGCAGGCGTTCCACGCGCGCGCGCCGGAGGTCGGCTGACATGCGCATGCTGGTGAGTGTGCGCGATGTCGCCGAGGCGCAGGAGGCCATGCGCGCCGGCGTGGATTTCATCGATCTCAAGGAACCGTCGGCGGGCGCGCTCGGCGGACTCGCGCTGCCGGTGATCCGCGAGGTGGTGGCGGCGCTGCGGGCGGGCGACTCTGAACTGGATGCCGCCCAGGCGCATGTCCCGATGATCAGCGCCACGATTGGCGACCTGCCGCCGGATGCGCTCGAGCTCATCCTCGAGCGCGCCAGGATGGTGGGCGCCTGCGGCGTTGACCTGGTCAAGGTCGGCGTGCCCGGGCGCGGCGCGGCCGCGTGCGCCGTGCTGGCTGCGCTGGCCGCGCTGCCGCTGGCGATCGTGCCGGTGCTGATCGCCGACGACGGCCTGGACGCCGCCGTGATCGAGGCTGCCTGCGCGCCAGCCTTCGCCGCGGTGATGGCCGACACCCAGGCCAAGCGCGCGGGCAGCCTGCTCGAGCTGCTCGGGGTGGACCCGCTCGCGGCCTTCATCGAGCGCGCGCACGCTGCCGGGCACAGGGTGGGGCTGGCGGGCGCGCTGCGCCTGACCGACCTGGCGCAACTGGCGCGCCTGGGGCCGGACTTTGCGGGTTTTCGCAGCGCGGTGTGCGACGGCCGCCGCGAGGGCCGGCTCGACCCGGCGCGGCTCATGGCGCTGCGCGCGGCGATCGGCACAGTTGCCGCGCGCACTGCGGCCGAAGGCGCCGGTGCCGAGGGAGCCGCAGACGCAGGCGCTGCAGCCGAGGTTACGGCGCTCGCGATCGCGAAAGGCGCGCCGCAGGCGTTCGCGACACCGGCGGCGGAAGTGCTCGCCGTGTGAGCCGACGATGGCCGTGCGGCGCAATTCCGGCTCATCGGTCGCGCGTGCGTGCCGCGTGCTCGGCCTGCTGCTGGCGCTGAGCCTGGCCGGCGGCGCGGCCGCCAACATCTTCGTCGCCGACCGCCGCGAATACCGCCCCGCCGACCAATCGCTCCTGCGCTCGGTCGGGCTGCTGGTCAATGGCCGCCGCCAGGTCGGCACCGCATTCCTGGTCGGCGAGTGCCACGTCATGACCGCCTTCCATTCCGCCTTCTTCCGCGATGCGCAGGCCATCACCGGCAACGAACTCGCCGGCGGGCCGCGCACCGGGCAGGCGTTGAGTTTCCACATCGGCCCCGATCCGGTGAAGCCCGGGCTCTTTCGCAGCCGCAGCGTCGCGCGCGTGGTCGACTTCGGCAATTACCATCCGCTCGCCGTGCGCGGCATGACCGGCGACTGGGCGATCCTCGAGCTGGAAGACTGCCTGGGGCGCGAATACGGTTATCTGCCCCATCTACGCCCCAGTGGTGGTGACTATCTGCCGCGTGGGCCGCTGATGACGATCAGCTTCCCGTACGCGGGATGGAACCGAGCCGGCGTGGCGGTGGAGGAGGGCTGCCGTGCGCGCGATGCTGGGCCGGTGACCGGACTGATCGCGGTGGATTGCGCCTTCGAAGCCGGCATGTCGGGCGGTCCGGTGCTCGAGCGCCAGCCGGACGGCGAATGGCAGGTGGTCGGCATCATGCAGTTGCGCGTGTCCCCGGTCGAAGGCGTGCTGCCTGCCTTCGCGCATCGCCATCGCAACCAGATGGTGCACGCGGTGGCCTTCTTCCGCTCGCTCGAGCGCGTGCTCGCCGGCGCGCCCGTGCGCGAGACGGTGGTCGATGAGGACGCCGAGCGGCGGCTGGCCTTCGAGCGTGCCGGGGTCGAGCTGGTGCTGGGTGCGCAGCGTGAGGAAGTTCTGCGCGCGCAGCGCGAGGGTGGGCTACACGCGCAGCGTGAGGGCGGTGCCTCTGCGGGAAAGGATTTCAACCGCGCCCGGCTCGGGGACGAGTCTGCCGCGGCCACGAGCATCGCCTCCTGGCGCGGCGACCTCGACGCCGATGCCGTCGACGAGCTGATCCTGCGTTTGTGCCGGCCCGAGGCCGAGCGCGGGCAGCGCTGCTCGATCCATGTCCTCACCCAGGACCGCGCCGGGCGTCCGCGTCTGACCGGCACGCTGGCCGACGCCCCGGGGCCGGTGCGCCTCGGGTTCGCCCAGGTCGATGGCTGGCGGCCGCTGATCGTCGGTGAAGGCGGCGCGCGCCGCGGGCTGGTGTTCGACGGCCGGCGCGGCCGCGACCCGCGCGGCGCGCCCGTGCCGGCGGGCGAGGGCAGCGAGGAGATCATGAAGGTCGAGACCCTGGTCGGGCCGCTGCCCGAGGCAGCCAGCCCGCGCTGAGCATCGGACCACCGTGCTGCGGCGGAGATCGCTGAAGGCGCGAGCCCCCGTGAGCGCAAGTTCGGGGGGAGGCAAGCACCTGAGGAATCAAGCGCCTGAGGAGGCAGGCACCTGAGGAGGCAGGCACCTGGGGGGAGCGGGCTTGCCCGCAAAAGCAGCGGCTCAGCGGCGACCTTCGCGGGCGATCTCCCACGAGCCGGCACCCCCTCATGGCTCACTTAATCAGCCGCTCGAGCCCGGCGCGCGTCACCACGTCGCAGTTGATGCCGGCCCGCGCGCACTGCGCCGCGTAGCCGGGGAAGGCGCGGTCGACGATGCCGGCGGTGGCGAGCGCGTCGGGGGTGGCCTGTGGCGGCACGGGGCAGGATTTGACGAGCACCACGCTGCGGGCGCCCAGGCGCAGGGCGAGCCAGGCGGCCAGGCTGTCGCTGGTCACGTCCCAGGTGGTGAGCGCGTCGGGCGCAGCGCGTTGCAGGGACAGCGGCAGCCAGATCGCTGCGCGGCCCGCGTCGAGGCAGGCACGCAGGCTGGCGTCGGAGTCGGCCAGCGCGAGCCGCGGCTCCAGCCCGTGCAGCAGATGCGCGGACTGGGCCATGCCGAGCACCGCCATGTTGTGGGCGCAGACGTCATTGGCCCGCCATTCCTTCTGCACCGCGCGGGCCGCGTCGGCGAAGGGACCGCCACCGGGCACGATCACGGTCTGCCCGGCAGCCTGGGCGGCGAGGCGGCTCAGCCACGCCGGCAGCAGCGGGTCGTGCAGCAGGCTGCCGCCGAGTTTCACGATCTGCATGGCGAGCCCGAGACCGGATGGGCGGCAAGCTCGGCGACGGCCACGCTCGGCGCGCACACCCGCGCCCAGTCGGCGCAGTCGGGCGCGACCGCGGCGAGCGCATCGAAACCGACCCAGGGGTGGCCGAGCGTATTGGCCAGTTCGCGCACCAGGAAGGCGCCGCAGCCGGCGCTGACGAAGGGCGCGGAGGCGGGCAGTCCGGCCCGTCGGATCACGCGGACGAGGTTGCGGCGGATCTCGGCCAGCATGTGCGCCCGCCAGCGCAGCGCAAACTCGCGCCAGTCGTCGGCACCGGCATCGCGCGCGTCGTGGCCGATCATGCGCGCCAGGCGCAGCCGGCTGCCGGCCTCGTCGCGCGCGCCGCCGTCGGCGGGCGGGTAGTGATCGTGCGCGGGGTCGAGCTCGCCGGTGAGGCGGAACACGTCGGCCGTGGTGGCGAAAAATTCGTTCATGACGTTGTAAGCGGTGCCGCGAAAGCGGATGCGCCGGGCGAGCGCGCACAGCGGGCTGCGCACCACGCCGAGGTACACCAGCTCGCCGCTCGCCAGCCGGGTGGCGTCGCTGCGGCCGATCGGGATCGGGCGGCAGGCGCGGATCGGGATCAGGTCGGTGGTGGTGCTGCCGATGTCGATCAGCACGGCGTCGGGCAGGCGCTGCGCGACCAGGCTGGCGGTGGCGAGCCAGTTGGCGGAGGCGACCGCCGGCCACTGGGCGGCGGCCGCGGATGCGTCCAACCAGCCAGCCTCGCCGGCGTAGAAGCGGGTCGCAGCGCCGAGGCGGTCGGCGAGGTGGTCGCACAGCGCGCACACGCCGGCCTCGCGGTCGGGGAAGAGGTCGGTCATCTCGGCGGTCATCGTCACCGCGTGGCGGGCGTGGGCGAAAGCGGGCCAGCGTGCGCGAGCGGCCTCGATCGCCGCGTCCAGGTGTTCGAGTCCGGTCCACAGCGGGGTGGCCCACTGCGCGATGGCGGTGACCGTTCCGCCTTCGAGCAGGCTGGCCTTGACGTGGGCGCCGCCCACGTCCCAGCCGATGAGCGGGTGGGGTGTTCTGGCCGCGTCCTTCGTCGGGGCGGCCGTGGGGGCGGCCGAGGGTGCTGCGTTGGGGGCGGGGGTTTCAGGCATGTTCGCTGGGCGCATCGGCGGTTTCGGTGGCTGGGTTGGCAAGTGCGGCGTCGTGGGCGGAAATGATGTTGGCCGCGAGGTTTCGTTCGCGCCGGGAGGTGCCGAGTGGCGTGCCGGCGCCCGGCGGCGGGGCGGCGAGTCCGGCGTAGGCGCAGGTCAGGCGCGGGTTGATCTCGATGATGCACAGCCGGCCGTCGGGCTGCCGGACGAGGTCGAGGCCGACGAAGCCGGCCAGCCCGGGCACGGCGGCGGCGCAGCGCCCGGCGAGGTCGCGCAGCGCCGGCGTGACGGGCTCGACCCCGGTGTCGACGCCGGCATAGCCGAGCTGACCGTCGGCTGCCACCGTCAGGCGCTGGCGGTTGACGCTCAGCACCTCGGCGCGTCCGGCGGCACACAGCAGCGACAGGCTCAGCGCGTCGCCTTCGACCCAGGCTTCGAGCGTCCACCGGGCGGGCATACCGTCGTCAGGCTGCGCTTCACCAGAACCGTCAGGCGCGTTGGCCGAGGCCAGGGCCGCACGTGCGGCGGCGAAGTCGGCGAACACGCGGGTGTGTTCGCTGCCGGCGCCGTCATCGGGCTTGAGCACCCAGCGTCCCGGCTGCACGGGCGCCGCCAGGCCCGGCGCCCACGCTTGCGGGGTGGGGATGCCGTGCGCGGCGAGGCGCTCGCGGGTGCGCGTCTTGCTGGACGAGACCCGGATCGCGTCGGCGCTGCAGCCGATCCAGCGTGCAGGCGCCACTGCTTCACAGAGCGTGAGCAGGCAGTCGTCCGTCTCGGGCGCGATCACCCACACGAGGTCGAACGCCGTCTGCTGCGCGCGCAACCAGACGGCAAGATCGTCGACGCCGGCGGTGGCCAGGCGCTGCGCGGCCGCAGCGCCTGCGTGCATGGGCCGATGCTCGGGCAGCGGCGCCAGGCCGGCGTCGGCGACGCCGATCTGCAGGCCGGCCAGGGCGCTCAATTCGCCCAGCAGCGCATCGCGCATGCGCACGCCCTGGGCGAGCAGGGGTTCGCCCGCGGCGGTCGCCGGCTCGGTAGGCGCGGCTTCTCCCAGCCCCCCCGCGCTGATAAATTCGAGCACCAGAATCCGTCGAGTCCCTGTCATGCAGCTCATTCCCGTCATCGACCTGATGGCCGGCCAGGTCGTCCGCGGCGTGCGTGGCGAGCGCAGCGCCTACCGGCCGATCCGGTCGTCCCTGTGTGAATCGAGCGCGCCGCTCGATCTCGCCCCCCGCCTGCTGGCGCGCGCAGCGAGCGATACCCTTTACATTGCCGACCTCGATGCGCTGATGGGCGGCGCCTTGCAGTTCGACATCCTGGCCGCGCTGCTCGAACGCCTTCCCGCGGTGCAGTTGTGGGTCGACGGCGGCTTTCGCGACGGCGAGTCGATCGAAGCCTTCCGCCAGCGCCTCGGCAGGCACGGCGATCGCGTCACCCCGATCGTCGCCAGCGAGTCGCTGCCCGACGCCCCCACTGCGCGCCGCTGCCTCGAAGCCCACCGCGCGCACTGCATTCTGTCACTCGACCGCCGCCAGGGGAGCCTGCTCGATGCGGCCGATTGTCACGCGCATCCCGAATGGTGGCCCGATCGGGTGATCGTGATGACGCTCGACCGCGTCGGCGCAGACGCGGGGCCCGACCTCGACACCCTGCGCAACGTGCAGGCCCTGCGGCCGGACGTGCAATTGATTGGCGCCGGTGGCATCCGCGACGAGACCGATCTGGAGCGCGCCGCCGCGTCGGGCGCGAACGCCTGGTTGGTGGCCTCGGCACTGCACGACGGGCGTATCGGTGTGCAACACCCCGGCGGGTGATACAGGAATCGTGCCAGCTTGCGGTGGTGGATAGGTCGCTGCCGATCGGCCCGGAGGAGTCATGGTGACGTGTTGCTGCGAGATAGGGGCGTTCGTGGTCGGACTTAAACGATGGCAGCGCCCCTGCGAGGCGTCTATCGTCTCGGCGGGCCAGCGGCGGGTGTGTGAGTGGAGCAGGCGTAACGAATGGGAGTTGGCCGAGTGCTCTTCGGCCTCAGCGCCCATTCGCCAGCCGCTGCCAGTGCAGCGGCAATGCTGCAGAAATCTGTCGCTCACTTGCCATCCCGCGAACTGGGACTTCTGCCCTGGAAGGGCTTCGGTACATGTTCGTACGCACAGGGTAGATTCCCGCACCGCTAGTCCAACAAAGCGTGGATCGTCGAGGCGGCGCGAACGCGCTGCCAAGCGCACAGGCAGTCGGTTTAGTGGCAAACTATGCCATTACTTGACATCGCCTGGAGTACGCCATGTCCCTCAACGTCTCCTTACCACCAGAGCTGGAAAACCGGGTGCGGCAGCACGTCGAATCTGGCCTCTATAGCTCTGCGAGTGAAGTCATCCGCGAAGCATTGCGATTGTTCGAGGCCTACCAGGGCGTGCAGGCGGCGAACCTGGCCAGCCTGAAAGCCGACATCGCCCAAGGCGTCGCCGACATCGAGGCGGGCCGGGTGCGCGAGCTCGACATCAACGAAATCAAGCAACGCGGCCGGGCAACACTGGCAGCTCGGCGGCCGGCGTAGCGACGGCGTGAGCAAGGTTCGACATTCCGCCAGTGCGGAAAACGATTTGCTTGAGGCTTGGCTGTTCATCGCCGAGGACAGCGTCGAGGCCGCCGACCGGCTACTCGATCAGATCCGAAACGATTCGCGAACACTGCTCTTGCAGCCGAAAATGGGCCGGGCTCGGGACGAACTGGCGGTCGGCCTGCGCAGTTGGCCGACGTCGACGCCCTACATCCTGTTTTATTTCGTTGAGGACGATGGGATCACCGTTGCGCGCGTCCTCCACCACGCCCGGGATGTTCCCGCGATCTGGAACTGGCCAAGCCACTGAGGGCGCGCGGTAAGCGCCATGCGTTGCAATCTGCCGATGTAGCGCAGGCGCTCATCTGGCCGCTGCTGGTCAAGATCACCAGTCCTCGCGCTTAGTCGTACGCGGAGGGTGCCTTCCCCGATAGCCGCCTGCCACCACGAGTTCAAGAATCAGGCTCCGATCAACAGCAAGGAGCCGATCATGGAAACCCGCGAACATCGGGAAGCCTGGAACAAGGGAAAGCTGGTTGGCCAGAAGGCGCCGCTCAAACCCAAAGACATCTGGGCCATCCGTATCCATCTGCAGAACGCGCACGCGGTGCGCGACCTCGCCATGTTCAACCTCGCGATCGACAGCAAGCTCAGAGGCTGTGACCTCGTCAGCCTGCGGGTGCGTGACGTGGCGCATGGAAACCAGGTGCTCTCACGCGCCATGGTCTTGCAGCGGAAGACTCAGCGGCCCGTGCAGTTCGAACTGACCGAGCCGACGCGCACGGCCGTGGCCGCCTGGATCGCGAAGGCCGGACTGAGGTCGGAAGACTTCCTCTTTCCGAGCCGGCTGCACGACTCCCCGCACGTCTCCACCCGGCATTACGCGCGGATCGTCGAGTACTGGGTGGTGGTGGCCGGCCTCGATCCGTCCGCCTACGGTACGCACTCGATGCGGCGCACGAAGGCGACACTGGTCTACAAGCGCACGAAGAACCTGCGGGCTGTTCAGCTCCTGCTGGGGCATTCCAAGCTCGAGTCGACAGTGCGGTACTTGGGCATTGAGGTGGATGACACGCTGGAGATCTCTGAGCAGATCGAGATCTGACGCTGGAGTAGCCGCCCGCCGAGCGTCTATGACCAGCGGGCGGCCGCTTACGGTGGCGATGCCGAGAGGGCACAATCGGCCAGGAGCAGGCGCACACGCAACGCCAGCGCCTCAACCTCCAACGACAGGTTGCCGATCAAAAACCTGTCGTTTCCCCATCTCTCTAGCCAGGGCGGTGTACCGGAGAGCGGCAAGGCAGATGCCGCTCACGTGCGCTTGCGGCGCGAGTCTCATTGGGTGGCAGCCTACCTCTCGAGCGAGCACGGCTCTCAGGCCAGAAGCGCCAGCGCTCGGGTCAACTCGCCGGCAGCCATCTCTTTGCAACCCGAGACATTCTGGCCGGCCCACAGCGGAGAGAAGTCGCCGCTCCCCAAGCTTTCCGCTTTGGCCCGCAACGGAAACGATGTCGATGCAGCCATTGGGAATTCCGGCGCCTGCGGGTTCATCGGGCCGAGCTCTCGCATCAGGCGATTTACGATGCCCCGCGCAGGCCTGCCGGTGAAGACGTTCGTCAGCGCGGTGACTCGGGCCGAGTCGCTCTTCAGCGCAGCGCGATGAATCGCGCTGGTTGTCGCCTCCGGACACAGCATGTAAGCCGTACCCACCTGCGCGCCAGTGGCACCCAAGTCCATTGCGGCCCGGACGCCTCGCGCGTCGGCAATGCCTCCAGCGGCGATGACCGGGAGCCTGACTGCACGAACAATCTGTGGCACCAGCGCGAAGGTGCCCACCTGGGTATCGACGTCTTCCGTGAGAAACATTCCACGGTGCCCGCCCGCCTCGGCACCTTGCGCGATGATCGCATCGACACCCTGTGCTTCCAGCCAAAGCGCCTCCTCAACGGTCGTTGCCGAGGAAAGGATCTTGGCCCCGTCCGCGCGAACCCGGGTCAGCAATTCCGGAGCGGGCAGTCCGAAATGGAAGCTCACCACGGCCGGCCGATAGGCGCAAACAAGGTCCGCCATCTCGTGGTTGAACGGCATCCGCGCAGGACCGGCTGGAACGTCGGCGGGGTCCATCCCGAATTCGGCGTAGTAGCCTGCAAACAGCGCGTGCCACGCTCGGGTCTTGAACTCGTCAGGCTCGGGAGGGCGATGGCTGAAGAAGTTGAGGTTGAACGGGCGAGTCGTCCGTGCGCGCAGGGTATCGAGTTCCTTGCGCAAGGCGTCCTTGGAGAGCATCGCACACGGGAGGGAACCCAGGCCGCCGGCGTTGGAGACGGCAATCGTCAGCGCGCTGTCCTGCACGCCGGCCAGCGGCGCCTGGATGATCGGAAGTTCGATGCCAAGAAGTTCTAGTAACGACATGATCCATGTCCTTTTACGATCGTTGCTGTTTCGGCGCAGAGGCAACGCCATCACGCCAGAGCCAGATGGAGGTGGTTGCCAGAAGCAGGCTGGCTGCTGCGCTGGCCAGGCTCAGCGCGTCCCATCCGGCAACGCGCGTGTCACCGATCAGGCGTACGAGCAGCGGGCCGGCGATTTGTCCCGCTGCAAAACCGGCGGTCATGCGGGCCAGCAGCGGCGTCGGGTTCGCAGGCATGCGCTCACGCGCCAGTTGAAGACCCGCCATGGTGGCGACCATGAAGGTGCCGCCCACCAGAACCGCAGAGGCCGCCAGCACCCACAAGGCGGGCTGCAGCAGCGGTAGCAGGGTGCCCACCGCCATCACGCCCTGTGCGATCGCCCAGACCTTTCTGCGCGACCAGCCATGCAGCCTGTGCGCGGCAAAGGCGACGGAGAATGCCGCCGCCGTACCGAAGATCGGCCAGGTGAGCCCGAACACGAGCGGATCGGACACCAGTTGCCTCGCCATCGTGGGCAGGAAGGTCGCGGGAACGATGTAGCCGAAGCCGAAGGCGCTGTAGCAGAGCACCACACCAATATTTCCGCTTCTGACCGACGGCGCAGGGCGCCTTCGGACGTCAGCGCAGGCGGAAGGGGCCGACGCGGCGGAATGCCTCGGCAGATGCCACATGACGTACAGCGCTCCGGCAATGGCCAGTAACCCGAGCTCCACCCACAGCACCACGGCTGCCTGGGTGCCGCCCAGCCATGTCATGACACCGGTTGCCGCGATCCCCAGCCCCACCCCCGTGTAGATCCATCCCCCCAAGGCCGCCGAGTTGCGACGCGCCAGTTCGGGCAGGCACCAGCTACTGGCGCATACCAGCACCCAGGCGCTGAAGATACCCGCGCTACCCTGGAGGACCATGCCCAGCCACGGCAACGCAACGTTGCCCCAAGCCATCGCGAGGGTCGTCGCGGCAACACCGACCAGCCCGATCTGCAGGCCATGCCGGGGACTGCGCGCAAACCACGACGCGCTGATTGCGCCGAGGAGGTAACCGACGTAGTTCGCGGTCGCCCATTCCGTCCCCGTCACGGCGTCCAGGCTGCCATCCCGCACCATCAGCGGCATCATCGGAGTGAACGCGAACCGACCGATACCCATTGCAATGGCCAGTGCGACGAGGCCGATCAAGACGACCGATCCGGGCTGGAGCGATGATGAAGAGCGTGTATCCATGGCGAGATTAGACTCCCGTGGGCTAGAATCGAAAAGTGAATTTAAAGAGAAAAACGTTCACGTTATGAGAATAATTAACCTCGAAGATCTGCACATCTTCCGGTGTGTAGCCCTCGAGGGCGGTGTGCTGCGTGCGGCAGCGCAGCTCAACCGGGTGCCCTCCAACGTCACAACCCGCATCAAGCAGTTCGAGGCGCGACTGGGGACGCCGCTTTTTCGCCGACAGGGGCGGAACGTGGCGCTGACCGATGCAGGTCGCCTATTGCTCGGGCACGCCGAGCGTCTGTTGAGACTCGCCGACGAGGCCGAGCAGGAGCTCTGTCATGGGGTCAAACGTGGCTGCCTGCGCCTGGGGGCGCTGGAGAGTGCTGCCAGCGTGCGCCTGCCCGTCATCCTCTCGCGTTACCACGCGGCGCACCCCGAGACACACGTGGAACTTCAGACTGGAACGACCGGGGCGCTGCTTCGCCAGCTCGACAATCACCAGATCGAGGCAGCCTTCGTATCCGAGCCATTCGATCGGGCTAGCCTTTCTTCGGTCGTCGCTTTCGAGGAAGAGTTGGTTCTCATCACCGCACAAGGCAGTCCTGACATCAGCAGCCCACAGGATCTCGCCGACAACTCCGTCGTGGCCTTCCCGCATGGCTGCTCATACCGGCGTCTGCTGGCCGACTGGTTCTCTGCAGCGGGCGTCACGCCGAGTCGATTCCTCGACCTCGGCTCCTACCACGCCATCGTGGCCTGTGTGGCAGCCGGAACGGGTGTTGCCATCATGCCGACGAGTGTCCTCGACCATGCAGTCATGGGCACATCCGTTCAGCGACACGCTCTGCCGAAAGCGATCCGAACTAACCGAACGCAACTGGTGTGGTCAGGGGATCCAAGCGGGCAACTGAGAGTGTTGCTTGAAATGCTGCAAGTCGGTAGATAGCCAGTGTCGGAAAGGGAGCACATCCAGGGCAAGCGACCGGGGAGCGCTGATCGAGAGCATCAGCAGAGGTGGGGTGGTCAGCCTGAAGAAGCATCCGGCCGCTTGATGATCCGAAAGCCGACTTCGACCGTGCAAACATCATCAGGCAGGTCAGGGTCGGTAGCTCCAGTTGGCAGAAGGGAGAAGCCGCTGTTCACCGTCGCCTGATGCTCGAACGGCAGGTGACCAGCACATTGCGGCCTGACTGCGCCATCAAGCCTCCGGCAGCTGAGGCCGATGACTTGCCCGAGCCCAAAGCGAGACTGCCGACCGGACCTCGATGCGTAACCTGCCACTGGCGTCCGGCGAGATTTCTCCGCCGCCATCCATCTTGATGACGGAGCGCTGCGACCCAGGCAACCTGCGTTTCCGACGACCCGGATCGTGCTTCCGCAGCGCCCGGGTTCGCCGTTTGCCATGGGCAGAGCGAACTTCCAAGCCTGCTCAGTTGTGACACAGTCGGCCGCCACAGTGCGGCGGCGTTGTGCCAGAGTTGAACGCCACCGGGTGGCAGCGCGGCAGGGCCCCGGGCAGCGACCTCGCCCGGGGGCTGGCATGTGCCTGCAGGCTCGACTTGGCATATCGCTTGCATGGAGCGTGCGCATGAGTACGACGACAGAAACGAATCCCACCGCGTCCGTGTCCGGTGCAACTGCGCAGCCGGCGAGCTGGACCTGCCCATTCTGCAGCCTGTTGTGTGACGGCTTTTCCGTGCGTGCAGGGCCAGCGCTGGAACTGATCGGCAGCGACTGCCCGCGTGCGTGCGCAGGACTCGCCGCCTTCGATGGCCTGGGGCGTGTCACGCCGTGCGTCGATGGTGCGAGTGCGAGCCTCGAGGCCGCGCTCGATGCCGCCGCCGACCGCCTGGCGGCAGCGCACCTGCCGCTGTTCGGCGGGCTGGCGACCGACGTGCAGGGCATGCGCGCGCTCTACCAGCTGGCCAACGTCGGCGGCGCCATCCTTGACCACGCCCATGGCGAGGCGATGATGCCCGCGCTGCGCATGCTTCAGGACCGCGGGCAGATGTTCACCACGCTGGCAGAGATCCGCAACCGTGCCGACCTGATCGTGTGCATCGGCACCGACGCGGTGTCGAACTTTCCCGAGTTCTTCCGCCGCTGTGCGCCGCCCGCGGGGCAGGACTCGGCGTGCAGGGTGGTGTTCCTCGGCGCCGGTGAAGGCGCGCCGACGGCGGCAGAGATTCCCTGGGCGAGCGCGGTGGAGTCCGTGCGCCCGGCTGGCGACATCTTCGACACGGTGGCGATGCTGGCGGCGCTGGTCGATGGCCGGCGCATCCCCGACCCCGATGGCGCGCTGGCCGCCCTGGCTGACGCCATGCGCAGCGCCCGCTACTGCGTGCTCGTCTGGGAACCCGCCCGCCTGCCACCGCACGGTGCGCTGGTCGGCGAGACCCTGCTGCGCCTGCTGATGAACCTGAACCGCAAGACCCGCGCCGGCGCGTTCACACTCGGCGGCAACGACGGCGCGCAGACCGCCAACGGCGCGATGAGCTGGCTCTCCGGCCTGCCGCTGCGCTCGCGCGTCGGGCCGCAGGGCGTGGATCACGACCCGCTCCAGTACGCCAGCGCACGCCTGCTCGACGAGCATGCGGTGGATCTGCTGCTGTGGGTGGCGAGCTTCACGCCCGATCTGCCGCCACCGCAGACCGCGCTGCCGTGCGTCGTGCTCGGTCATCCGGCGCTGGCAAAGGCGTGCGCGCAGCCCGGCACCGTCTTCATCCCGGTGGCGACGCCGGGCATCAACGCCGACGGCCACCTGCTGCGTTCGGACAACGTGGTGTCGCTGCCGCTCTACGCGGTGCGCGACGACGGCCTGCCCACCGTGGCCGAGGTGGCGCGGGCGCTGGTTGCGCGCCTGACGAGCGGCGCCGCGGCGAAGGAGGGCGCGCAATGACGACGATCCGGCTCAAGGGCGGGCGCGTCTACGACCCCGCCAACGGCGTCGACGGCGAGATCCGCGACATCTGCATCCGCGACGGCCGCATCGTCGCCCTGCATCCGCAGGACAAGGTCGACACCGAATACGACCTCGCCGGTTGCGTGGTGATGGCCGGCGGCATCGACCTGCACACCCACATCGGCGGCGGCAAGGTGAACCTGGCGCGCATGATGCTGCCCGAGGACCACCGCCTGAACCGCCCGCGCGACTCGCTGCTGGAACTGGCCTCCAACGGCTGCTGCACCCCCGGCACGCTGGAAACCGGCTACCGCTACGCGCAGATGGGCTACACCGCCGCCTTCGAACCGGCCATGCTGGCCGCCAACGCGCGCCAGGCGCACATGGAGATGGGCGACACGCCGATCCTCGACCACGGCGCCTACGTGATGCTGGGTAACGAGGAGATCTTCCTCGAGATGCTGGCGCGCGGCGAAGACCCGCAGCGCATCCGCGACTACGTGGGCTGGTCGATCGGCGCCAGCAAGGCGATGGGCGTCAAGGTGGTGAACCCCGGCGGCATCTCGGCCTTCAAGTTCAACCAACGCAAGCTCGACGTCGACGAGGATCACGTGCATTGGCAGGTGACGCCGCGCAAGGTGGTGCACAGCCTGGCGCGTGCGCTGTCCGAGCTCGGCGTGCCGCACCCGCTGCACATCCACGCCAGCAACCTCGGCGTGGCGGGCAACATCGACTCCACGCTCGCCACCATCGACGCCCTCGAGGGCTTGCCCGGGCACCTCACCCACATCCAGTTCCACAGCTACGGCAGGGAAGGGCCGAAGAAGTTTTCCTCGGCGGCGCGCCAGCTGGTCGAGCGCGTCAATGCGGCACCCAACGTCAGTATCGACGTCGGCCAGATCATCTTCGGGCAGACGGTTACGGCTTCGGGCGACACCATGCGCCAGTTCGCCAACGCCGACCTCGGCAGCCCGCGCAAGTACGTCGGCGGCGACATCGAGTGCGATGCCGGCTGCGGCGTGGTGCCTTTCCGCTATCGCGAGCAGAGCTATGTGAATGCGCTGCAATGGGCGATCGGGCTGGAGATCTTCCTGCTGATGGACGACCCCTGGCGCGTGGTGCTGACCACCGACCACCCCAACGGCGGGCCCTTCACCAGCTACCCGCACCTGATCAAGTTGCTGATGGACAAGCGCTTCCGAGACGAACAGCTCGCGCGCCTGCATCCGGACGTGGCGGCGATGGCCGACCTGCGCGAGATCCGCCGTGAACTCTCGCTGTACGAGATCGCGATCATGACCCGCGCCGCGCCGGCGCGCCTGCTCGGGCTCACCGATCGCGGCCAGCTCGGCGTCGGCGCCGCGGCCGACATCGCGGTGTATCGCGAGGAGGCCGACCGCGAGGCGATGTTCGCCACCCCGGAATACGTGTTCAAGGATGGGCGGCTCGTTGCGCGCAAGGGCCGCATCGAGGCGGTGCCGGTGGGTGGCACGCACTTCGTCGAGACCGACTACGACCCGGCGATCGAGAAGACGGTCGAGGCGTATGCCGACCGTCACGCCAGCATCAGCTATCGCCACATGAAGATCGGCACCGACGAGCTGTGCTCGTGCAGCAACGGCGGTGCGCTGCTGGCGTGCAAGGTCCACGGACGCGGGAGGGCGCTATGAGCAGCCCGGCGCAGCAGACGACAAGCGCGATGACAACAATGCCCGGCAACAGCGCGACGGTGAACGGTGTGATGATCGACGACACCTTCGCCGAGGCCTTCCCGATGAAGGCGACGCGGGTGCTGATCACCGCCCACAACGAGACCTGGGCCCGTAACGCGGCGGTTTCCATGACCGGCTTCGCCACCTCGGTGATCGCCTGCGGCTGCGAGGCCGGCATCGAGCGCATGCTGGGCGCGGACGAGACGCCGGACGGCCGGCCGGGCGTGTCGGTGCTGCTGTTCTCGATGTCCGGCAAGGAGCTCGCCAAGCAGCTCGAGCGCCGCGTCGGCCAGTGCGTGCTGACCTGCCCGACCACCGCGATCTACGCCGGTCTGGATGAAGGCGAGGCGATCGCGCTCGGCAGGAATTTGCGCTTCTTCGGGGACGGCTGGCAGATCTCCAAGATGATCGACGGCAAACGCTACTGGCGGGTGCCGGTGATGGACGGCGAGTTCGTCGCTCAGGAGACGACCGCGCTGGTGAAGGCGGTCGGCGGAGGCAACCTGCTGCTGCTGGGGCGCGACACCGACGCCGCGCTCGCCGGCGCCGAGGCTGCGGTGGAGGCGATGCGCGCGGTGAGGGGCACGATCATGCCGTTCCCGGGCGGGGTGGTGCGCTCCGGCTCCAAGGTGGGCAGCAAGTACCCCGCGCTGATGGCCTCGACCAACGACGCCTTCTGCCCGGCGCTGACGCCGCTGGCGAAGCACAGCGAGCTCGACGCCGACACGCGCTGCGTGATGGAGATCGTCATCGACGGCCTGACCGAGGCGGACGTTGCCGCGTCCATGCGCGCCGGCATCGCCGCCATCGTCGCGCGCGGCGGCGCGGCCGGGGTCAAGCGCATTTCCGCTGGTAACTACGGCGGCAAGCTCGGACCCTTCCACTTCCATCTGCACAAGCTGATCGGGGAGGGCGCGGCATGAGCGCGACACCAGGCTGGTGCCTGCGCCTGAAGGCGCAACCCGATTTTCGCGTCGATTTCGGCGGCGTGCTGCCGGCGCGGCTGGCGGCGATGACGGCGGACGAGGTCGCACGCGTCGAGGTGCGCCATGGCAATGCGGTGCTGACGCTTGGTGAGCTGTTCGCCATCGTGGCGCTGGGCGATGGCGGGCCGAGCACGGAGCTTCGCCTCGAGGGCGATCTGTCGCGTTTCGACGCCATCGGCCACGGCCTGGACGGCGGTGTGCTACGCGTCGATGGCGCGGTGGGCGACCGCCTGGGCCTGTCGATGCGCGCGGGGGAGATCCGCGTGCAGGGCAGCGCCCGCCAGCTCGCCGGCTGCGAGATGGCGGGCGGCTTGATCGAGATCGCCGGAGACGTCGGTGACTTCGCCGCCGGCGTGCTGCCCGGCAGCATGGACGGCATGCGCGGCGGCACGCTCATCGTGCGCGGCAAGGCCGGCGCGCGCTGCGGCGACCGCATGCGGCGCGGCACCGTGGTGCTGCATGGCGATGCGGGGGATTTCCTCGCCTCGCGCATGGTCGCCGGCACGATCGCGGTCGCCGGCCGGGTGGGCGCGCACTGCGGCTACGGCATGCGCCGCGGCACGCTGGTGTTCGCCGGTCCGCAGCCCGTGGTGCCGCCGACCTTCGTCGCAACGCATCACGATATCGTTGTTTTCTGGACATTGCTGCGCCGCAGCCTCGCTTATCATGGCGGCCCTTTTGCTGGCCTGCCTGCACGCGCGCCGCGCCGCCTGGTGGGCGACCTGGCGGCGGACGGAAAAGGCGAGTGGCTTCTGCCCCGAGCGGACTGATTTGCACGATCCAATCCACGGAGATTTCATGAGCAAGAACTACGTTTTCCATGCCGGCGAAGCCACCGTCCTCGCCACCGAAGGCCAATTCACCGACGCCATGCCCGAGATCCTGATCGGGCGCACCGACGGCCCGGTCGGCCAGGCCTTCGCCAACATGATGGCGCAGAGCAAGGGCCACACCGCGATGTTCGCGATCCGCGCCTGCAACCAGATGGTGCGCCCGGTCACGATTACCGTGCCCAAGGTCACGTTGAAGGACTCGGCCAACATAGAGCTCTTCGGCGGCGTGGTGCAGTCGGCCACCGCCGACGCGGTGCTCGACTGTGTGATCGAGGGCATCATCCCGCGCGACGTGGCCGACGAGCTGTGCATCATCAGCCTGGTGTGGATCGACCCGCGCTGCGCCAAGGCCCCCAACCTCGACAAGAATGACATGTACCGCACCAACTACGAGGCCACCAAGCTCGCCATCAAGCGCGCGCTCAACAACGAGCCCGGCTTCGACGAGCTGATCGCCAACCGCCACAGCATCAAGCACGACATGGACGACTGGAGCTGAGACGCTCGCTATGACCTGCTTCGCCCTGCTCGACGACTGCCACGCCACCGCCGCTGCGCCCACCAGCCGGCTGTACACCGGCTTCGTGCGCGAGCACCGCTGCGACGACCCCGCCACGCTGGATGCGGTGTGGGCCGCGGCCGACCGCGACCTGCGCGCCGGCCTGCATGCGGTGGTGCTGGCCGACTACGAGTGGGGTGCGCGCCTGCTGCACGCCGGTCACGAGCGCCTCGCTCCCGAGCATGAGGGCTGCTTGCGCGTGCTGATGTTCGGACACATGCAGCCGCTCAGCGCCGACGCCGTCGATGGCTGGCTGGCGGCGCGCGAGCGCGACGAGACCGGCGGCGACGGCATGGACGGGAATGCGCCTGCCGCGGCCGGCGTGCTCGACATCCGCCCCTCGGTGGACCACGCCGCCTTCTGCGACGCGATCGCGCGCATCCACGCCGCGATCGGCGAGGGCGAGACCTACCAGGTCAATTACACCTACCGGCTCGACTTCCGAACCTTCGGCGCGCCGGTGAGCCTGTACCGTCGGCTGCGCGCGCGCCAGGCGGTGGCCTTCGGCGCCTTCATCGCGCTGCCGCCGGGCACGGACGGGCCGGATTACGTGCTGTCGTGCTCACCGGAGCTCTTCCTGCGCAATGCGGGCGGACGCCTGTCGGCGCGGCCGATGAAGGGCACCGCCCCGCGTGCGCGCGAGGCCGAGGGCGACAGCGAGATCGCGCGCATGCTCGCCGGCGACACCAAGAACCGCGCCGAAAACCTGATGATCGTCGACCTGCTGCGCAACGATCTCGGCCGCATCGCCCGCACCGGCAGCGTGCGCGTGCCGGCGCTGTTCTCGGTCGAGGCCTACCCGACCGTGTTCCAGATGACCTCGAGCATCGAGGCCGAGCTGCCCGACGACACCGGCTTCCCGACGCTGCTGCGCGCGCTCTTCCCCTGCGGCTCGATCACCGGCGCGCCCAAGCACCGCACCATGCAGATCATCGCCGAGCTCGAGAACACCCCGCGCGGCCTCTACACCGGCAGCATCGGCTGGATCGACCCACCTGCACGCCCGGACCAGACCTGCGGCGACTTCTGCCTGTCGGTGACGATCCGCACGCTGACCCTGCAGCAGCGCGCCCCCTGTGCCCACAGCGCCCAAAGCGCACACAGCGCCGGCTGCGATGGCCGCATGGGCGTGGGCGCGGGCATCGTCATCGATAGCCGTGCGGAGGAAGAATTCGAGGAGTGCGCGCTCAAGGCGCGCTTCCTGACCGGGCTGGACCCGGGTTTCAGCCTGTTCGAGACCATGTACGCCACGCGCGCGGACGGCATCCGCCAGATCGAGCGCCATCTCGCCCGCCTGGCAGCGAGCGCGGCAGCGCTGGGTTTCGCGTGCCCGCGCGCCGAGCTCGTCGCTGCGCTGCGCCAGCAGGTCGCCGGCCTCGCCCCTGGCGTGCCGACGCGGATGCGGCTGGCGCTGCACAAGGATGGCCGTTTCGAGATCGTGGTGGCCCCGCTCGAACCCTTGCCGTCCGGGCCGGTCGAGGTGCTGCTCGCGCCTGCGCCGCTCGACGACCCGCACGGCCTTTTCGCGCACAAGACCACGCTACGCAGCCGCTACGACGCCGGCATCCGTGCGGCGCAGGCGAGGGGCGCGTTCGACACGCTGTTCTTCGACTCCGACGGCTGGCTGACCGAAGGCGGGCGCAGCAATGTTTTTGTGCGCATCGACGGCGAATGGCTGACGCCGCCGGTTGGCCGTGGCGTGCTGCCGGGCACGATGCGCGCCGCAGTGCTGGGCGATGTCGAGTGGTCGGCGCGCGAGCAGGCGCTGCGGGTGGAGGATCTGTTTCGCGCCGAACGCATCGTGCTCACCAATGCACTGCGCGGCGTGCTGGAGGCGCGGCTGGCGCCGGGCGAGACGGAGCAGTTCTGGCAAACGACGACCGAAATTGCCCCCGGCAGCCGTGGCTGACGCGCTCGCGCTGTTCGACCTGGATTTCACGCTGATCCCTTTCGATAGCGGGCTGCGCTGGGCACGCTTCATGGTGGGCGAGGGTGTGCTTGCGCCGGGTACCGACGAGGCCTACCTTGATGTCTGCCGCGGCTATGTCGCGGGCCGCACGAGCATCGAGGCCCTGCAGCGCTTCGCCGCGCAACACCTGCTTGCGATCGCGCCGGAGGATGTGCCCGCGCTGCAGGCGCGCTTCGAGGCGGCGATCCGCGCGGAACTGCCGGCCGCCAGCTGCAGCCTGGTGGCGCGCCACCAGCAGGCCGGCGACCTGTGCTGCATAGTGACCACCACCAACGAGATCGTCGCGCGCCCGTTTGCGCGCGCCTTCGGCATCGCGCATCTGCTCGGCAGCCAGCCGGTCTTCGAGAACGGCCGCTTCACCGGGGAGTACACCGGCCCGCTATGCCACGGCGCCACCAAGGTCGAGCGCGTGGAGGCCTGGTTGCGAGGGCGTGCTGTCGATCCCCCCGCCGCCCGCTTCCGCCGGCGCGTGTTCTATTCCGATTCGCGCAGCGACCTGCCGTTGCTCGAATGGGTCGACGCACCGATCGTGGTGCGTCCCGACCCTGGCCTGCGCGCCCACGCCGAAGCATGCGGCTGGCCGATCATCGAGCGCCTGGATTGAAGACGGCCGACCCGGGCTCCTTCACTTCCAGAACGGGAGCAGGTCGGGGAAGGAGGGGGACCCGTCCGAGCGCCCTATTCGATCGGCGCAAAGCCATAGTAAGAGCCGTAGGCAGAAGGCGCGGGCGCATAGGCTGCGACCTTGATCGCATCGGGCAGACTGATCGTATCGGTGAAGCCATCGATGCCGCGCTCGTTGCCTTGCCACCTGGCCTCGACCTGCTTGTCCGACATCCCGTCAAGCTGGAGATTCTTGTCGAGGCGCGCTGACCGGTATTCGAACGCCGTATCGTGGGCGATGAACAGCGTGTGCGGGCAGGCGGTGATGCGGGTCTCGTCGCTCGGGTCGGCGCCCATGACGCGCACGCCGCAGAACGGGCAGTGGACCGGCGTGTAGTAGAAGGTCTTGAGTTCGGTTCGTTGTATCAGCTGGGGCATTGAGCTCTCCGTGTTCGATAGGGCTGATCGGACGGCCCAGCGCGCAGCGCCAGAATGCACTGCGTTCTTCGGGGGCCAAAAAGCAAAAGGCCCGACTCTCGTCGGGCCTTGAGACGACCTGCGCTTGAAGCGCGTGGTCGCGGTGCAGCTTAGTCGGCGGCGCGGATGTTCGACGCCTGCAGACCCTTGGGACCGGTCGTCACGTCAAAGCTGACGCGCTGGCCTTCCGCGAGGGTCTTGAAACCCGAACCTTGGATCGCCGAGAAGTGGGCGAAAAGGTCATCACCGCCCGCTTCCGGTGTAATGAAGCCAAAGCCCTTGGAATCGTTGAACCACTTAACAGTACCTGTTGCCATGTCTTGAATCTCCTGAGAATGGGGAAAGCCCCCTGAATGGGGCGAGTATCAAGACAGCAAGGTATGACTTGGGGGAATTCGATCGAAAAATCGGATACACCAACAAACAAACTACATGACTTGAATATCGCTGCGTCGAATTATGGGTGAAGCTCGAAAATAATCATAGTTTTATTTTCGTTATTTTTTTGGGCGCAGCTCTGCGCCCTTGCCCTTGCCGTTTTCCAGGCCTGCTCGCCGTCCTGTGGTTGAGCGCGCCGCCGGGGATTCACTGCCCCCGCCACGGGT
>NZ_JAVEYL010000075.1:0-2635 GCF_034003485.1 Thauera sp.
CTTGAACACCTCCCCGAGATCGACAACGGCCTGCTGCGCTTTCTCACCTGCGGCAGCGTCGATGACGGCAAGAGCACCCTGATCGGCCGCCTGCTGTTCGACACCAAGACCATCCTCGCCGACACCCTCAACGCCATCGAGAAGACCTCGGCCAAGCGCGGCATGAGCGCGGTCGACCTCTCTCTGCTCACCGACGGCCTGCAAGCCGAGCGCGAGCAGGGCATCACCATCGACGTCGCCTACCGCTACTTCTCCACCGGCCGGCGCAAGTACATCATCGCCGACGCCCCCGGCCACGAGCAGTACACCCGCAACATGGTGACCGCAGCCTCCACGGCCAACCTGGCGATCATCCTCATCGATGCGCGCAAAGGCGTGCTGACGCAGACCCGCCGCCACTCCTACCTCGCCAGCCTGGTCGGCATTCCCCACCTGGTGGTCGCGGTCAACAAGATGGATCTGGTCGACTACGACCAGGCAGTGTTCGAGCGCATCAAGGCGGAGTACCTCGCCTTCGCCGGCAAGCTCGGCATCAATGACGTGCGCTTCATCCCGATCTCGGCGCTGGAAGGCGACATGATCGTCGATCGCGGCGAGCGCCTCGGCTGGTACGACGGCCCGACCCTGCTCGACATCCTCGAGAACGCCCCCGCCGCCCACACCGAACAGGCCGAGAACTTCCGCCTGCCGGTGCAGTTCGTGTGCCGCCCGCAGGATTCCGCCAACCCCGAGCTGCACGACTACCGCGGCTTCATGGGCCGGGTCGAATCGGGCGAGATCGCCGTCGGCGACGCCGTCACCGTGCTGCCTTCGGGAGCCACCAGCCGCGTCAAGCGCATCGAACTCGGGGGCGCCAGCCTGCCGCGCGCGATCCACGAGCAATCGGTGACCCTGCTGCTGGAAGACGAGATCGACATCTCGCGCGGCGACCTCATCGTTAAGTCGAGCGAGGCGCCAGCGCCCGTCAAGCAAGTCGACGCCACCGTGTGCTGGCTGTCGGAAACCCCGTTGAATCCGGCCCGAACCTACCTGGTGCGGCACACCACTCGCGAAGTGAAGGCCAAGGTCGCGACCATCGATTACCGGCTCGATGTGAACACTCTGGAGCGAGAAGCGAGCACCGGCCTCGCCATGAACGACATCGCCCGTGTCACGCTCAAGCTCGCACAGCCGATCGTCGCCGACCGCTACAAGGACAACCGCGCCACCGGCGCCTTCATCATCATCGACGAGAGCACCAACAACACGGTGGGTGCGGGCATGATCGGCTGAAACCGCCCTCATCGCGAAAGCCTGCAGGCCCCCTGCCCCTTGAGGGCGCCGGGGGCCTGTGCATTTAATCCGCGACCAACGTAAGCGCCAAAGCTCAGCACCACATGCAAGTGTTCGGCCACCCTGCTCGCCGGGCAAAGAGGGCATTACATAGGAGAAAGGCTGTCGACGTTTTTTACAATTTCATCTTCCCACGCCAGCTGCAAGAAAACAATTCACTGTTTTATAAACACTTTCATGTCATGGCCCCAATATTGCTATGAGCTCTTTGACGGGAGACCGACCCAAGAAGCTCCCAGTCGATCCCGGCACTGCAATCAAAGCGCTCATTCCTGCGAGGAGCCCAAAACATGAAACGCTTCATCATCACCGCCGCCATCACCGCGGCCTTCACCGTCCCGGCCGCAGCTATCGCCGGATCGATTAGCCCCGCCACCTTCGAGGCGACTATTGCGGTCGGCGGTTCAGTCACGGTCAGCAAAACGGTCACCACCGACGCCATCGGCGCCAGCAAGGTAGACGTTTTCTTCCTCACCGACGACACCGGCAGCATGGGCGGCGTCATCAACAACGTCAGGAACACGGCCGGGGCCCTCCTGACTCAGCTGCAAAGCACGTATGCCGACATCGCCTTCGGCGTCGGCAGCTACGATGGCGACCCACGAGAGGGGGGCGTGCCGCTTGCCAGTCCCCCTGCCACGAACCTGACCGCAGCGTACTCTCGCCAGTCGATGATCACGACCAACACCGAACAGGTGCAGGCTGCGATCAACACCTGGGCGGCCGGCGGCGGCGGCGACAGCCCGGAAGCCAACTTCTTCGCGCTGCACCAAGTCGCGACCTCGGGCGGTGCCACTGACGCGGTCGGTAGCACCGACCCCGGATACAGCACCGGACTCGCGACCGGCTGGCGTGAAGGCGCGGCGCGCGTGATTGTGTGGTTCGGCGACGTCGTCTCGCACACGACCACGGTCGACCAAGCCGAAGCCATTGCCGCCCTCACTGCGAACGGCGTCACCGTCGTCGCGATGAACAGCGGCGGCAACAACGGCGGCATCGACGGCGGCGACCAGGCCGACGCGATCGTGGCCGCGACCGGCGGCGTGATCGTCAATAATTTCGCCTCCGTATCCATCGGCAACATCGTCGATTCGATCGTCGGTGCTATCGGTGACGCCACCTCCACACTCGACCTGTCCCTGGCCGTGCAGGGTGGCGTGCCCGAAGGCCTGAACGTCAGCTTCGTGTGCACCAGCGCGGAAGGCTGCGACGACGTTGCCGGCGGCGAGTCGCGGACCTTCGACATGACGATCACCGGGTTGACGCCGGGCGACTATGATTTCACCGTTATCGCCCCGGGTGT
>NZ_JAVEYL010000075.1:2735-5351 GCF_034003485.1 Thauera sp.
TCAGCTTCGTGTGCACCAGCGCGGAAGGCTGCGACGACGTTGCCGGCGGCGAGTCGCGGACCTTCGACATGACGATCACCGGGTTGACGCCGGGCGACTATGATTTCACCGTTATCGCCCCGGGTGTCGCCGGCGCGTCCGAGCGTGACCTGATCACCGTGACCGCTGATGGTGGCGGGACGGTCCCTGAGCCCGGCACGCTCGGCCTGCTTGCCGCGAGCCTGCTCGGGGCCGGCTTCGCGCGCCGTCGCAAGCACTAAGCAGCGCCTGCCTTGGCAGCGAACGGCGGCTCTTCGGAGCCGCCGTTCGTTTGTCATCGTGTGGAACAGGTCCTTGCGCGATCGATCGCGCACAGGTGGAATGCCGGTTCCAACTCAAATGCTGGAGACACCATGACCGGGACACGCCCTCATAGCGCTGCGCTTCTCGCGCGCAACTTTCTCGCCGCAAGCACGGTGCTGTGGGCGGGGGTCGCACCCGCCGCGCTGATGGTCGAGGATGAACGTCGGGCGGCAGAGCTGACCGAGTCCCTGTCCAGCACGCTACCCGAACTCGGATTCGAACGCGGCCAGGCCGCCCCCTCGTTGGATGCGGTGGTCAAGCGACTGCGCGCCGGAGACCTGGAAGGTGCAGAGCAACTCGCCCGCGAAACCGTCAAGGTCCATCCGCGCGACGCCGCCGCGCACGAGTTGCTCGGTGTCACCCTCGGCCTGCGGGCACAACCGAAGGAGGCACTGGCAGCCCTGCAGACGGCCATCAAACTCGCCCCCACGCGCAGCTCGGCCATCACAAAGGCGGGCTCGCTGCTGCTGGCGATGGACCGCAACGACGAGGCAATCGAGCATTTCGAGCGTGCCCTGCGCATCGACCCGGCCGATCGCTTTGCCCATCAGCGCATGGGCCTGATCCGCGAGGCGCGCAACGAGATTCCTGCCGCCATCAGTCATTTCGAGAAGGGCCTCACCGGCACGCCGCCGGGCTACATCGGGGTCAAGATCAACCTCGGTCGGCTTTACAACCTCAGCGGACGTTTCGAGGACACCGTGGCGCTGCTCGACGGACTGGCCGAGCAGGCGCGCGGTGCCGAACTCAACGCCAACGTGGTGCTCGGCACCGCCTACCTGCGCCTGGGCAAGACTCAGGAGGCCCTGGCCCGCTTCAACAAGGCCGCGACGGCCGAACCCGGCAATGCAGGCTACCAGCTCGCGCGCGGAATCGCGCTGCGCGACACCGGGGATGGCGCAGGCTCTCTCGCAGCGCTGGAGCGCGCCCTCAAGCTCGCCCCGGACAATATCGAGGCGCAATTCCAACGTATTGAAACGCTCATTGCCCTTGATCGCCGCCCGCAGGCGATCGATGCATTGCACGCGCTCGCCGCCGCAAACCACCAGCCGCTGCGCGCCAAGTCACGGCTGGCCGAGCTGCTGCTCGACGCCCAGGACGCAGCTGCCGCCGCCGCCATCCTGCGCGAACTTGCTGCCGAAACCGGTGCCCCGCGCCCGATCGTGACGCGCTGGCTAGCCGCTGCGCAGGCCAGCGGTGACCTCGCCGCGGCCACCACGGCCGCAGAGTTGCTACAGCAGCGCTATCCCACCGATCCGGTGGCGCACTTCGAGGCTGGACGCTACTTCGCGTTTGCCACCCAATACGAGCGTGCCGAGGCGGCCTCACGCGCCGCCCTGAAGCTGAAGCCGGACGATGCCGAAACCCTATACCTGCTCGCAGCGATCGAGTCGCGCCAAGGCAAACTCAAGGCCTCGGTCGACACCGCACGCCGGTTGGTGAAGCTGAGCCCCGACAGCATTCGCAATCGCTTCCTGCTAGCCAGCCTGCTGCAGGCGAACGATCAGGCCAAGGCCGCGGAAGCCGAGTACCGCAACATCCTCGAACGCGCACCCGAGCACGGGCTGGCGCTCAACAACCTCGCGCACATGCTTGCTGAACGCGGTCGCACGGACGAGGCCCTGCCGTTGGCCGAACAGGCGCGCAAAGCCTTGCCCGACAACGGCATGGTGCTCGACACCCTGGGCTGGATCCAGCACAAGCTCGGCCGGCACGGCGATGCGGTCGCCACTCTGACAACCGCAAGCACACTCGCCCCGACGCAGGGGGCGGTGTTCTACCACCTTGGGCTCGCTCAGCAGGCCGCCGGCCGACACCCCGACGCGCGTCTAGCGCTGCAGAAGGCGCTCGAACTCGCCCCGCAGGAAGACTGGGCGAGCGACGCCCGAACTCGGCTCGACAAGGCGCCGCAATGACGAGTGAGACACCCGTCACGCGAGGACGAGGGGCTGTGGAGAAGGAGTCTGCGCACGGTGTCTCTTCGGTGGTAGACGCAGCGGCCTCCCCCAGCAGCGTGCGCACCCGTCTCGATAAATGGCTGTGGGCAGCCCGCTTCTTCAAGCATCGTACTGCTGCCACCGAGGCCGTCGATGGCGGCAAGGTCAAGCTCAATGGCGCAGCGGTGAAGCCCGCCCGCGAGGTCAAGGCTGGAGACCGGATCGACGTCACCATCGGCGAGGAAACCCGCTCGGTCGTCGTGCGCGCGATTGCCGATAAACGCGGATCGGCGACGGTCGCGCAAACGCTTTACGAAGAAACGACCGCAAGCATCGA
>NZ_JAVEYL010000016.1:0-98253 GCF_034003485.1 Thauera sp.
CCCCCCCCGCGACCGCGGCCGAAACGGAGCCGCGCAAACGCCCCAGCCCCCCGAGCCCCCAAACATCCAAGCCCTCCCAAGCCCCCCAGCCACCCCGAACGCCCAAGCCCCAAGCCCCCTCCGACTCTGCGACAATCCCGCCCTACGCGCCCGCTTCGAGGCGTAGCCCTCACCCCACGAAATCTGATGGAACAACAGACCACCTACGACAAGATCGGCGGCGAACCCACCGTGGCCCGCCTATGCGACCGCTTCTACGGCCTGATGGCCGAAACGCCCCAGTTCGCCGAACTGCGTGCCATGCACCCGCAAGACCTGCAAGGCTCGCGCGACAAGCTGTTCATGTTCCTGTCCGGCTGGCTGGGCGGGCCGGACCTGTTCGTGCAGCACTTCGGCCACCCCCGCCTGCGCGCCCGCCACATGCCGTTCGCGATCGGCACCCGCGAGCGCGACCAGTGGGTCGCCTGCATGCTGCTGGCGATGGAAGAGGTCGGCATCGAGGAAGGCCTGCGCGAACGCCTGCTGCAGAACTTCTTCAACACCGCGGACTTCATGCGCAACAAGGCGGGCTGAACCCCGCTCTCGGGCGGCCTGCGTGCGCCGGGTCAGCTCAGCGGGCTGCATGTCAACGTGCGGCGTTGGCCGAAGCGCACGCAACCGGTTACAGTCGCCACCCCAACCCCATCCCGGAACCGCATTGACCACCCATCACGCCACCGCATCCGACGCCACCCGCGGCCTGCTCGCCGCCCTCGCGGTCGTGATGTTCTGGTCGGGCTTCAACATCGTGTCGCGCTTCGGCGCCACCGCCACGTTCACGCCCTTCGACATCGCCGCGCTGCGCTTCGGCGTGTCGGGCGCGATCGCGCTACCGCTCTACCTGCACTTCGTATCACCCCGGGACTGGCCGCGCCACATGGTGCTCGCGGCGGTGGGCGGCCTGGGCTACGGCATCCTGGTGTACATCGGCTTCGCCTTCGCGCCGAGCGCGCACGCCGGGGTGTTCGTCAATGGCGGCATCCCGTTCTGGACCATCCTGATCATGGCGGTGATGACGGGATTTCGCATCGCCCGCCCGACCGTGATCGCGCTGCTGCTGTCGACCGCCGGTCTGCTGCTGATCGGCTTCGAGAGCCTGTTCGCCGCCAACGCGGGTGCCAACGAATGGATCGGCGATCTGCTCTTTCTCGCCGCCGCGCTGTGCTGGGCGATCTTCGGGCTGCTGATGCGGCGCTGGCAGGTCAAGCCGCAGTTCGGCATCCTCGGCATCGCCTGCTTCTCGGCGCTGGCCTATCTGCCGGTGTACCTGCTGTGGCTGCCGGGCAACCTCGCCGCCGCGAGCTGGGGCGCGATCGCGCTGCAGGGCGGCTATCAAGGCATCGTCGCAGCACTGCTCGCCGGCGGTTTCTACAGCTACGCGGTGCAGAAGGTGGGCGCGAGCGAAGCCTCGATGATGCTCGCGCTGGTGCCGGCCTTCACCGCCGTCGGCGCCTTCCTGATCCTCGACGAGGCGCTCGGCCTCACCACCATCATCGGCATCGTGGTGGTGTCGGTCGGCGCCCTGCTCGGTGCGTTGCCACCCGCGGCGCTCGCCCGCGTGCGCGGATTCGGCAGGCGCTGAACACCGGGACGGGCAGCCCCGCCAAGGCGGCGCACACGCGCCGTCACCAGCGAACCGGCCCCCGAGCAGAACCGACGGGCCTGCGCCGCCGGCTTGCGCGTTCAGTCGCCGTTGCGCGGATCGACCTCGGCCCACCGCGCCCGATAGGCGCCGTCCGCGTCGTACATCGCCGCCTGCCGGTCCGGATCGAAGCGCCGCCCGCCACGCGGGTCGGTGCCGCGGCCGGCGAGGTACGACCAGTTGCCCTGGTTGCTGTAGACGTCGTAATCCACCAGTTGCGCCTCGAACCACGCCGCGCCCGCGCGCCAGTCGCAGCCGAGGTCGTGGATCAGGTAGCTGGCGACGATCTGGCGCATGCGGTTCGACAACCAACCGGTCGCGGCCAGCTCGCGCATGCCCGCGTCGATGAAGGCGTGACCGGTGCAGCCCGCGCACCAGCGCGCGAACGCCTCGGGGTCGTGAGCGGGCAGCGAGGCGCGCTCATCGAGCCCGCGCGCGCGGTACAGCCGGCGACCATGCTGCCGGTGCAGGAAGCGGAAGTAGTCGCGCCACAGCAGCTCGAACCACAGCCAGTAGGTGCTCTCGTTCGCGCCGCGCTCGGCCTCGTGGCGGCGCAGCGCGGCAAAAGCGACCCGCGCCGACAAGGCCCCCTGCGCCAGCCAGGGCGAGAACTTGCTGGAGAAGTCGATGCCGGTGAGGCCGTTTCGGGTGGTCTTGTAGCGCTGTGCCGCGTCGCCGGCGAAGTAGCGCGCCAGATGGGCGAGCGCCGCCCGCTCGCCACCGGCGAAGTCGGGCTGCCACCACGGGAAGGAGGCGTGGGCGCGCGCCCGCTCGCCAATCCTAAGCGGCTCATGCGCGCCTGGCCCCCTGTACGGGTGGCGCACACCGCGCTCATCGGCCGGGAACCCGCAAGCGGTTGATGTCTGCACCGCCGGATCGCCGCTTGCGCCGCGCCAGCCGGGGGCGCTGTGCGCTGGCTCGAACAAGGAACGCGTCCGCAGGATCATGGATTCCGGCAGCGGCGGAAGTACCGCCGGCGCGGCAAGCGGCGCCGGTGGCTGCTGGCCTGCGGCCTCGACCGCACGTCGACAATCCGTGAACACCTTCGGCAAGCGCTCGACCGCGAACGGCAGCGCCGCCGGATCGAGCAGGCTGGACTGCCACACCGTGCGCACCGTCAGCCCGTCGGCACGCAACGCGGCGACGGCGTCCTGCTCCTCAGGCGCGGCAATCTCCTCGCACACCACGCTGTCCGCTCCGATCGAGCGCGCAAGCGCCGGCACCACCTCGGCCGGTGCGCCGCGAAGCTGCAACAGGCGGCTGCCGCGCGCACGCAGTTGCGCATCCAGATCGTCCAGCGCGGCAGCGAGGAAGCCCCGCCGGTGCGGCCCGCGACGCACGAAGCCCCAGGGCGTGGCCGCTTCCTCGGCCGGGTCGTGGCAATACACCGGGAGCAAGCAGCGACCCTCAGCCGAGGCGCAAGCCAGATGCAGCGCCGCGTTATCGCCCAGGCGCAGGTCGGAACGGAACCAGTAGATCACCACATTCAATGACATTCGCGATCCTCGGGCCGTTCACTGCGCAGGCTTGCCACGGCCGCGCCTGCAGCGCTCCGAACAGTAGCGCACCTCGTCCCACACCTTCTCCCAGCGCTTGCGCCACGCGAAAGGCCGCCCGCAACAGGAGCACACCTTGGTCGGCAGATCCCCCTTGCGCCGCATGCCCATCCGTCACTCTCCCTCAAAACCCGAGATCGAGCTGCGCCGCGGCCTGCGCAGCATCGACCTGCGCACGACCACGCCGCCCTTGCGGCCGCATGCGCGAACCGTGGCGCTCGACGATCGCCGCCTTCGCCGCACGCACCTCGGGCTGCGCGCGCAGCGCATGCACGCGGGCCTTGGCGGCGCGGGTGGCCGCCTCCAGCTCGACCAGCGGCAGCGCGATGTCCTCGCCGACGCGCACGCCGCAACGCGCCTGCACCGATTCCGGCATGCGCCAGGGCTCGAACAGCCACGTATCCGGCACCCGGCGCAGCGCCGGCAGCCAGCGCCGCACGAACACCCCCTGCGGGTCGTGGTCGCGGGCCTGCTTGATCGGGTTGTAGACGCGCGTGGTGTTGATCCCGGTGGTGCCGGACTGCATCTGCAACTGGCTCCAGTGGATGCCCGGCTCGTAGTCGAGGAAGGCGCGCGCGAGCCACAGGCCCACCTCGCGCCAGTGCAGCCACAGCGCATAGGCCGCCACCGACACCAGCATCGCGCGCATGCGAAAGTTGATCCAGCCCGTCTCGCGCAGCATCGCCACGCAGGCATCGACCAGCGGCCAGCCGGTGCGCCCGGCGACCAGCGCGTCGAAGTGCGCCGGGTTCCATTGCGGTTCGCGCAGGCCGTCGTAGCCGCGGTGCAGGTTACGGAACTCGAGCGCCGGCTCGGTTTCGAGCTTCTGGATGAAATGGCAGTGCCAGTACAGCCGGCTGACGAAGGCGCTCAAGCCGGCGCGGCGGCGGTCGCCCGCGGGCAGCATGGCGATGCGCGCGCGGGTCGCCTGCACCAGCTCGCGCAGGCTCAGGCAGCCCCAGGCGAGATACGGCGACAGCCGCGAGCAGGCGGTGGGCGCCTTCAGCGGCGAGGAGATGCCGCCGCGGTACTGGCCGCTGCGCGCATCGAGAAAGCTCGCCAGCGCGTCGAGCGCCGCACGCCGGCCGCCGCGCTGGCGGGCCGGCGGCTGGAAGGGGTCGAGGCCGAGCGCGACCGCCTCCGGTGCGCGCGCGGCGACGATCATGCCCGGCGCCGGCCACGCGGCCCCCTCGGCCGGCAGTAAGCCCGCAGGCAGCGGGGCGAAGCGCAGTTCAGTCGGCAGCACGGCCTGCGGCGCGGCGACGTGCGCCTCCCACGCCGCCTGCCAGCGGTTGCGATTGCCCTGTCGGCGCACCACGCCGAACTGCGGCACTTCGTGCCAGCGCACGCCGTGCGCCCGACACCAGGCCGCCACCGCGCGGTCGCGAGCGTAGCTCGAGCCGTTGCCGGTCTCCTCGTGCGCGTACAGCTCGGCGAAGGGCGCAGCGGCATGCACGCGGTCGAGCACCTCGACCGCCCCGCCCACCATCAGGTGCAGGCGGCCGCCGAGGCGGTGCAGCTCGGCGTGCAGCTCGCGCGCGCTCTCGAGCATGAACTCGTAGTGCTGACGCGCGGCATCCGGCTGCGCCCACAGCGCAGGCTCGACGATTGCCACGCACAGCACCGGCCCGCGGCGCGCAGCCGCGGCGAGCGCACCGTGGTCGGCGAGGCGGAAGTCACGCTTGAACCAGACCAGGCTGTAGCTCATCGCGCACACTCGCCAGCACGCGCTGCGCGAGCGCATGACCGCTCAACCAGGCGCCTTCGACCCGACCGCCGCTCACCCAGTCGCCACACAGGCCGAGGCCATCGCCAGCGTCCCAGGCGCAACCGCCCGCCACCGCCGAATCGGTGATCGCATAGCGCCAGCGGTGCGCCGACCACGCCAGCGGCGCCGCACCGCCCAACTCGCAGAAGGCGGCGATCAGCGCCACGGCAACCTGCTCGGGACTGTCCTCGACATGAGCTTCGCTCCATTCGGCGCTCGCGTGCAGCGCCCAGGTCTGCGGCCCCTCACGGCCGGGCTTGCTGGTGTCGCGTGCGATCCAGCGCAGCGGACCGTGATTGACGAAGGCCGCATCGAAATCCAGCGCCGGCGGCACCGCAAAGCGCAGCATCAGCGCCCAGCACGCCTGCATCTGCGCCGCAGCCGCCAGCGCGGCGAGCGCGTGCGAAGAGGGCCGTCGAAGTGGCTGCAGCAGGGGCACCGCCTGCGGCGCCGGCACCGCGAGCAGCACGCCGTCGAAGGCCTCGGGCAGCAGGCCGCGCTCGGCGGTGGAGAGCTCCCAGCCGTGGTCGTAGCGCTGCAGCGCGGTCACCGTTGTCTGCAGGCGCAGATCCAGCCCTTCGGCCAGTAGACGCGCGGGCGCAGTCATGCGCGGGGTGCCGACGTGGCGGGCCTGCTCCTCGCCGCCTTCGCCCCCGTCCGCGCGACGCCCCGCGGCGTCGAACACCGCCAGCCGTGGCCGCCAGCGCGCCGCCACCCCCGCAGCCTCCCAGCGCGCGAGCTCGGCCTGAAAGCGGGGATCGCGCGCGGTGAAGTACTGCGCGCCGTGATCGCACGCCCAGCCCTCGCCGCGGCGCGTGCTCATGCGACCGGAAGGGCCGCGGCTCTTGTCGAAGACCGTGGCGTGCACGCCGGCTTCGGCGAGCGCGCGCGCGCAACTCAGGCCGGCGATACCGGCGCCGATCACGGCGTAATGGAGAGGAGGATTCATGTTGGCATCCAGGCAGGACAGGCGAACAGGCGCCAAAGCGACAGGGTCGGGGCAACGCGACGAAATATACTCTTTTTGTCCTGGACAAAAAAGGCTTGTATTACTAGCATCAGACTGAGTACGAAAGAGAAACTCGCAAAAACAGGTCACACTCGTCTTCTTTCGTCCAGGACACTAAAGCTTTTTGGCACCAGAAAACGGAATCACCCCGTCCAGCCGCCAACCGCGCCCAATCGCCGAACCTTTGCAGGCCCCCAGATGACTCCCGCACACCCCGACCCCCTGCACCGTACCGCCCGATGGCTCGGCTACGGCGGCCTCATTCCGTTCATCGTGCTGGCGCCGGTCAGTCTGCTCGACGCCCATCACGGCTTCACCTGGAGCGACGCGCTCTTCGCCTATGGGGCGGTGATCCTCAGCTTCGTGTGCGCCCTGCACTGGGGGTTCGCGATGGCGCTCCCCGGCCTCGACGACGCGCGCCGGGTGCGCACCATGTTGTGGAGCGTGGTGCCCTCGCTGATGGCGTGGCCGGCGCTGCTGCTGGTGCCGATGGAAGCGGCCGTGCTGCTGGTGACCGGCTTCGTGCTGCATTACATCCAGGACCGCCGCCTCGCCCGCCACGCCGAGCTGCCCGCCTGGTACCTGCCGCTGCGCCTGCAGCTCACCGTGGTCGCCTGCCTGAGCCTGATCGCGGGCGCCTTCGTCCAGTTGCCCTACTAGATTGGTGGCCCACGGGCACGCCAGGGAGACATTCCGCATGAACACCGAAGCCCGCGCCACCGCCGTCCCCGACGGTCGTCTGTCCCGCCTCGCCCGCCTCGGCTCGCTCGCCACCGGGGTCGCCGGCGGCATGCTCGCCGAAGGCGCGCGCCAGCTTGCCGCCGGCAAGCGCCCGAAGGTGAGCGAGCTGGTGCTCACCCCCGCGAACGCGCGCCGCGTCGCCGACCAGCTCGCGCAACTGCGCGGCGCCGCAATGAAGGTGGGCCAGCTGATGTCGATGGACGCCGGCAACCTGCTGCCGCCCGAGCTCGCCGAGATCCTCGCCGGCCTGCGCGAGGACGCGCGCACGATGCCGATGAGCCAGGTGGTGCAGGTGCTGGAGACACACTGGGGCAAGGGCTGGGAGCAGGGCTTCGGGCGCTTTTCCTTCACCCCGTGCGCGGCGGCCTCGATCGGCCAGGTGCACCGCGCCCGCACCCACGACGGCCAGGAGCTGGCGATCAAGCTGCAATACCCGGGCGTGCGCCGCAGCATCGACAGCGACGTGGACAACGTCGCCACCCTGCTGCGCGTGTCCGGCCTGCTGCCCAAGTCACTCGACGTCGCCCCGCTGCTCGAGGAGGCCAAGCGCCAGCTCCACGAAGAGGCCGACTACCGGCGCGAAGCCGAGAACCTGCAGCGCTTCGGCAGCCTGCTCGCGGACGCGAACGATTTCGTACTGCCGCAGGCGGTGGCTGAACTCACCCGCAGCGACATCCTGGCGATGAGCTGGGTGGAGGGCGTGGCGGTGGAGTCGCTCGCCGACGCGCCGCAAGCGCTGCGCGACCGCATCGCCAGCCTCCTGATCGGCCTGCTGTTTCGCGAGCTGTTCGAGTTCCGCCTGATCCAGACCGACCCCAATTTCGCCAACTACCGTTTCGACACCGCCAGCGAACGCCTGGTGCTGCTGGATTTCGGCGCCACCCGGCCGTATTCCGACACCGTGGTCGAGGCCTACCGGCGCTTGATGGCGGGCGCGATCCGCGGCGACCGCGCAGCGATGAGCACGGCCGCGCAGGAGATCGGCTATTTCCAGGACACCATCCACGCCCACCAGCGCGATGCGGTGATCGATCTCTTCGCCACCGCCTGCGAGCCGTTGCGCCACCCCGGCGCCTACGACTTCGGCGCCAGCGATCTGGCCGTGCGCCTGCGCGACGCCGGGCTCAAGCTCAGCCTCGATCGCGACTTCTGGCACACGCCGCCGGCCGACGCGCTCTTCCTGCACCGCAAGCTGGGCGGGCTGTACCTGCTCGCGGCGCGGCTCGGGGCCCGCGTCGATGTGGGCAGGCTGGCCGAGCCCTGGCTGGGCTGAAGCAATGCTGGACGCGCTGCCTGCAAAAGCTCCTGCAGCCGGCTAGCGCGCCGCGGTGAATACCGTGAGCACGCCGGTGTAGCCGTACAGCCGGTTGTGCGCGATCTCGCCGCCGGCGAAGAAGCCCACCAGCGGCACGTCGCCGATCACGTCGCGAATCGTGGTGAGTTCGGCCGCCGGCTCGCCGAAATGCGGCCCACCGCGGCCCGAGCAGCTCACATACACGGCACCGAGCGCCTCGCGTCCGCCACTCACCAGCTCATCGCGAATCTCGCGCGCGATGCGGCGCAGGTCGGCGAGCGCAGCCGCGGGGTCGCGCCGGCAGAAGATCAGCCACGCACCCTTGGCCACCTCATCGCCGATCGCGACCACCCGGGCACGCGGATCGAGGCCGATGATGTTGCGCACCAGCATGTCGGCGCCGAAGGCCGCGGGCGCGACGATCTCGGCGTCCTCGGCCGGATGCAGCCCGACCAGGGTGTTCGACAGCGCCTCGGCCACCGGCTCGAGCGCCATGTCCGGCGGCAGGCCGAGGTCCTGGAGCGCGCAATCGAGCGCGGCGCGGCCATCGAGCGTGATCACGATGTTGTCCTGCGCGCGGCTCACGATGCGCCGCGGCCCGATCGGCTGGCAGCCCTGGGTCACGCGCGAGATGACACCGACCTCGGCCGAGAACGCCACGCCCGACAGCCCGCCGCCGTCGAACACTGCATCGGCGATCTGCACGCTGCGCCCGCGCGAGGCGGACAGGCCGCCGAACAGGTAGCCGCTGGCGGTGCGCTCGGCCAGCTCGGGCAGCAGCTCCTGCAGGTCGGGCATGCGGCCGTCGGCGTGCACCAGCGCGGTGTAGGGATGGAAGTCCGCGCCCTCGGCACGCAGCGGCTGCACACCCGAGAACACGCGGAACGCACTGCGCGGCAAGGGTGCGAGCATCAGCGCGAGCGCGGGCACATCGAAATGTTCGGCGCCGGTGGCGGCCACGCCGACGCCCACGGTGCCCACCCAATGCACGCCGGGAACGCGAAGCTGCAGCTCGGCGAGAATCGCCTCGGCGTCGCCGGCAAAGGCGTCGGTGAGGTAGCACAGGCCGAGCGTGTACTCGACCGGCAGCTCGCCGCTGCCGGTCGAGTGTGCGGTGGCGACGCGGGCGGCGTGCAGCATGTCGTCGAGCGCGCGGCCCAGCGCCACCCGCCAGTCACGGTGGGCGGCATGGCCGGCGGCAAAGGGGATCGGGTTCATGACGCACCTCCGCACAGGAAGTCCTCGAGCACGGCAGCCACCTGCTCGGGCTGATCGTGCTGCAGGTTATGGCCCGCATCCGAGATCGTGACCACGCGCACGTCGGCAAAGCAGTCGAGCCGACGCTGCAACTCATCCGCATCGTCGGCGAAGCGCTCGTTCACATAGCCGCGCTCGGCGAACACCATCAGCGTCGGCGCGCGCACCTGGCGCCAGCACGCCATCACGTCCTCGATCCGATAAACGAAGGGCGAGGACACCTTGTGCCAGGGATCGCAGGCCATCTCCACCCGGTCATCCGCCGCCGCGCGTCCGACGTGGCGGGCGAGGAAGTCGGCGCGCGCTGCGTTGAGCCGGGGATTGACCATGCGCAGCCGGCGCGCGAACGCGGCGTGGTCGGCGTGCGTGGGCAGCCGCGGCGCGGCGGCCTGAGCGTCCAGCCACTTGCGCAACTGGAAGGGAGAGTCCGCCTCGGGCGGCGGCTTGAGGCCGAGGAAATCGAGCATCGCCAGCCAGCCCACGCGCTCGGGGCGCAGTCCGGCATAAACCCCGGCCACCGCCGCCCCCATGCTGTGCCCGACCAGGCGCACCGGCCCCTCGGGCGCGTAGTGCGCGAGCAGCGCCTCGAGGTCGGCGTAGTAATCGGGAAACCAGTAACTGTGGCCGAGCCAGGTGCTGCCGCCGAAACCCCGCCAGTCGGGGGCGATCACCTGCCAGTCGCGCCGCAGCGCGTCGACCACGAACTGGAAGGTGGGCGAGGAATCCATCCACCCATGGAGCAGGAAGACCTGCGGCGCATCGGCCGGCCCCCAGCGGCGCACGGTGTAGGTCAGGCCGCGCACCGCCACCCGGTCGAGCGAGGAGGGTTTGCGCGGCAGGGCTTCCGGGGCACCGTCGGACATGCGGGCCGGATCGTTTTCCGGGACAATCGGGTTCGTGTTCATGACCTGATTCTAGCCGCCCGGAGCGAGCAGACACATCGCTGCGCACAACGCCTTCACACACGCTCCCAAGGCGGCTCGACGCGCTGCGTGACCTTGACCTGACCCGGCCCGCCCGGCTGACCGCCCGATGACCGACCCCGCGACCCTGCGCCAGCGCTTCCTCGCCGAACCCCACACCCTGCGCAACGAGCGCCGCGACTTTCACGCATGGCACCGCGGCCGCCCGCACTACCTGCTGTGGGCGCTCGACGTGGACGCGCCGCCGCTGCGCGCACGCGTGACCGCCGCGCAGCGCGCGCTCGACGGCCTGCTGCTCGATGGGTACATGCGCCAGCCCCACATCACGCTCGCGCTGTGCGGATTCGCGGCAACCGGGCCACTACGCGCGGAAGACGAGTTCGACGACGACCTGATCGCCACCCAGCTCGCCGCGCTGCAGGCGACGGCACCGCCGGCGTTCGAGCTCGGCATCGGCGGGCTCGAGAGCTTCTCCTCGGCCCCCTTTCTCAGCGTGCATGATTCGACCGACGCACTCGCCACGCTCAGACGCTGCCTGCACACCGACGGCTCGCATCCGCAGGGCGGCTACGTGGCGCACGTCACCGTCGGCCTGTATGCCGACGCCTGGCCCACCGCCGAGGTCGTCCGGCGCTTTCGGGCGCTCGACGATGCCCCGCACCTGCCCTGCCAAATCACCCGCCTTAGCCTGATGGGCTATGTGGCCGCCGACATCGGCGGCGAACTGTTCACGCTCGCCGACTACCACCTCGCCGAGCGCCGGCTGCAGTGGCGGGAGGCGCGGACGCCATGAGTGCCCCGCCCCCCGCCCCGGCAACCGCAGCGCCGCGCGCGCACCCTGCCTCGCCACTGGCACTGTTCGTCGCCTTCAGCCTGCTCGCGCTGCAGGGTTTCGGCGGCGTGCTCGCGGTCGCCCAGCGCGAGCTGGTCGACCGTCGCGGCTGGCTGACCCGGCTCGAATTCGTCGAGCTGTATGCAGTCGCGCAGTTGCTGCCCGGCCCCAACGTGGTGAACCTGTCGCTGATGATCGGCGACCGCTATTTCGGTCTGCGCGGTGCGTTCGCCGCGATCTCGGGCATGTTGCTCGCGCCGCTGCTCGTGGTGCTGGCGCTGGCCGCAAGCTACCAGCAGCTTGCCGAGTACCCGGCAGTGGCCGGTGCGCTGCGCGGCATGGGCGCAGTCGCGGCCGGGCTGATCCTGGCGATGGCGCTGAAGATGCTCACCACCCTGCGCGGCAACGTGCTCGGCCCCGCGCTGTGCACCGCGCTCGGGCTCGCCACGCTGACGGCGATCGCGGTGTTTCGCGTGCCGCTGGCCTGGGTGGTGATCGGCCTCGGGCTCAGCGGCTGGGGCCTGGCGCGCTGGCGCATCGCGCTGCACGATGCGGCGGCCGCGCGCGCGAAGGAGGTCCCGACCGATGTCCCGACTACTGCGCCCGCCCCGCCTGCAGGCCGGGACCCCGGCACGCCAGGCTGAGGGACGGAACCCGGAACCGGAATCGACCCGATGATGAACACGCTCCCGGCGGGCGAGCTGCTCGAGCTCTTCCTGCGCTTCCTCACCCTGTCGCTGCTGTCGATCGGCGGCGCGATGTCGACCGCGCCCGAGATGCACCGCTACCTGGTGGTCGAGCGCGGCTGGCTGGGCGATGCCGACTTCACCACCGCGATCGCGCTCGCCCAGGCCGCGCCCGGGCCCAACGTGCTGTTCGTGCCGGTGCTCGGCTTCCAGGTCGCCGGGCTGGCGGGCGCCGCCGCCGCGCTGCTCGGCATCCTGCTGCCGTCGACGCTGCTCTCGCTCGCGGTGAGCCGCTGGGGCGCCACGCGCCGCAACACGCCGCTGGTGCGCGCCTTCACCGCCGGGCTGGCGCCGGTCACGGTCGGCCTGACCTTCGCCGCCGGCTGGCTGCTGGCGCTGCCCTTCATCGGCGACCCCGCCCACCGCCTCGGCGCACTGGCACTGATCGCGCTCACCGCGCTGGTGACGCTGAAGACGAAGCTGGCGCCGATGTGGATGATCGCCGTGGGCGCGGCGGCAGGCGCGCTCGGCATGGTCTGAAACGGCTGCGACGCAAAAGGACGAACGAGCGGACGATGGACAGCGTCGACGTGGTGGTGATCGGGGCGGGCGTGGTCGGCCTGGCGTGTGCGAAGCAGCTCGCCGAGGCGGGTCGCGAGGTGATCGTGCTCGAGGCCGAGACGGCCTTCGGCACCGGCATCAGCGCGCGCAACAGCGAGGTCATCCACGCCGGGCTGTACTACCCGCCGGGCTCGCTCAAGGCTGCGCTGTGCGTGCAGGGGCGGCGAGCGCTGTACACGTATTGCGCGGAACGCGGCATCGCCCACCGCCGCATCGGCAAGCTGGTGGTGGTCAGCCGCGCGCCGCAGTTGCCCGTGCTCGAAGCCATTGCCGCGCGGGCCCGTGCCAATGGCGTGGATGACCTGCGCCTGCTCGACGGCGCTGGCGTGCATGCGCTGGAACCGGAGCTCGACGCCGCCGGTGGGCTGCTCTCGCCCTCGACCGGCATCGTCGACAGCCACGGCCTGATGCAGGCGCTGCTCGCCGACGCCGAACGCCACGGTGCGGTGCTGGCGCTGGGGAGTCCGGTGCGCGGCGGCCGGGCCGACCGCGACGGCATCACGCTCGAGGTCGGCGGCAGTGCGCCGACGAGGCTGCGCGCGCGCTGCGTGATCAATGCCGCCGGGCTGGATGCACCGCGGCTCGGTCATGTCCTCGCCGGCCCGGCTGCCACCCGTGCGCCGCAAGCCTTTTACGCACGTGGGGTGTATTTCAGCCTTGTCGGGCGGGCGCCGTTCTCGCATCTGATCTACCCCATCCCGGAGCCCGGCGGCCTGGGCGTGCACCTGACCCTGGACCTCGGCGGCCAGGCGCGCTTCGGGCCCGACGTGGAATGGATCGAGCGCCCCGACTACCAGGTCGACCCGGCGCGCGCGGAGCGCTTCTACACCGCCATCCGCAACTGGTGGCCGGGGCTCGAGGACGGCCGCCTGCAGCCGGCCTACGCCGGGGTGCGGCCGAAGATCGTCGGCCCGGGCGAAGCGGATGCCGACTTTCGCATCGACGGTCCGGCCGCGCACGGCGTGCCCGGGCTGGTGCATCTGTACGGAATCGAGTCACCGGGACTGACCGCGGCGCTGGCGATCGGGGCGCGGGCGGCGGCGATGTGCTGAGCGGCGATCACGCGCAGCCGAGCGCATGCATGGCGCGCACACCACGGGCCGGGTCGGCACCGTCAGCGCGAAACGCTCGCGGCGGCGCATGGTCAGACGCTTGACGACTTCACCGAGACCGCCATGTCCCCGATCCTGTTCGTGCTGGTGCCGATCCTGCTGCTCGCCGTGTGGCTGCCGGGCTGGTGGGTGCGGCGCACGCTGCAGCGCTACAGCGAGCCCGCCGACCGCTACTACGGCAGCGGCGCCATGCTCGCGCGCCTGCTGCTCGACAAGCACGGGCTGACGCACATCGCGGTCGAGCAATCCGACACCGGCGACCACTACGACCTCGAGGCCCGCGCCGTCCGCCTGTCGCCGCACACTTACCAGCAGCGCTCGCTCACCGCGATCACCGTTGCCGCGCATGAGGTCGGCCACGCGTTGCAGCACGCCGAGGGTTACGCGCCGCTGGCGCTGCGCGAGCGCCTGGTGCGCTTCGCCGTCAAGGGTCAGCGCCTCGGCGCAATGATGATGGTGGCGGTGCCGGTCATCACGGTGCTCACCCGCCATCCCGCACCCGGCCTGCTGTTCGTGATCGCCGGACTGCTGTCGATGGGCCTTGCCGCAGTCGTGCACCTGGTGACCTTGCCGACCGAGTTCGACGCCAGCTTCCGCCGCGCCTTGCCCATGCTCGAGCGCGGCGGCTACCTGCACCCTTCGGATCAGCCCCATGCACGCAAGATCCTGGAAGCCGCCGCGCTGACCTATGTCGGCCAGTCGCTGATGGCGCTGCTCAACATCGCAGCCTGGGTGCGCTTTCTACGCCGGTGAAAGGGCCGGTAAGCCCCGGCGCGCCAGCCGGGCGGACCCGCGCTCAGTGGCGCGCAGCCAAGGCCGGCACATACTCGAACTCGGGCAGCACGAGCTCCCAGCACGCGCACTTCACCGCCTCCTGCTCGCTCTCCCGCGCCTGGCGCACCAGCATCGCGGCGACGCGCACCGCCACGATCGTGCCCGCAGGCGGCTGGAACTTCGACGACATGCGCCCAACCGCAACGCCGGCCGCATCTGCCAGCTCCCACCCGCCGTTGCCGCGCGCGCGAAGCGTCAGCGCACTGCCGACATCGAGCGCGGCCAGCGCGCGATGGACGGCCGCGCCGGGCGCAAAACGCCCCGGCCAGGACAGCACGATCTTCTCGGGATCGGCGCACCAGATACGGTGCGCGAGGCCGGGTTCGGGCGGCGGCGCGGCCGGACGTGAGCGCAGCACCAGGCCATCGAGCTCGGGGACGAAGGGGTGCTGTACGCCGATCGCCTCGCACACGGTCAGCGACTGGCGCGCCCGCGTCATGGCGACGTAGTAGAGCCGGCGCTCGTCCTCGTTGCGCCCCTGCCAGCCGCCGCTGTCGAGGATCAGCACGTGGTCGAACTCCAGCCCCTTGGCGCGGTGCGCGGTCATCAGCACCAGCGGCGCGTTGGGGCGCGGGTCGCCTGCGGGCCGGCCGACGGCGCCGAAGTCGTACAGGGCTTCGATGAGGTCGTCGACCACGCGCTCGCGCCCCGGCGCAGCCGACTCGGTGTCGATGATGAACTGCGCGAGCGCGGCACGGCAGGGGTGCTCGATGAAGCCCTCCGGTGCAGTGTGGAAGCGACACCGAAACCAGCGCGCAAGCGCCCCGGCACGCACCAGCACGCGCCGCCGCCGGGCGCTGCGGCGTTGACCGCGCAGCAGCCTGAGCAGGGCGTCGCCTTCGCGCGTGGTGTGCAGGCGGATGTCGCCCGCGTCGCGCTGCATGCGCACCGGAATGCCGCGCAAGCGGCAGAGCGCGGCCATCGGCTCGAGGTCTTCCCAGCGCCGGGCGATGACGGCGAAGCGGCCCCATTGCCCGGCGCCGCCAGACGCGATGAGCCCATGCAGGCGCTGCAGCTCGGCCAGCGCAAGCTGCACTTCCTGGTGCGGATCGTGCGCCACCTCGAGCACATGGACACGCCCCGCGGCGAGCGGATCGCGCGCTGCCTGTGCGCCGCCGTCCGGCTGCGCGCGCCGGGCGTGATCGACGCGAATCGCCCGCCCGGCCTTCATGCGCTCATGCGCACGCTCGATGACGCGGTTCGCGCAGTCGATGATGTGGCGCGTGGAGCGGTAGTTTTCGACGAGGGCGTAGCGGCGCGCTGCGTAGTCGGCCTCGAACTGGCGGATGTAGCGCACGCTGGCGCCGTCGAAGGCGTAGATGTTCTGGTCGTCGTCACCGACCACCATCAGGCAGACGCGATCTTCCTCGGTCTGCAGCCTGCGTCCTGCGACCGCGCTGATCAGGTCGTAGTGGTCGCCGTTGATGTCCTGGTACTCATCGACCAGCAGGAAGCGCAGCCCGGCCAGCAGGCGATCGCGCACGATGCTCGCGCCGACGCCGTCCCCCGCGCCCGCACCCATCTCCTCGCCCCCATCCCCGCCTTGTTCTGCCGCGCGCAGACACCACGTTGCGTCACGGATGACGGCGCCGAAGTCCACCGTCTCACCGCGCTCGAGCGCAACTGCGTAGCTGGTACCGGTAAGCCGCATCGCCAGGCCGTGCAGGGTCTGCACCGTGACGCCGGCGGCGTCCGCGCCGACCAGCGCCCACAGGCGGCGGCGGATCTCGTTGGCGGCCGCGCGGTTGTAGGCGAGCACCATGATGGCATCGGGCTGCACCATGCTCTCGCGCAGCAGCCAGGCGACACGGTGCACGATCACGCGCGTCTTGCCGGCACCCGGCCCGGCCAGCACGAGGTGATTGCCCTCGAGCGGCGCGGCGACAGCGGAACACCGCCTTGCCGCGCGCCAGGTGCAGAACCTCGTTGGCGTCCAGGTACAGCAGCGCAGCGGACAGGGCCACATCCCACTTGTCGATGTCGAGATCGGCGAGCGTGGTGTCGGCCTGCAGCGCCGCTTCGAGTTCGCCCTGCTTGCAGGTGACGAGCAGCGTGTTGCCCTGACGGCGGTGCTGGAACTCAGCCACCAGCGCACGCGCCAGGCGCATGCGGCGTTCGCGAATGGTCTCGATCTCCCGCCACCCGCGCAGCAGCTTGATGAAACGGCTGTCCGCCGCGTGCGGACGCAGGGCGAAGAAGCCGCGGTTGGTGGCGCCCTCGCCGAAGGGCTCGGCGAAGGATTTCAGCAGGCGGGTGAGGCGATCGGGGTCGAAGTCGACCTGGGCGTCGCGGCGCAGGGTGTCGCACAGGCGGCGCACGTTGAGGATCTGCCAGCCCTCCTCGGCGGCGTCGGGCGCGGCTTCGCGCAGGTTGGCGATGAGGGCGTCCTCGATGCGCGCGAGCTCATCGAGCCGCTGCGCGGTGTCGGGGTCGCGGTAGAAGGTGACGCCGATCTCGGTGTCGTTCGACAGAAGCTTCCAGCGGTCGAGCTCGCGCAGCATGTGCTGCAGCGTGCGCGAATTCTGGCCGGTGGCGAGCATCAGTTCATCGGTGGACACCCCCTCGTCGTCCGCCGCGCGGATGAGCAGGCCGAGAATGCGCAGGTAAGGCTGGATGTCGGCGTCGGCGCCGAGCTTCTTGCGCAGGAGCGCGCCCGCCTCGTCCTCGTTCGCCACCAGCAGGCTGCCGGGAAACACGCGCGTCTGGTTCTCATGGCGCTCGAGCAGGCGCGCCTCCTCGAGCCAGGCGACCGCGATCCGCACCTTGGTGTCGGCGTCGCTCGCGTCCGGGTCGATGCGGTGGGCCTCGGGGATCTCGAGCAGGATCTCGCCGCTGGTCACCACCACCTGGCCTTCGCTGCGGTCCTTGCGTTCGATGGCACGGAGCGCCTTGAGGATCGCGCCGATGTCGTGCTGGGTGAGGCGGGAATTGCGCAGCAGGCGGAACTGCACGTCGAGGTCGGCCTCGTCGTAGAGCAGGATGCAGCGCGCCGGCGCCTGGTCACGCCCGGCACGGCCCGCTTCCTGGAGGTAGTTTTCCAGCGATCCGGGGGTGTCGAGGTGGATCACCAGGCGCACGTCGGGTTTGTCCACGCCCATGCCGAAGGCGTTGGTGGCCACGATCGCGCGCAGGCTGCCGGCGAGGAAAGCCTCCTGCACCGTGCGCTTATCGCTCGGCAGCATGCCGCCATGGAAGTGGCCGCAGGCCAGGCCGGCATCCTTGAGGAATTGCGCGAGCTCCTCGACCGTCTTCTGTCGCGCACAGAAGACGATGGCGCCGCCGTCCTCGCGCAGAGCCTCCTGCACCAGGCGCAGGACCTCGCCGTACTTGGCCTGCACCGGCACCGGGCGCACTTCGTAGCTGAGGTTCTCGCGGCTCACCCCGCCTTCGAGCCGCTCCAGGTTGAGGCCGAGGCGCTTGTCGAAGTGGGTGCAGATATCGTCGACCACATCCGGCTTGGCGGTGGCGGTGAAGCAGAACACCGGCGACGGGGCGGACTTCTGCCGTGCCTTGATGAAGCGCGACACGTACAGGTAGTCGGGACGGAAGTCGTGCCCCCATTTCGACAGGCAGTGCGCCTCGTCGAACACCCAGGCCCCGATCTCGCGGTGCATCAGCGCGCTGGCGAAAGCAGGGCTGCGAAACTGCTCCGGGGCGACAAAGATCAGCCCGAGGTCGCCCAGGCGCAGCTTGTCGAGCATGGCGCGGCGTTCCAGCGGGTTGAGCAGGTTGTTGAGGTAGCCGGCGCAGGTGACGCCACGCGCTTCCAGGTTGTCGACCTGGTCCTTCATCAGCGACTGCAGCGGCGAGACGACCACCGTCAGGCTGCCGTTGCGGTAAAAGCGCGCCAGCGCCGGCAACTGGAAACACAGCGACTTGCCGCCGCCCGTGGGCAGGATGGCGATGACTTCGCGCACGCGCGCAAAGCTCAGGCTCACCCAGGGCGGCAGCACCGAATTGCCACCCACCACGCGCAGCCAGGCCAGCGCGTACGCCAGCGCCTTGTGCCAGGCGGGATCGGGCAGGCAGCACTCGACAATGTGGCGCTGCCCGGTGATGCACACCTTGCCGGCGGTCGCACGCTGCCAGGCTGCGGCCGTATCGGCGGGCGTCGGCCTGAGCGCGCGCCGCAAGATGGCGAACAGGTTGGCCACGCCCTTGCCGTTCTCCGGCGCAAGCAGGAAGTGCAGGCACAGGGCTTCGTCGGGATGATCGACCACGCGCTGCTGCAGCGCCTCGCTCTGGTCGAGGAAGAGCTCGTAGGCCAGCTCCGCGTCGCGCACCGGATCGTTGCGCGTCGTGGTGCACAGCTTGTAGTCCTTCACCAGGCGGTGATAGGGGTTCTGCGGAAACGCGACCGGAGACAACTCCAGCGTGTCGATCAGCGGCAGGCGGTGCAGCGCCAGCCCCGGATGCAGCGCCGCAAGCGCGGGCTGATCGAAGGCGACGACGTTGTGGCCGAGGACGAAGCCTGCTCCCTCAGTGAGGGCATCGAGCCGGCGCGCAAGGTCCGGCGCCTTGCCCGAAAGCCTGAGCCGCGCGTCGAGGTCGGGGCGGAACACGCCGATCTCGCGCAGCACCATGCTGTCGTGGCGGGCGGTTTCGATGTCGAGGCACAGGCAGCGCGCCCGGGGCGCGGCGGGCGGACCTGCCATGACGCTTGTCTGGTGAAAATGATGAACGGAATTCTAGCCGCTATCCCGGGGACTACATGCTGAAGGCGCCCGGGACGACTGCCACATACGTCACACATGCAGGGGAATCTTTCTCACGTGACAGAAAGCAGGCAAGAGCCCGTATCACTGACGCGCCGCTGTGGTCTGGCGATCACGCTGCGCCGCCCAGCGCGCGATGATCGCCGCCAGCGCCGGCAGGCCCTCGCGGATCGCGACCGGACCGGGCGACAGGATCAGCGCCGACTTGAGCTCGTGCAGCTCTCCATCACGCACCGCAGGAACGCCCTCCCAACCTGCGCGCCCCGCCACGCGCTCGGGGCGGAAGCGCTTGCCACACCAGGAGCCCACGATGATGTCGGGTGCCCGGCGCGCCGCCTCCAGCGGATCGGCGAGGATGCGCTGCGCGGCGCCCGGATGCAGCGCACGTTCGGCGAACACATCCTCGCCGCCGGCGATACCGACGAGCTCGGACACCCAGCGCACCGCGCTGATCGGCGGCTCGTCCCATTCCTCGAAGTAGACCCGCGGCCGACGCGGCAGCAGGGCCGCCTGCGCCCGCACCCTGGCCATCGTCGCCTCGAGTTCGGCCACCAGCGCGCAGGCCCTGTCCTCGGCGCCCACCAGCCGGCCGACGGTCTCGATCATCGCCAGGATGCCGTCGACGCTGCGCTGGTTGAACACGTGCACCGCCACACCGGCCTTGATCAGGTCACGCGCGACATCCGCCTGCATGTCGGAGAACCCCAGCACGAGGTCGGGCTCGACCGCGAGGATCTTCTCCAGATCGCCACTCGAGAACGCAAACACCTTGGGCTTTTCCTTGCGTGCGCGCGGCGGGATCACGGTGTACCCGCTGATGCCCGCGATGCGCGCTTCCTCGCCCAGGGCGTAAAGGACTTCGACGGTTTCGGTGGTGAGGCAGACGATGCGGGAGGGGAGGCGGCGTGGGTTCATGGTGGTGATCACACGCCGGCCGATTTCCAGTTTGCGATGCAACACTCGCGCAGGTATTTCAGGGCACGCACCATCTTCGTGTCGTCGCCATCCGGGTCAGCGAGCTGGCCTTCGGCTTCCGGCAGCAGATCGCCCTGCCACATTTGCAGCAGGCCTTCCTGCTTGCCGATCGGCGCGCAGGTCTCGATGAAGTGGACGACCGCCGCGGAATCGAACCCCTTGGCACGGACCGCGCCGATCAGCGCCTTGGCCTCGCGCAGCAGCAAGGACGGCTTGGGCGGCATGCCTGCGGCAATGCGCAGGAAAACCGTGGCCAGCGTATCCGGGTCGCTGCGTCCAGCGGTGGCCTTGATCCACTCGGTGGCGACGAACTGCTCGTAGTGGGCAAGATCCTCATCGAGGCTGTCGTCGACAAAATAGGTGCCCGCCCCGGCGCCAGCGATCACGTCCTCGACAGTCCATTTTTTCGACTTCAGCAGCGGTAAAAGACGCGCGCAGAAGTCATCCAGCGCCGCTTCACCAATCCGCTGATAGTCGGGGGGGGCGTCGCGCAGCAGACGATGCCAGCGCTCAGGCTGCGGCTTGAAGGTCTTCTTGCGCACCTCGGCAATCAACCTGGCCATGACCGACCGCGTTGGCAGGCGCACGGGCTCGAGCCCGGCATGGCAGACCAGGACGGCCGAACGGATCACCTCTTCCGCGGACGAGAACGAAAGCTCGGCTGCGTCGGCGGCGAGTTTCTTGCCGATCCAGAACGCGAACGCAACACGAAGCTGGTTCTCCACGCGCGCGGCCCGATGCGTGCGATAGGTCGTCGCCGTCATCGGGCTGGAGAAACTGTATTCATCCAGAAACTGACGCTGACTCTCGGCCGTGGGGGTCTCCCGGATCATCAAGGTCGACTCGGGCATCGCGTGAAGTTGCTTGAGCATTTCGGATCCACCGCGCGAGTGCGACAGCAAGGTGTTGTCGCGCAGGGAACAGGCCGCCGCGTGCAGGTCGCTGCCGAATTTGTCCTCCAGGTAAAGGCTCGCCAGGTTCGCAAAACGCAGCAGCGCGGTTTCCAGGTTGGCGCGCAGGTAAGCGGTGCCGAAGTGGTTGGCGATCTGCACCAACGCCTTGGCGCCCTCCTCCTGCATCCGGGCACGATGCGCTTCGACAAGGACACCGTGCGCGAAACCATGCGCCAGCGCCCGCTCCAGATAGGAGCGCGCATCAAGGGTCGCGACCGAGTTTGCGCTGGCCGCCATCAGAGCGCGGACTCCTCGTCTTCGCCGGCAAGACCGGGCTCCTGCGTCGGCTGGGCAGCGGAACCGAGCACGGCATTGAGCGCCTCGACCTCGGCTTCCGCGTCGCGCTCGAAGGTGTGCAGCAGGTCCTCGAACACTTCGGTCGCTTCGTAGCGCAGCACCCAGGCCGTCTCCATCCAGTCGCGATCGGCAATCTCCACGCGCTTGACCTTTGGCGCTGCATCGGGATCGAAGCCCTCGGGGGCGCTGTACGGATCCTCGCGCTCGCTGATGTCGATGGCTTCGTCCTCGGGATCGGGGCGCTCATGCGTGCGACCGTAGGCGCCATCGCGGAAATTGCCGGTATTGGCAAACTCCCGGATCTCGTCCCGATGCTCGCTGAAATAGTTCACCAGCACACGAAGCCCGCCGGGCTCTGCGCCCAGGGCATCGAGAAAGTCGGCGGTCTCTTCGGGGTCGCGGTACAGGATCGCGTTCATCATGCCGCGCAAGCGATCGTGGGATTCCTCTCGATAGCGCGCGTCGAGAACCGCTGCGCGCGCAAACTGTTCAGGCGTGACCAGCAGATTGATCGCCGACTCTCTGGAAGCGTCGAACTCGCGCATGATGGCCAGCAGATCTTTCGGGGGCACCTCGTCGAGGACCGTGACCAGGGCATGGTCGCCCTCGTGCTCGGCGATGGCCATCAGGGTGCGCTCGGCACCTGCAAGGTCGCCCGCATTGACGAGCGATGAGGTCTTGATGACTGCGGGATGGGTCAATTCTTGCTCCTTCAGGTCAGGCATCGAGCGCGTCAAAGCCCTGCTCGCTCATCCAGTTGTTGCCGGATTCAGCAAGGTCTTGATCGTCACCGTCGTCGTCGTCATCGTCGGAGCGACGCGAGCGTGGTGCGGCGTCGGCCGCAGGCGCCGCGACCGTACCACCGCGCCTGGCTTCATGCAGACGCAGAAACTCCAGCGCTGCAGCCAGAACGAGGAAGCTGTCACCGCCGGGTTCGGCGCGCACACGATCAACGATGGGTTGCGCCCAATCGGCCACCGTGATGCTCGATTCGAGCGCGTTCCAGGCGGGAAAGTCGCCGTCATCGGGCTCAGCGCTCACCACCGCATCCATATTGCCCGGCGCGGAGAACGAGAAGGCCTCGAAGAAGACGGGTGCGACCATTTCCGGCGCAAAATCCATCATCGGCAGCAGATCCGACAACTGTTCGCGCTTTGTTTGCAGGCGCGTGGCGAGGACGTTCTTCCCGTCACTGTCGCTCAACAGGTCGTCCATCTCGGCCTCGTACATCGAGGACAAGGCATAGAAAAACTCAGACTTTTGCATCACGCAGAATGCGCTCCAGAAAATCCCCAAAAATCCCCCTTGCCGTCTCGAGCGGATCGGCAAGCAGGCTTCGGCGGCGGTTGTCGTCGTAATCCGTGCGGCGAACGGTATCGGATAGCACCTCGTAGGCCTCCTGAACTTCACGGAAGCGGGCAGCCGCATCAGCGGAGGGGTTTCTATCGGGGTGGTATTGCGCGGCCTTCTTTCGGTAAGCCGCCTTGATGACATCGGCACTGGCGTCCGGCGTCACACCAAGCTGCGCATAGTGATCCCGCATGAAACCTCCAGGTTGGCACACGCCACCAAAACGGGGAGCGTGGGCCAAAAGAAAATGGGCCAGGCCCGTAAAGACCTAACCCATTGAATTCTTTGGCGCGCCCGAGACGATTCGAACGTCCGACCCCTGCCTTCGGAGGGCAGTACTCTATCCAGCTGAGCTACGGGCGCAGAGCTGATCGGGCATGCACCCGAACGAGGCCGGCAAGCATAGCCGCGTTCGGGCTTAAAGTCCATGGCGCACTGCCACAATGGTTTTTAGGTCGCTATAATCCAGGCTTTAGACCCTGTCTCGCGCCACTTTCCGCCAAAGGATCCAAGCATGTCGAACCAACGCCCCCTGCGCTCCGCCCGCTTTGCCATGCCCGCCGTCGCCCTGGTCGCAGCCGCGCTGCTGGCCGGCTGTAGCGAGCAGAGCAAGGTCGATCCGGAACTCACCGCCACGCTGATCCAGCCGGTTGCGCGCGTCGAGATCCAGGCCGTCACGATTGCACCGGGCAGCCGGACCGGTGAGCAGATCGTCAAGTCCATCTGCGCGGGCTGCCACGATTCGGGCGCGGTCGGCGCGCCGAAGACGGGTGATGCGGGAGCGTGGGCGCCCCGCCTGGCGCTGGGCCACGACGCGCTGAACGCGTCGGCGATCGCCGGCAAGGGTGCGATGCCCCCGCGCGGCGGCGGCAGCGACCTGACCGACACCGAGGTGTCGCGCGCAGTGGCCTACCTCGCGAACCTGGCAGGCGCCAGCTTCACCGAGCCGCCGGTCGAGCAGTAAGCCGATGACCGCGCCCTAGCGGTCACTTCAGCCACGAAAAGGCAGCCCGCGCGGCTGCCTTTTCGTTGTTCGATGTGCAACGCGGACGTCGACGGTGGGAGCGGGCTTGCCCGCGAATGTAGCGCCCGATCTTCGCGGGCAAGCCCGCTCCCACAGTCCGCTCCCCCGGTGTCTCAAGCAGTGCCTGCCGCACCCGGCGCCCTTCGATCGCAGTGCTCCTGGCCTCGCGAGCGAACTGAAGCTCAGCCCTTGTCGCGGTTCTCGAACATCGCCATCAGGTTGGCGAGCCGCGCCTTGCCTTCTTCCTTCGACACCGGCTGCGCGGTCTTGCGGTCGTTCATCTTGATGTCGCCTCCCATCTCGGCGATGAAGCGGCTCGGCTCGCAGGTGCGGAACTCCTTGCCCGACTTGCGCCGCTCACACCAGGTGATGTTGAGGCTGCGCTGGGCGCGGGTGATGCCCACGTACATCAGCCTGCGCTCTTCCTCGACCTTGTCCTCGTCGACGCTGCTCTGGTGCGGCAGCAGCCCCTCCTCGACGCCGACCAGGAACACGTGCGGAAACTCGAGGCCCTTGGAGGCGTGCAGGGTCGCCATCTGCACGCCGTCGAAGTCGGGGTCTTCCTTGTCGAGCATGGTGATCAGCGCGATGGTCTGGGTGAGCTCGAGCAGGTTCTTGCCGTCCTCCTCGCCCTTCTTGCCGAGCCAGCCGACGAAGTCGCGCACGTTGCTCCACTTGGTCTCCGCCTCGCGGGTGTCGCAGTGCTCGAACAGCCAGGCCTCGTAGCGGATCGCGCCGAGCAGGTCTTCCAGCAGTTGCGCGGCGGGCTCGCGCGGGGCGCGGTACTGCAGGCGGTTGATGTAGGCGGCGAACTCGTGCACGCCCTGCAACTGCTTGGCATTCAGATGCTGGGTGAGGCCCTCCTCGAACACAGCGGCAAAGAGGCTGATGTGGCGATGGCCGGCATAGGCGCCGAGCGCCTCGATGGTGGCGGCGCCTATGCCGCGGCGCGGCGTGGTGATGGCGCGGATGAAGGCGAGGTCGTCGTCCTCATTGACCAGCAGGCGCAGCCAGGCGATGAGGTCGCGGATCTCGGCCTTGTCGAAGAAGCTCTGCCCGCCCGAGATCACATACGGAATGCGGTTGTTGCGCAGGTGCTGCTCGATGAGGCGGGCCTGGTGGTTGCCGCGGTAGAGGATCGCGTAATCCTTGAAGCGCGTGCGATGCTCGAACTTGTGCGTGGTGATCTTGGTCGCCACCCACTCGGCCTCGTGCTCGGCGTCGCGGCAGTTGGTGACGGCGATCTGCTCGCCCTGGCCGTGCTCGGACCACAGGCGCTTGTCGAACAGCTTCTCGTTGTTGGCGATGACGGTGTTGGCGGCTTCGAGGATGCGGCGCGAGGAGCGGTAGTTCTGCTCGAGCTTGATCACCTTGAGCTTGGGGTAGTCCTGCTGCAGCAGCTTCAGGTTCTCGACGTCGGCGCCGCGCCAGGCGTAGATCGCCTGGTCGTCGTCGCCCACCGCGGTGAAGGCGCCGCGCACGCCCGACAGCAGCTTGAGCAGCCGGTACTGGGCGCGGTTGGTGTCCTGGTACTCGTCCACCAGCAGGTAGCGCAGCTTGTTCTGCCAGCGCTCGCGCACCTCGGGGTGCTCGTCGAACAGGCGCACCGGCAGCGCGATCAGGTCGTCGAAATCCACCGCCTGGTAGGCGCGCAGGGTGCGCTCGTATTCCTTGTAGAGCCGGGCGGCGACCGAGGCGATCTCGTTGTCGGCGAGCTGCGCGGCCTCCTCGGGCGTGATCATCGCGTTCTTCCACGACGAGATCTGCCACTGCATCTGCTTGGCGATGCCCTTGTCGTTGTCGCCGGCGACGTCCGAGACGATCTGCACGGTGTCGGAGGCGTCGAGGATGGAGAACTGCGGCTTCAACCCGCAGTGCTTCGCCTCCTGGCGGATGATGCGCACGCCGAGCGCGTGGAAGGTGCACACCGTGAGCCCGCCCGGCACGCGTCCGCCCATGATGTGGGCGACGCGCTCCTGCATCTCCTTGGCGGCCTTGTTGGTGAAGGTGATCGCAGCGATGTTGGCCGCGCTGATGCCGCACTCGTTGATCAGGTGCGCGATCTTGTGCGTGATCACCCGCGTCTTGCCGCTGCCGGCGCCGGCCAGCACCAGGCAGGGGCCGTCGAGATAGCGGATCGCGTCGCGCTGGGGCGCGTTGAGGAGGGCGGACATCGTGGCGGCACTGAAAAACGAAGCCACCCGGGTGGGTGGCGGGGTGCAATTTTAGCCGATCGACCGCAGCGGGGCGGCCACCGTTACAGATCGGACGCTCGAACGGTGTGCGAGCACCGCTCTATCAACGTGTCGGCACGGATGCGCTTGCGCGCAGCGCCTTCGGCACCTCTGCGCATGCGTGCTGTCCGACCACACGTCGGCATCTCCTGGCCCCGGGTGACAAGCTGCGGGGGCTCGCGCACAATCGCCGCGCATTCGCCGGCGTTCGCGCCGGCAGCAAACCGATCCGGATTTGGACATGAAACTGAAGATCCTCGCCGCGGCCGCGGTTCTGGTCCTGTTGATTACAGGCGGCGTCCTGTTCGGACACAAGCCGGCAGCACCGGATGTGAGCTTCTCCACGCTGCACGGCCAGAGCTTTCGTACTGCCGACCTGCGCGGCCAGGTGGTGCTGGTGAATTTCTGGGCGACGACCTGCACCGCCTGCATCGCGGAGATGCCGGCACTGAAGACGACGCAGGACAAGTTCCAGGGGCGCGGCTACCGCACGGTGGCAGTGGCGATGGATTACGACCCGCCCGCGCGGGTCGGCGCCTTTGTCGGACTCAACCCGCTGCCCTTCACCTTCGTGCTCGACCGCGATGGCAGCATCGCCCGCGGCTTCGATGACGTGCGCCTGACGCCGACCAGCTTCATCCTCAACAAACGCGGCGAGATCGTGCACAAGATCCTCGGCGCACCCGACTTCGACGAGCTGCATGCGCTGATCGAAAGACTGCTCGCCGAACCGACCTGAATCCTGCCTGTCGGATCATCCACTCAACTCCAGGCCTGCCCCCCATGCCCAAGACTCGCGCAGCCCCGCTCGCCATCCTGTCCGCCACCTTCCTCCTCACGCTGCCACTGACCGCCGAGGCGCAGCGCGCAGGCAATGTCGGCGGCTGCGACATCCGCCGCGGCACCCTGTGCACCAACATGAACCTGAACGGCGCCGAACTGCCCGGGGTGAATCTGGCGAACTCGCAGTTCACCCGCTCCGACCTGTCGGGCGCCAACCTGCGCGGCGCGACCCTGAACGAGGCGAACTTCTCACAAGCCGAGATGGCCGGCGCGATGCTGGATGAGGCCTCGATGCTGCGCACCAACCTGCGCGGTACGCGCCTCACCGGCGCCAGCCTGAAGGGCGCGAACCTGCGCAATGCAATCCTGCAGAACGCCGACCTGCACGACGCCGACCTGAGTGGCGCTCAACTCGGCGGGGCCGATCTGACCAACGCGCGCGCCGAGCGTACCCGCTTCGACGGCGCCGACCTGCCGCGCACCAACCTGCGCGCGGCCAAACTTTCAGGCGCTTCCTTCGCCGGCGCCAACCTGCAGGGTGCCAACTTCACCCGCGCGCAGCTCATCAACGCCGACCTCACCGGGGCCAACATCGAGCAGGCGATCTTCCTCAACGCGCAGATGGACGGCTGCAAGGGCTGCCCGTAGCTGGGGCTCACGCCGTTTGCGCGCAGCACCGGAAGTGCCTGGCAGCGTACGGGAAATGGCAAATGACAGGTGGCGGCGGACTGAAGCCCGCTGCACGCTGCCGGTACCGCCCCTTACTCGAGCGTGAACTCGAAGGTGCTCACGACCCGTAGACGCTTGCCGATCGTGCGCGAGCTGTCCATCTCGGAACCATCGTCGTCAAGGATGCGGATCGCGCCCTGATTGGCGCTCCTGAGCGGGCCGAGCACCGCGCCGGCGTCGGCGGCGAACTTGCGGGCCTGCTCGCGGGCGCTCAGCGTCGCCTCCTCGAGCAGCAGCGGCTTGACGTCGTTGAAGCCGCGCAACTGGTAACGCGGCGCGCCCTCGCCACCGTCTCCACCGAGCTGGATACCGGCCTCGATCAGCGGATCGACGCGATTGGAGGCCGCAGCCACCAGATCGACCCGCGCCGACTTGACCACCACCTGGCCCTGGCCGTTGAAGCGCAGCGCCACCCGCTCCGAACCGTATTCGCGCGCGAGCAGGTCCTGCACCTGCAGCGGGCGCGCCTCGATCTCGTCGTCGGTAAAGCCTTGCGCGCGCAGGAAGGCCAGCACCCGCTCGCGGTCGGCGGTGAGCGCCTGCTGGACGCGGCCGAACTCGTTTTCCGCGCGGCGAAACGCGAGCGTCCACACCGCGAAGTCGCTCTTCACGTCGCGCTCGGCCAAGCCCTTCACGGTGAGGGTCCGCTCAGCCATGCGAAAGCGCTCGATGCCTTTGGCGACTTGCATTCCGGCAAAGCCGATGCCGGCGGCCAGGATCAGCGCGGGGACAATGCCGACCCTGCCCTCGGCCATCTCAGACCACCCCGGCGCCGTGCGCCTGCTGGTCGGCCCAGTAGCTCGAGCGCACCATCGGACCGCAGGCGGCGTTCCTGAAGCCCATCTTCAGCGCCTCGGTCTCGAACATCTTGAAGGTGTCCGGATGCACATAGCGCAGCACCGGCAGGTGACCGCCCGAGGGCTGCAGGTACTGGCCGATGGTGAGCATCTCGACGTCGTGCGCGCGCAGATCGCGCATGACCTCGAGGATCTCGTCGTCGGTCTCGCCCAGCCCGACCATAAGGCCCGACTTGGTCGCCACGTCCGGGTGACGGGCCTTGAACTGCTTGAGCAGCTCGAGCGACCAGGCGTAGTCCGACCCCGGGCGTGCCTGCTTGTACAGGCGCGGCACGGTCTCGAGGTTGTGGTTCATGACGTCGGGCGGCGCGGCGTCGAAGATGTCGAGCGCGATCTCCATGCGGCCGCGGAAGTCCGGCACCAGCACCTCGATGCGGGTGCTCGGCGCCGCTGCGCGCGTCTCGCGGATGCAGTCGACGAAGTGCTGGGCACCGCCGTCGCGCAGGTCGTCGCGGTCCACCGAGGTGATCACCACGTAGTTGAGGCGCATCGCGGCGATGGTCCTGGCGAGGTCCGTCGGCTCGTTCGCGTTGAGCGGCTCGGGGCGGCCGTGGCCGACGTCGCAGAACGGGCAGCGCCGGGTGCAGATGTCGCCCATGATCATGAAGGTGGCCGTGCCCTTGCCGAAGCATTCGTGGATGTTAGGGCAGGAGGCTTCCTCGCACACGGTGTGCAGCTTGTGCTCGCGCAGGGTGTCCTTGATCTCGTTGAAGCGCTCGGCTTCCATGCCGGCACCGAGCTTGATGCGGATCCACTCGGGCTTCTTGAGGCGTTCGGCGGGGACGATCTTGATCGGAATGCGGGCGGTCTTGTCGGCGCCGCGCTGTTTGCGCGCAGGGGTTTCCATGGTCGCGGGTCTCTGTGGGTTCCGGGTGGGGCTGGCAATTATGAAGCAGGCAGCGTCGCTTCGACAGCCTGCGCCGGCTGATGTGCGCGATCGGCGTCGCCCGTGAGCGGCGGCAGCAGACGCTGCAGGTGGCCGAGCAGGACCTCGCCGACCGCGTCCACGCTGACCTCGATGCCGAAATCCTTCATGCGTATGGTCTTGAGCCCCTCGTAGCCGCAGGGGTTGATCCAGCCGAAGGGGGTGAGATCGGCATCGACATTGATGGCGAGGCCGTGATAGCTGCAGCCGTTCCTGACGCGAAGCCCGAGCGCGGCGATCTTGTCGCCGGCGATGTAGACGCCGGGCGCGCCGCCCTTACGTTCGGCGACCAGGCCGTGATCCGCCAGGGTGTCGATGATGGCCTGCTCCATCAGCTGCACCAGCTCGCGCACCTTGAGCCGGCGCCGATGCAGGTCCAGTAGCAGGTAGGCGACCAGCTGGCCGGGGCCGTGATAGGTGATCTGCCCGCCGCGGTCGATCTTCACCAGCGGGATGTGGGCCGGGTTCTGCAGCAGGTGTTCGGGCTTGCCGGCCTGGCCGAGGGTGTAGACCGGCGGGTGCTGCAGCAGCCAGATCTCGTCGGGCGTGTCGGCGCCGCGCTCGGCGGTGAACACGCGCATCGCCTCGAGCGCTGGCGCGTACTCCACCAGGCCGAGGCGCTTGACGATCACAGCACCACCTTGACCATCGGGTGAGCGGTCAGCTCGCGGTACATGGCATCGACCTGCGCCTGCGAAAGCGCACGGAAGGTGCAGGTGACGGCGAGGTAGTTGCCCTTGCTCGACGGCCGCATCTCCGCGCCGGCGGGGTCGAAGTCGGGGGCGTGGTGCAGCACGACCTCGATCACCGCCTGGGCAAAGCCATCCACCCGCGCGCCCATCACCTTGATCGGGAAGTCGCAGGGGTATTCGATCAGCGTCTGGCGCGTCTGCGCGTCTTGCGTGTCAGCCATTGCGCATCACCGTGTTCTTGAAGTCCTGGTACCAGGCGTACATCTGGCGGCCCATCGGGCCGGGCTTGCCGTCGCCCACCGGGCGGCCGTCGAGCGACGTGATCGGCAGCACTTCCTTGGTGGACGAGGTCATCCACAGCTCGTCGGCGCTGCGCACCTCGGCCTCCAGCACCTCGCGCACTTCGTGCTTCATGCCGTGGCTGCGGGCGAGCTCGAGCACCACGTCGTAGGTGACGCCGGGCAGCATCAGGTGGCTCTTGGGCGGCACCAGCAGCACGCCGTCCTTGCACACGAAGATGCTGGAGGCGGCACCCTCGGTGAGGAAGCTGTCGCGGAACAGCACGGTTTCCATGCAGCCGTGGTCGATCGCGTGCTGGCGCAGCAGGCAGTTGGCGAGCATCGACACCGTCTTGAGGTCGCAGCGCAGCCAGCGGATGTCGGCGGCGCTGACCGCGGCGATCCCGATGGCGAGCAGCTCGGCGCTCGGGGTGACGAGCGGCTCGCTCATCAGGAACACCGTTGGCTTGACCTCCGGCCCGGGGAAAGCGTGGTTGCGCCTGGTGTCGGCGCCGCGGGTGACCTGCAGGTACACCGACTGGTCGTCCCAAGGGTTGCGGGCGACGATCTCGAGGACGATCGCCTTCCATTCATCCGCGCCGTGCGGGTTGGCCAGGCGCATCGCGGCCAGCGTGTTGGCCAGGCGCGCGACATGCTCGTCGAGACGGAAGGCGCGGCGCGAATACACCGGGATGACCTCGTAGGCGCCGTCGCCGAACAGGAAGCCGCGGTCCATCGGCGACACGCGCGCGTCGGCCAGCGGCAGGTAGGCGCCATCGACATAGGCAGTGATCACGTCGTGCTCCCGGGAAGGATCAAAGGCTCTTGAAGAACATCACGATGGCGTCCCACAGGCGGCCGAAGAAGCCGGCCACCGGCACGTCCTGCAGCGCCACCACCGGGTACTGGCCATAAGGCTTGCCATCCACCGTCAGCGACAGCGTGCCGACCGCCTGGCCCTGCTCGATCGGCGCCACGAGCGGCTGGCGGCTCTCGAGCGTGACCTGGATCTTGTCGGCAGACTCCTTCGGCAGCGACATCACGAAATCATTGCTGAATCCGACCGGCAACTCATTGAGCTTGCCCTTCCAGACGCGGAACTGCGACAGCGCCTCGCCACCCGCGTACAGCTTCACCGTCTCGTAGAACTGGAAGCCGAAGTTCAGCAGCTTGAGCGACTCCTGCGCACGCACCGTGTCGGACGCGGCGCCAAGCACCACCGAGATCAGGCGGCGCTCGCCACGCTGGGCGGTGGACACCAAGCAGTAGCCGGCGCTGCTGGTGTGGCCGGTCTTCATGCCGTCGACCGTGGGATCCATGTACAGCAGGCGGTTACGGTTGGGCTGCTTGATGTTGTTGTAGGTGAATTCCTTGAGCGAATACAGGCTGTAGTACTCGGGGAAATCGCGGATGATCGCGGTCGCCAGCCGGGCGAGGTCGCTGGCGGAGGTGTACAGCTGAGGGTCCGGCAGGCCGGAGGAGTTGGTGAAATTGGTGTTGACCATGCCCAGGCGCTGCGCTTCGCGGTTCATCAGCGCCGCAAAGGCTTCCTCGCTGCCGGCGATGGTCTCGGCGAGCGCGACGCAGGCATCGTTGCCCGACTGCACGATCACGCCGCGGATCAACTCGTCCACGGTGACCGGCTTGTTGGGCTCGATGAACATGCGCGAGCCTTCCATGCGCCACGCCCGGGTCGACACCGGCACCAGCTGGTCGGGCTTGATCGTGCCGGCCTTCAGCGCCGAGAAGGTCAGGTAGGCGGTCATCAGCTTGGTCAGCGAAGCCGGCTCGATGCGAGCGTCGACATCCTTGCCGGCCAGCACCTGGCCGGTGGCGTGGTCGACCAGCACCCATGCGTTCGCAGCCAGCGCCGGCGGCGGCACCGACTGCGCCAGCGCGCTCAGGGAAAACAATGAAACGAGTACGGCAATCAGAAAACGCATTGGAAAAACCTGGGGAGAATTGAAGAAAGGCGGGGGTGCCCAATTATAGGCGGCCCCCCCGGATCGGCCAAAAGTCGCAAGCCTTTGTTGCAACCCGGCGCCAGCGGCAGCGGGATCAGCGCACGATCACGAACGGCCTGAGCTTGAGCAGCGTGCCCATGCGCTCGGCTGCGTTGCGCGCGTCATCCATGGAATCGTAAGGACCGGCGTGGAGGCGGAAACGTTCGCCGTCGGCGAACAGTTCGAAGCGCTTGGCAAGGCTGCCCGCCTGGCCTTGCACGGTGTCGCGAAAGCCCTCGGCATTGGCATAGGACGAGAACGCGCCCAGTTGCAGGAAGATGCCGCCGCTGGCCGACGCGACCGGCGGGGCGAGGCCTTCGGCGGCGCCACAGGCGGGCGACGAGTCACATTCCGCCGCCGCTGCAGCGGTCGTGGTGCTCGTGGCGCTGAGGGTCGTCGGTGCGCTGGCCGATGCCGTCGCGTCGGCAGCAGCAGGCGCGGCCTGAGCGAGCGGTGCCAGAGCCCTTGCTTCCGGCCGCGGGGTATCGGCCGCGACCACGCCTTCGTTGGCGCGCGCGCGCAGCGGCGGGACCTTGCGTGTGGCCGCCATCAGCGGCGCCTCGTTCGGCAGGATCTGCTCGACCTCGACCTGTGCGCTCCCGGCATTAATGTAGCCGAGCTTGTGCGCGGCGGCGTAGGACAGGTCGATGACCCGCCCGCGCAGGAAGGGGCCACGGTCGTTCACCCGCACCACCACCGAGCGTCCGTTGCCCAGATGGGTGACGCGCGCATAGCTCGGGATCGGCAGGGTCGGATGAGCGGCCGTCATCGCGTACATGTCGTAGGGCTCGCCGCTCGAGGTCGGGTTGCCGTGGAAACGGCGTCCATACCAGCTCGCATGACCGCGCTGGCGGAAGGGGCGCAGCTCCGTGGCAGGTACGAAGCTCTGCCCCATGACGTGGTAGGGACGGTTTGCGAAGCGGTGCAGCGGCTCGTCGCGCGGTTCCGCATCGGGAATCGCATCGAGGTTGTCGGGCACCTCCTCGTCAGGGCCGTCGTCCTTGTAATAGCCACCGCCGCTGCGGCGCGTGACCGCCGGCGCGGTCGTCTCGGGGGCGGGCGCAGTCGCCTCGTCGGCGTCGCGCCTGGGCGTCGAGCCGCAGGCCGACAGCAGCACGGCCGCGCACACCAGGGCGCAGGCGAGCGCGCTGCGCCGCAGCGCATCCGGGGAACGGGTCGGGGATGGGCGCACGCCCGCGCGTGCGGCCGGCAACGGGGAGAGCTCGGAGTTCATGCTTTTCTCGGGCCTTCAGTTCTTGTCGGCGAAGCGACTGCGCTGGATGCTCATCAGGATGCCGATACCCAGACAGAGCGTGACGAGCGCAGTTCCACCGTAGCTGATGAAGGGCAGCGGCACGCCCACCACCGGCAGGATGCCGCTCACCATGCCCATGTTCACGAAGGCATAGGTGAAGAAGATCATCGTGATCGCGCCCGCGAGCAGGCGCGAGGCGTGGGTGGGCGCATTGGCAGCGATGTGGAAGCCGCGCAGCAGCAGCATGACATAGGTAGCGAGCAGCACCAGGGCGCCGACGAGACCGAACTCCTCGGCGAGCACGGCGAAGATGAAGTCGGTATGGCGCTCGGGCAGGAAGGCGAGGTGGGTCTGCGTGCCGTCCATCCAGCCCTTGCCCATCACGCCACCGGAGCCGATCGCAATCGTGGACTGGATGATGTGGAAGCCCTTTCCGAGCGGGTCACGCGTGGGGTCGAGCAGGGTGCACACGCGCTGCTTCTGGTACTCGCGCAGCACCTGCCAGTCGACCTCGGGCTGGCACAGGGTGTCGCCGAAGGCGACGATCGAACCCAGCCCGATCACCATGACCAGCACCAGCGGCACGATCAGCTTCCACGACAGCCCGGCAAAATAGATCACGTAGACGCCCGAGGCAGCCACCAGCAGGCTGGTGCCGAGGTCGGGCTGGACCAGGATCAGCCCCACCGGGGCCAGCAGCAGCACGCCGGCAAGGACGAAGTCGAGAAAGCGCGTCTGCCCCTCGCGCAACTGGAAGAACCAGGCGAGCATCAGGGGCATCGCGATCTTCATCAATTCGGAGGGTTGGATGCGCGCCACGCCGAGGTCGAGCCAGCGCTGCGCGCCCTTGGACACCTCGCCGAACAGCTCGACCGCGACCAGCAGCAGCACGCCGAGCAGGTACAGCGGCACGGCGAACGACAGCAGCCGCTGCGGCTTGAGCCAGGCCAGCACCCACATGCCGGCGAGCGCGATGCCGATGTGGCTGATCTGCGAATCCAGCCGCTCGGGCGAGGCGCTCTGCATCAGCACGTGGGCGTAGCCGAGCAGGACCGCGAGCACGAGCATCAACACCGGGTCGATCGGGCGCAGGAAACCGCGCACCAGCGCGAGCGGATTGAAGTGGCTCTCGTTCATCGGCCACTCCTCGCGGGCGGGCTCGGCGGCGGGGCAGGGACCGCCGGTTGCGAGCGCGGGGCGGGTTGCGGGTTGGGCTGGGGCGCGGGTTCGTCGTCCGTGGTCTCCACGGCCTCCTCGTCCTCCACGGCAGGCGCGACCACCGGCTGATTGAGCAGGTAGTAATCGATCACCTGGCGCGCGATCGGTGCGGCAGACTGGGCACCGAAGCCGCCGTTCTCGACCAGCACCGCGAGCGCGATCTTCGGGTTTTCTGCCGGCGCGTAGGCGACGAACCAGGAATGGTCGCGCAGGCGCTCGCGCACCCGGCCCTCGACGTAGCGCTGGCCGCGCAGCGAGAACACCTGCGCGGTGCCGGTCTTGCCGCCGACGCTGTAGGGGGCGCCCTTGAAGGCGCGCCTGCCGGTACCGCTGGTGTTGACCTCGACCATGGCGTCGAGCACGGCCTTGAGGTGCTCATCCCGCAGCGGGATCTCGCGCAGCGGCTCCGGCTCGACCGCGCGGCGCTCGCCGGTGCGCGAGTCGACCACGTACTTGACCACGTGCGGGCGGTACAGCTTGCCGTCGTTGACCAGCGCCGCCAGGGCATTGGCGAGTTGCAGCGGCGTGTAGGCATTGTAGCCCTGGCCGATACCCACCGAAATCGTCTCCCCCGCATACCAGCGCTGCTGCTCGGGCTTCTTGAAGCGATTGCGCTTCCATTCCTGCGAGGGAAGTACGCCGGTGGCCTCGCCCGGCAGGTCGATACCGGTGCGCTCGCCGAAGCCGAAGGGGGCCATGAAGCCGGCAATGCCATCGATGCCGAGGTCGTTGGCGAGCTGGTAGTAGTAGGTATTGCACGACACCACGATCGACTTGTGCAGGTCCACCATGCCGTGACCGCCGACCTTGTCGTCCATGAAGCGGTGGCCGCCGAAATTGAAGTAGCCGATGTCGTGGATCGCCTGCTTCGCGCTGCGCTTGCCGGTTTCAAGCCCGGCCAGGGCCATGAAGGGCTTGAAGGTGGAGCCGGGCGGGTAGGTGGAATAGATCGCACGGTGCAGCATCGGGTGGTCGGGCGAATCGATGAGCGCCTTCCAGTCCTGAGTGGAGATGCCATCGACGAACAGGTTGGGGTCGTAAGTCGGCATCGACGCCAGCGCGAGCACGCCGCCAGTCGTAGGCTCGATCGCCACCAGCGCACCGCGGCGATCGCCGAAGGCCTTCTCGGCGACCTTCTGCAACTCGATGTCGAGTGTGAGCTCGAGATCGTTTCCCGGTCTGGCTGGGGTGTGCGAAAGCGCACGTACCGCGCGGCCGCCAGCGTTGACCTCGACCTGCTCGACGCCGGTCGTGCCATGCAGTTCATTCTCGTAGGACTGCTCCAGTCCGGCCTTGCCCATGTGCAAGGTGCCGCGATAGTTGGCGGTCTCGCCCGCCTCCTCGATGCGCTCGACGTCGCGTTCGGTGATGCGGCCGATGTAGCCGATCACGTGCGAGGCAGTGGTGCCGTGCGGATAGTCGCGCAGCAGCCGCGCCTTCACATCCACCCCCGGCAGGCGGTAGCGCTGCGACACCACGCGTGCGACCTCCTCGTCGGTCAGCCGGCTGCGCAGCGGCACACTCTCGAAGTTGCGGCTTTCCTCGTAGAGCTTGCGAAAGCGACGGCGGTCACGGGCGTCGATCGCCACCAGGGTGGCGAGCTCATCGAGCGTGGCGTCGAGCTCACGCACCTGCGAGGGCGTGATCTCGATGGTGTAGGTGGCGTAGTTGCGCGCCAGCACCACACCCTTGCGATCGACGATGGTGCCGCGGTGCGGCACGACCGGCAGCAGGGCGATGCGGTTGTCCTCGGCGCGGGTCAGGAAATAGTCGTGGCGCTGCACCTGCAGGAACTGAAAGCGCGCTGCGAGCAGCCCCAGACAAACGAGCACGAACACCACCGCCACCACCACGCGAAGGCGGAAGCGGGCCAGTTCGATCGCGGGCGCGCGAAACTCGGTCATCGCTCGCCGCCCTCAGATCGGGCGGTTGTCATCGCGCTCCACCGGCTGCAGTTGCGGCAGCAGCAGGAGCAAGGACAACGGCATCCACAGCAGCGCGCTGCTGAAGCTCGACAGGAAGTACGACCAGCCCGGAAATTCCGCACCGGCGAGCAGGCGCACCAGCACCATCAGCACCTGCGAGAACAGCAACAGCGGCAACACATGCAGCGCCTGCTGCCAGGCCGGGAACCACAACACTCGGCGCGCGAGGCTGTTGGTGAAATAAGCGAGCACGACATAGGCGAGCGCATGCTGACCCATCGCCGCGCCGAGGCCGACATCCATGAGCAGCCCGAACACGAAGCCCACGCCCATGCCGATCGCCAGCGGCTCGCGCACGCACCAGAAGGCCAGCACCAGCGCGACCCAGTCGGGCAGGCCGGGCGTACGGCCGGAGGGGATGTACTCGAGCCCGAGCGCCGCGAACAGGGTGAGGTACACGAACCACAGCTTGACCGGGAGCAGAATGCGGCTGGAACGATTGGTCGGTTGCACGGCTCAGCGTCCTCCCTCGGCCGCGGTCGGCGGCGGTGGCGGCGGATACGCCGCGCGTCCGATCACCAGCACCTGCACGCTGCGCTCGATCGCGGCCAGCGGTTCGCATTCGATGCGGGCGAAGGCGTCCGCGTCACGGTCCACCCGGGTCACCGTCGCCACCGGCAGGCCGGGCACGAAGACGCCGTCCAGGCCCGAGGTGACGAGCTGATCGCCGGGCTGGATATCGACGTCGCCCAGCACATGGCGCATCTCGAGCATGCCGCGGCCCACGCCATAGAGCACGCCGCGCACGCCGTTGCGCACCACGCTGACCGGGATCGACTGGTTGCGGTCGGTCAGCAGCGTGACTTCGGCCTGGATCGGGTGCACGCGGGTGACCTGGCCGATCACGCCATTCGCGTCGACCACCGCGAGGCCCGGCTCCACGCCCTGCTGCGCGCCGCGATCGAGGATGACCTTGCGCGCGAAGGGATCGGGTGCGTTGTACAGGATGTCGGCGGCGATGCTCTTGGTCTCGACCCGGCGCGACATCTGCAGCAGCTCGCGCAGATGGGCGTTCTCCTGCTCCAGATGCTCGAAACGCAGCAGGCGCTCGCCGGCACCGAGCTGGTGGCGACGCAGATCGGCGTTCTCGAGCTGGACATCGATCAGCGTGCCGAAGTAGCGCGAAGCGTTGCGCACCACGTCAGCCGGCGTGGAGGCCGCCATCTGCAGCGGATAGGTGACGACCGACAGCGCGTTGCGCATCACTTCCAGGTAGCGGAAGCGCAGGTCGGCCACCAGCAGCGCAAGGCAGACGGCCACGAACACGAACAGGCGCGCAAGCGGCGCCGGTCCACGCTTGAAGATCGGGGGGGGCTGATGGCCGACGAAAGACATCCGGAAAACCAGGGGCCGTCAGGTGAAGGGCAGGACGCCCCGGCAGCGAAGCCGGGGCAGCCCGTCACTCGGAAGTGAAGATGGAAGCGAGCTTGTCCATCTTGTCGAGCGCCATGCCGCAGCCGCGCGCGACGCAGGTCAGCGGCTCCTCGGCCACGACCACCGGCAGGCCGGTCTCTTCCATCAGCAGGCGGTCGAGGTCGCGCACCAGCGCGCCGCCACCGGTCAGCATCATGCCGCGGTCGGCGATGTCGGCGCCGAGTTCGGGCGGGGTCTGCTCCAGGCCGATCTTGACCGCAGACACGATCTGGTTGAGCGGCTCGGTGAGCGCTTCGAGGATCTCGTTGGACGAGATCGTGAAGCTGCGCGGGATGCCCTCGGCCAGGTTGCGGCCCTTGACCTCCATCTCGCGCACCTCGGAGCCGGGGAAGGCGGAACCGATCTCCTTCTTGATCTTCTCGGCGGTGGTCTCGCCGATCAGCATGCCGTAGTTGCGGCGGATGTAATTGACGATGGCCTCGTCGAACTTGTCGCCGCCGACGCGGATGCTGCCCGAGTACACGATGCCGCCGAGCGAGATCACGCCGACCTCGGTGGTGCCGCCGCCGATATCGACCACCATCGAGCCGGTCGCGTCCGACACCGGCAGCCCGGCGCCGATCGCGGCCGCCATCGGCTCCTCGATCAGGAACACCTGCGAGGCGCCAGCGGCCAGCGCGGCGTCGCGGATCGCGCGACGCTCGACCTGGGTCGAGCCACAGGGCACGCAGATGATGATGCGCGGGCTGGGCGAGAACAGGCGGGAGTCGTGCACCTTCTTGATGAACTGCTTGATCATCTGCTCGGTGACGACGAAGTCGGCGATCACGCCGTCCTTCATCGGCCGGATGGCGGTGATGTTGCCCGGCGTCTTGCCGAGCATCTGCTTGGCCTGGTGGCCGACCGCCTGGATCGAGCGCTTGGCGTTGGGGCCGCCTTCGGTACGAATCGCCACTACCGAGGGTTCGTCGAGCACGATGCCCTTGCCGCGCACGTAGATCAGCGTGTTGGCCGTGCCGAGATCGATTGCGAGATCGTTGGAAAAGTAGGAGCGCAGAAAACCGAACATGAAACCTTCCGAAACCGGTGGAGTAGTCGAGCCGCGTTCCGCCGCGCTTGAGTCCCGCGCAGCAACGCGAATACCCCGCCCATTAGCGCCATGCGGCGTAGGCCCAGGCGGGGCAAAGACAGTTATGATAACCTACAAACCTTTGTGGATTCAGCAGGTTTTGTTACCTCATGTCGCTGTCCAATGAACAAGTCGGGAACATCGCCCGCCTCGCGCGCATCGCGCTTTCCGACACCGAACTGGACGCCACCCGCGCCAAGCTGAACGGCATCTTCGACCTCATCGAACAGATGCAGGCCGTCGACACCGCAGGCGTCGAGCCGATGAGCCATCCCCAGGAATTCCCCACCCGCCTGCGCCCCGACGTCGTCACCGAGACCGACCGCCGCGACGCCTTCCAGCAGGTCGCGCCGCAGACCGAGGCCGGCCTCTACCTGGTGCCGAAAGTCATCGAATGATCCGCTGCGCGGCCTTTCGCGCCGCGCGGCCCACCTGCCCGCCCACATCATGATCCACGCATCCCTTCCGGAACTGCGCCGCGCGCTCGATGCGCGGCAGATATCCAGCGTCGAACTCGCGACCCTGTTCCTCGACCGCATCGACGCGCTCAACCCCGAGCTCAACGCCTTCATCACCGTCGACCGCGACGGTGCGCTCGCTGCCGCGCGTGCCGCGGACGCGCGCATCGCTGCCGACCAGGCGGGCGCGCTCACCGGCATCCCGCTCGCGCACAAGGACGTGTTCTGCACCGAAGGCGTGCTGACCACCTGCGGCTCGAAGATGCTGGCGAACTTCGTCAGCCCCTACGACGCCCATGTGGTGAGCCTGCTCAAGGCCGCCGGCGTGGTGAGCCTGGGCAAGGCCAACATGGACGAGTTCGCGATGGGCTCGTCGAACGAGAGCTCGCACTACGGCGCGGTCAGGAACCCGTGGAAGCTCGACCGCGTGCCCGGCGGCTCGTCGGGCGGCTCGGCCGCTGCAGTGGCGGCGCGCCTGGCGCCGATCGCCACCGGCACCGATACCGGCGGCTCGGTGCGCCAGCCCGCGGCCTTCTGCGGCATCACCGGCATCAAGCCCACCTACGGACTGGTGAGCCGCTACGGCATGATCGCCTACGCCTCCTCGCTCGACCAGGGCGGCGCCTTCGGCGCGAGCGCCGAGGACTGCGCGCTGCTGCTGTCGGCGATGACCGGCTTCGACGAGCGCGACTCGACCAGCCTCGAGCGCCCGACCGAGGACTACACCGCCGCGCTCGCCGCGCCGGCTGCCGCCCGCCCGCTCGAAGGCCTGCGCATCGGCCTGCCGCGCGAGTTCTTCGCCGAGGGCATGGCCGACGACGTGCGCGCCACGGTGGACGCCGCGCTCGAGCAGTACCGCACGCTCGGCGCCACCACGGTCGAGGTCTCGCTGCCCAACGCGAAGCTGGCGATCCCCGCCTACTACGTGATTGCGCCCGCCGAGTGCTCGAGCAACCTCAGTCGCTTCGACGGCGTGCGCTACGGCCACCGCGCCGCCGAGTACGGTGACCTCGCCGACATGTACGCCAAGAGCCGCGCCGAGGGCTTCGGCGCCGAGGTCAAGCGCCGCATCCTGATCGGCACCTATGTGCTGTCGCACGGCTACTACGACGCCTACTACCTGCAGGCCCAACGCCTGCGCCGCCTGATCGCGCAGGACTTCCAGGCCGCGCTGCAGCACTGCGACGTGATCGCCGGCCCGACCACACCGACCACCGCCTGGGCGCTCGGCGAGATGGCCGACGACCCGGTGCAGATGTACCTGTCGGACATCTACACCATCGCGGTCAACCTCGCCGGTCTGCCCGGCCTGTCGCACCCGGCGGGCTTTGGCGCCGACGGCCTGCCGGTGGGCCTGCAGCTGATCGGCGACTACTTCGCCGAAGCCCGCCTGCTCGGCGCCGCGCATCGCTTCCAGCAGGCCACCGACTGGCACGCGCGGCGGCCGGCGTGCGCCGAGTGAGTCTCATGGCAAGCCCGGCGCTGCGTCACCCCCCCGGCCGCATCGCCGCGCTTGTCGCCGCGATGCTGCTGGGAGCGTGCGCGCTGCCCGGGCTACCGCCGGCCGACGACCGGGTCAGTGACGAGCCGATCAGCGACGAGGTCCTGGCCAGCCCGAGCTCCGCAGGCAAGCGCCTGCGGCCGATGCCGTGGCGCCCGCTCGATGTGCGCGCCGACTGTCGCTTCCGCGACGAGGCCGGCTACACCACCCGGATCAAGCTCGACATCGTCCAGTCCAAGGTCAAGGCATTCAACGCCGACGTGGACATCCCGCGCCACGGCAGTTGTCGCTTCCATGGCCCGTTCACGCAGACACGCGAGAAGCCGAGCGTGCAGTTGCGCGCGCCCGACGGGTGCACGGTGGACATCTTCGAGCAGGGCAAGGCGGTCACCGTCGGCTTCGCAAACTGCGCCGCACGCTGCACCCGCGGCGCCTTCGATTACCTGTGGCCGATCATCATCGATCGGACCGACGGCCAGTGCCACTGATCCCGGTGGCCGGCCACACGCAACACGGAAAGACACCATGAGCAGATCCGATTGGGAAGTCGTCATCGGGCTGGAAGTCCACGCCCAGCTCAACACCGCGAGCAAGATCTTTTCCGGCGCCAGCACCGCCTTCGGCGCCGAGCCCAACCGCCAGACGAGCGCGGTGGACATCGCGCTCCCCGGCGTGCTGCCGGTGCTCAACCGCGGCGCGGTCGAGCGCGCGATCCGCTTCGGCCTGGCGATCGGCGCCCATGTGGCGGAGAAGAGCGTGTTCGCGCGCAAGAACTACTTCTACCCCGACCTCCCCAAGGGCTACCAGATCAGCCAGATGGACCTGCCGGTGGTGGTCGGCGGCGAGATCACGATCCGCGTCGGCGAGGGTGAGCAGGCCTACGAAAAGACCGTGCGCCTGACCCGCGCCCACCTCGAGGAAGACGCGGGCAAGAGCCTGCACGAGGACTTCCACGGCATGACCGGCATCGACCTCAACCGCGCCGGCACGCCGCTGCTCGAGATCGTCTCCGAACCCGACATGCGCTCATCAAACGAGGCCGTGGCCTACGCGCGCGCGCTGCACGCGCTGGTGCGCTGGATCGACATCTGCGACGGCAACATGCAGGAAGGCTCCTTCCGCTGCGACGCCAACGTGTCGGTGCGCAGGAAGGGTGTCGCCGAGCTGGGCACCCGGCGCGAGATCAAGAACCTCAACTCCTTCCGCTTCCTGCAGCAGGCGATCGACTACGAGGTGCAGTGGCAGATCGACACCCTGGAAGACGGCGGCCGCATCGAGCAGGCCACGGTGCTGTTCGACCCCGACACGGGCGAGACGCGCATGATGCGCAGCAAGGAAGACGCGCACGACTACCGCTACTTCCCCGACCCCGACCTGCTGCCGCTGGTGATCGCGCCCGAGTGGAAGGCGCGCGTGCAGGCCGAAATGCCCGAGCTGCCGGGGGCGATGAAGGCGCGCTTCATGGACGAGTGGGGCCTGTCCGCCTACGACGCCACCACGCTCACCGCGTCCAAGGAGGTTGCCGACTTCTACCAGGCCACGGTGTCGGCGGCGGGGGAGGCGCCCGGCACTCAGCTGGCAAAACTCTGCGCCAACTGGGTCATGGGCGATCTCGCCGCACGCCTCAACAAGGCCGAGCTCGACGTCTCCGCCTCGCCGGTCTCACCCGCGCAAGTCGCCGGCCTGGTCGCGCGCATTGCCGACAACACCATCTCGAACGCCATCGGCAAGAAGGTGTTCGAGGCGCTGTGGAACGGCGAAGGCCAGAGCGCGGACACGATCATCGACCAGCAGGGCCTCAAGCAGGTCACCGACAGCGGCGCGATCGAGGCCATGATCGACGAGGTACTCGCCGCCAACCAGAAGTCGGTCGACGAATTCCGTGCCGGCAAGGAGAAGGCCTTCAACGCCCTGGTCGGCCAGGTCATGAAGGCGAGCAAGGGCAAGGCCAGCCCGGCCCAGGTCAACGAGCTGCTCAAGAAGAAGCTCGGCGCCTGAGGCACTGCCGGGCGTAACCCCAGCGCCCGGCAGCGCTACCCTCGAAGCGGGTCTTCGGGCGAGGCCGCTCCGACAACCTCGATCCTCAACGCATCGTTCTCCTTTTGAAATTGGTCACATTCTTATATTGTTGAATGATGACCAGACCGGACGCTCGTCCGGGCACAGGAGGAGACCGTGGAGACGATCGCCGAATTCGTCGAATGGCTGGGAGAAGACCGCGGCCTTGCGCTGGGCGGCCTGCTCATCGGTGCCCTCTTCGGCTTTTTCGCCCAGCGCTCGCAGTTCTGCCTGCGCGCCGCCGTCGTCGAGGTGGCGCGCGCCCAGTTCGGCCCCAAGCTCGCGGTGTGGCTGCTCGCCTTCTCTGCCGCCATCATCCTCACCCAGTCGCTGCTGCTCGCCGGTCAGTTCGACACCGGTAACGTGCGCCAGCTTGCCAGCCAGGGCAGCATGTCCGGCGCAGCCATCGGTGGATTGCTGTTCGGCATCGGCATGGTGCTGGCACGCGGCTGTTCGAGCCGGCTGCTGGTGCTGGCGGCGAACGGCAACCTGCGCGCACTGCTGTCCGGGCTGATCTTCGCCGTCACCGCGCAGGCCTCGATGAACGGCATCCTGTCGCCGTGGCGTGAGGCGCTCGCCGGGCTGTGGACCATCGATGGCGGTCACGCGCGCGACCTGCTCGCCCTCACCGGCATGGGCCGCAGCAGTGGATTGCTGTTCGGCATAGCCTGGCTCGCCGCTGGCATCTGGTTCGCGCGCCGGTACCAGGTGAAGGCCTGGGGCTGGATCGGCGGCCTCGGCGCCGGGCTGATGGTCGGCGTGGCGTGGTGGTTCACCTGGCGCCTGGCCGGACTGCTGTTCGAGCCGACCCCGGTGCAGAGCCTCTCGTTCACCGGTCCGTCGGCCGACGTGCTGATGCTGGTGCTGTCGCCCCCGGGCCAGCAACTGAACTTCGACCTCGGCATGGTCCCGGGTGTGTTCCTCGGCTCCTTCATCGCCGCCTGGTTTGCCCGCGAACTCAAGCTCGAAGGCTTCCAGGGCGGGCACGCGATGCGGCGCTACATCATCGGCGCGGTGTTGATGGGCTTCGGCGGCATGCTGGCCGGCGGCTGTGCGGTGGGCGCCGGCGTGTCGGGCGCATCGGTGTTCGCGGTCACCGCCTGGGTCACGCTCACCGGCATGTGGCTGGGCGCGAGCCTCACCGACTGGCTGGTCGATCGCCAGGGCGCGGCGAGCTTCCGTAACCTGGCCGCGCCGAGCGCACCGTGACGCGGTGACGGATTCGCACTGAGGCCGCCACGGCAAGCTTCCCCGCTTGGGTATACTGACCGGCATCAACCGTCCGCACGGAGCGCACCGCCATGTGTCAGTTACTGGGCATGAACTGCAACGTGCCGACCGACATCTGTTTTTCCTTCACCGGCTTTCGCGCCCGCGGCGGCCTCACCGACCATCATCGCGACGGCTGGGGCATCGCGTTCTTCGAAGGCAAGGGCGCACGCGTCTTCCTCGACCCAGCCCCGAGCGCGCACTCGCCGGTTGCCGAGCTGGTCAAGCACTATCCGATCCGCTCGCTCAACGTCATCGCCCACATCCGCAAGGCCACGCAGGGCGAGGTGCGGCTGGAGAACACCCATCCTTTCCAGCGCGAGCTGTGGGGGCGTTACTGGATCTTCGCCCACAACGGCAACCTCAAGCACTTTGCCCCAAGCTTGTCCGGGCGCTTCCTGCCGGTCGGCACCACCGACTCGGAGCGCGCGTTCTGCTACATCCTCGACACCCTGGCCGCGCGCTTTCCGCTGGGCACGCCCGCCGCGGCCGAGCTGCACGCCACCTTGCGTGCGCTGTCCTGCGAGATCGGTAGCCTGGGCGAGTTCAACTTCCTGCTCTCGGATGGCGACTGGCTGTTCGCGCACTGTTCATCACGCCTGTCCTACATCATTCGTCAGGCGCCCTTCCCGATCGCCCACCTTTCGGACGAGGACCTCGCGCTCGACTTCAACCGCGTGACCCAGCCGAGCGACCGCGTCGCCATCATCGCGACCACCGCGCTGACCGACAACGAGCGCTGGATCTCGATTCCGCCCGGCAACCTGCTCGCCTTCAAGGAAGGCCTGCCGGTCGCGCTCGGCGACACGCAGACGGTAGGCCAGGACTTTCCTCCGCGCGCGACCTCCGGTGCGTAAGAGTTCCTCGCTATCCGGGCGAGGAAGGGGCTAGATTGAGTGGCCGTTTCCACGCTTCCTGAAGATCGAGACCAAACATGGACTGTCCGCTGTGCGCGCTGCCCCCCGAACACGTCATCTGGGAAGATGAGCGCTGCCGGGTCATCCGCGTCGATGACCCCGCTTACCCGGGTTTCTGCCGCGTGGTCTGGGGCGAACACGTGGCCGAGATGACCGACCTGTCGCGCGCCGATCGTGCCCATCTGTTCGAGGTCGTTATGGCCACCGAGGCCGCGCTGCGCGCGCTGCTGCATCCGGCCAAGATCAATCTCGCCAGTTTCGGCAACATGGCGCCGCACCTGCATTGGCATGTGATCCCGCGCTACCACGATGACCGCCACTTTCCCGAATCCGTCTGGGGCGCCGCACAACGCGAAGGCCGGGCGCACCCTGGCGCGGAACCGGTTGCGCTGGCGCGCGCCATCGACAGCGCGCTGAACCCCGGCGGGCCGGATTGAGCATCGAGCACCCCATGGATTACACCCAGCCCGCGGCCTGTCTCGATCAATTGCACAGGCTGCACCCGATCGATTTCAGGAAGACCCACGACACGCTCGCGCGCATCGTGCAGGGCCTGCTCGCCGCGCGGCCAGCGCCCAATCAGCATCTCGAGGTCCTCGAAGCCGCACGCGACACGCTGAGCTTCACTCAGGGCGAGATGGCCCGCACCTACACCGCCCATACGCTTCCGCCAGGCGAGGACACGGAGCACATGCTCGACCGCGTCGTGGGCCTTTGGCAGGCGATGGCGCGCTCGTATGCGGCGATTGCCGAGGCCGACGCGCGCGAGGGCACGCTCGAGGACCAACGCGCGCTCCTTGCACAGCGCCGCGTGTCCTACGAAGGCCTGGCGCTCGTGGAATACTTCCGCGCCCATCGGGAACTGCCGGCTGGCATGTGGCGCGCGGTGCACGCGAGCTACCAGGATGCGGTCAGCGGGGGGCTCGCCCGCATACGCGTCACCGACGCCCTCAACGACGTCTGGCATGCGCAGAGCCCACACGAGGCCTATGTTGCCGTTCTGCTGGTCGATCTCGCAAACCCTTACGGCCGCAGCGAACGCGAACTCAACTGGGTCATACGCTGGGCGCAGCGCTTCGCACCGTATTGCGCCCTGGACGCCAACGTCGAAGCCCAGAAGCCAAGCACGTACGGGGTGGACACGGCCGGCGACAGCAGCTTGCGCCCGCTCGGTCTGTTGCCGCGGACACCGACGCTGCTGCGCTTCGACGGCAGCAGCCTGGCGATCCAGATCCAGGCCGTGCTCGCGCAATTCAAGCGCGGGGTGAAGCCCGCGTCGCTCGGCCTCGGGGACGACTGCCCGACCAATGTCAGCGCGCGCCTGCTGCTCTCCCTTTACCGCCCATGGGGGCTTGCCTCTTCGGGGCGGCGCTTTCCCCGACGCGCCAGAGCGGGCCAGGTCGAACTCACCGGAGACTGGCTTGCAATCGGCTTCGCCCTCAACGGCAAGCTCTTCCAGCAGCCCCGGGCCGACGGGACGACCCGCGGCAGGCTGAGTGACGACATTTCGCTGCTCACCTTCGGCGAGCGCGTGCCGCGCGTCACGGATCGGGCACAGCCGGTGCGCGCAGACGCCCACCCCCTGAGTTTCGAGTCCGAACAATGGGAAGTGCTCGACCAGTCCGTTGGTGGCTTTCGCCTGCAACACGCAGGGGACGCGGTGCGCCTCGAGCATCACCAGTTGGTCGGCCTGCGTCCGCTCGACGCCGAGCAGTTGTTGATCGCGGACCTCAGCTGGCTGATGTATCGCAGCGGGGGCGTGCTCGAGGTGGGCGTCAACGTCCTGCCCGGTATTCCCCGCGTCGTCTCGGTCCGCTTGCAGGTCGCCCCCGGTCGCCGCGAACCCTTCCATCAGGCCTTCCTGCTGCCGCCGTCACCGGCGCTGAAGTCGGCCGGCTCGCTGGTGCTGCCACCGATGTGGTTCCAGGCCGACCGCATCGTCGAGGTACGCGAAGGCGAGACGTCGCGCCATGTCTGCCTGCGCAAGCTGCTGATGCGCGGAACAAATTTCGATCAGTGCAGCTTCGACGCCGAGGCGGCGATCAGCCCCGCCTGACGCGCGCCGGCGGGAAGCGTGTCGCAAAGCGGCTGCCTCTGCCCAGTTCGCTGGTGACAGTCAGTTCGCCCTGGTGCCGGGTGAGGATGTGCTTGACGATCGCCAGCCCGAGCCCGGTGCCGCCGGTTTCGCGCGAACGCCCCCGGTCGACACGGTAGAAACGCTCGGTCAGGCGCGGGATGTGGACCGGATCGATGCCGATGCCGTCGTCCTGCACCCAGAACTCGCCGCCCCCGCCCTCTTCACTCGTACGCCAGCCGATCTCGACATGGCCCCCCACCGGGGTGTAGCGCACGGCATTGCTGGCGAGATTGGAAAACGCGCTGTGGAGTTCCTTGCGACTACCCAGCAGGGCGCCCCCCCCGTCGAGCACGAGCCGGATCTCATGGCGCCCGGCGGACAGAAGATCAGTCTCGCGCATCACCTCCTCGACGAGCTCGACGGCATCCACCTCCTCATCCACTTGTGCAGGTGCGCCGGTTTCCAGTGCCGACAAGGTCAGCAACTCCTCGATCAGGCGCTGCATGCGGGTCGACTGCTCGCTCGCCAGCTTCAGGTAATGAATGACCTCCTCGCGCGAGAAGTCGTCGGCTCCGTCGATCAGGGTCTCCAGAAAACCGCCCACCACCGTGAGCGGGGTGCGCAGTTCGTGCGACACGTTGGCGACGAAATCGCGTCGCATGTTTTCGAGACGCTCGAGCTGGGAGACATCGCGCGACAGCACCATGCGCCGGTTGCCGGCAAAGGCGATGACCTGTACCTGCAGGGTACGGTCGCGACGGCGCAGCGAGCGCATCACCAGCGGCTCCGCGTATTCGCGGCCTGCCAGATAGGCGATGAACTCGGGCTGGCGGATCAGGTTCGGCAGCGGCGTGCGCAAGTCCTTGCGGCGGTCGAGGTCGAAGTGCTGCTCGGCCATCGGATTCATCCACTCGATGAGGTCGTCGTCGGCCAGATAGATCACGCCATCGGGCATGGCCAGCGCGGCCTGCTGGAAGCGGCCGAGTTCGGCAGACAGGCGCTCCTTGACCTCGCATTCGCGCTGGAAACGATGCCCGATGTCGGCGTAGATGTTGCCCCACAGCCCTTCGCCCTGCGGCACCGGCGTGCCGATCGGCTGCCGCGCCCAGGCAGCCAGCGCTCGAAGGTTGCGCGCCAGCATGATCGCCGCGCCGATGAGCCCCACCGAGATCAGCCCCAGCGCCGCGTCGCTGCCGCGATAGGCTCCAGCGAGCGCGCCGAGGACGAGCATGGCGATCGCCGGGACGGCAACCCCCAGGGTCACATAGGAGAGCGGCCTGCTGATCACGCCGGATCCGTCGAGGACCTGCCCGCGCTCAAGGCGCGACCGCAGCCTGCTGGGCATGCACCGAGAACCGGTAGCCGCTGCCACGCACGGTCTGAATCAGCGCATCGTGCCGTGTCGGCTCGAGCGCGCAGCGCAGGCGGCGGATGTGAACATCGACCGTACGCTCCTCGACAAAGACATGGTCACCCCACACCTGATCGAGCAACTGGGCCCGCGAATGCACACGCTCGGGATGGGTCATCAGGAAATGCAGGAGGCGGAACTCGGTCGGGCCGAGCGCCAGTGCAGTTTCACCGGCGCTCACGCGGTGCGTGGCCGGATCGAGGCGCAGCCCGCCCAGCTCGACGGCATCCTCGGTCGCTTGTGGCGCACGCCGGCGCAATACCGCCTTGATGCGCGCCACCAGTTCGCGCGGGCTGAAGGGCTTGGTGACGTAGTCGTCGGCGCCGATCTCCAGCCCCGTCACCTTGTCCTGCTCTTCGCCGCGGGCGGTCAGCATGATGATCGGGATCTCGCGGGTACGCTCCTCGGCGCGCAGACGACGGGCGAACTCGATGCCCGACGCCCCGGGCAGCATCCAGTCGAGCAGCACGAGATCCGGCAAGGCTTCGCGCACGATGCGCTGGGCGGTCTCCGCATCGGAGGCGCGGACCACGTGATGCCCCGCGCGCGCGAGGTTGGCGGCGATCAATTCCTGGATCGCTGGTTCGTCTTCCACAAGCAAGATGTTCGCTGGCATGCCTGAACTCCGTTTTAGCATTTGCCCGAGTGTATTGCAGCTCCTTGAACCTTTGATGACACGTCATCGAAGCGCAACAACGCCCAACTGCCATCGCACCCCTCCGGTGCGAAACGCCGATCCGGCGATTCGGGTATGATTGTGGCCCTTCCAGCGGGACTGATGTCATGGCCGGACTCGACGAAAACACCCCGATCCCCACCGAAATCACCGTACATCGCAGTTCGAAGCGCCTCGAGCTTGCCTTCGACGACGGCAGCCACTTCGATCTGCCGTTCGAGTTCCTGCGCGTCTATTCCCCATCGGCCGAAGTGCGCGGCCATGGTCCCGGACAGGAGACACTGCAGCAGGGCAAGCGCGACGTCGACATCATCGATATCGCGCCGGTGGGCAACTACGCGATCAAGCCCAGCTTCTCGGACGGTCACGACAGCGGCTTGTACTCCTGGGATTATCTCTACGCGCTCGGCCGTGACCAGCAGACGCTGTGGAACGACTATCTCGAGGCGCTTGAGCGCACGGGCGGCACCCGCGATCCCGCAAAGGTCCCGCCCCCGGAACCCAAGGGCGGCTGCGGACATCACCACTGAGCAGATCATGAGCGACAAGACGACCCACTTCGGCTTCCAGACGGTAGACGAGCAACTCAAGCAGAAAAAGGTGGCCGAGGTGTTCTCCTCGGTCGCGCAGAAGTATGACGTGATGAACGACATCATGTCCTTCGGACTGCACCGCGTGTGGAAGCACTTCACCATCCAGCTATCGGACGTGCGCGAAGGCGATCGCGTGCTCGATGTGGCTGGCGGCACCGCTGATCTCTCGCTTGCCTTTGCGCGCAAGGTCGGATCCAACGGCCAGGTGTGGCTCACCGACATCAACCACGCCATGCTGTCGCGCGGCCGGGATCGCATGGTCGACAAGGGCTTCGCGATGCCCATCGCGCAGTGCAACGCCGAAAAGCTGCCGTTCCCCGACGACTGGTTCGACTGCGTCACCGTCGCATTCGGCTTGCGCAACATGACGCACAAGGACGTCGCACTCGCCGAGATGCGCCGCGTATTGCGCCCGGGCGGCCGGCTGCTGGTGCTGGAGTTTTCCAAGGTGTGGAAACCCCTGTCGCCCATCTACGACTTGTATTCCTTCAAGCTGTTGCCGTGGATGGGCGCGAAGGTCGCCGACGACGCCGACAGCTATCGCTATCTTGCGGAATCGATCCGCATGCACCCCGGCCAGGAAGAATTGAAGGCCATGATGGAACAAGCAGGCCTTGGCCGGGTCGACTACTACAACCTGAGTGCCGGCGTGGTTGCGCTGCACCGTGGCTACAAGATCTGAACCAGGAGACCCCAACGCAATGAAAAGCTTCCTTCTTTCCCTGATCGTCGCCGTGATGTCCTTCGGCTTCGTCGCGTCCGAGGCCGAGGCCAAGCGCCTTGGCGGCGGCAGCAGTTTCGGCATGAAGCGCCAGGCGACACCGCCGGCCCAACCGCGCCAGCCCGCAGCCACCCAGCAAACGCCGGCGGCTGGGGCAGCGACCGCTGCCGCGCAACCCAAGCGTTCGTGGATGGGTCCGATCGCCGGTCTCGCCGCAGGCCTTGGCCTGGCGGCGCTGTTCTCGCACCTCGGCCTCGGTGAAGGCTTCGCGAACTTCTTCATGATCCTGCTGCTCGCTGCTGCCGCCTTCTTCGTCTTCCGCCTCCTCTTCCGCAAGGGCAAGAATGCGGCCAGCCAGCCGAGCCAAGGTCTCCAGTACGCGGGGGCGCCCGCCGGTGGTACGCGGACACCCAACAACGCATTCGAGGCCAGCCAGCCCCTCGGTGGTGCCACTGCCGCCACACCCGCCAGCGGACTCGACAAGGCGCTCGCCTCCGGTTTTGACGCCGAAGGTTTCGCACGCCAGGCCAAGCTGAACTTCATTCGTCTGCAAGCAGCCAACGATGCCGGCAACCTCGACGATCTGCGCGAATTCACCACGCCGGAAGTGTTCGCCGAGATCTGCATGCAGCTCAATGAACGCCGTGGCACCGAGCAGCGCACCGACGTCGTCGAACTGAATGCGGACGTGATCGACGTGGCCGAGGAAGACAACCGCTACATCGTCAGCGTGCACTTCACTGGCCTGCTGCGCGAGGACGCCGAGGCCGCACCCGCGCCCTTCGATGAGATCTGGCACCTGACCAAGCCGCTGAGCGGCAACGGTGGCTGGCTGATCGCCGGCATTCAGCAAGCGCAGTAAGCTTCGCCAGGACGCACACGGGCCTGCCTGCAGCTCTCCTTCGCCCTCGGGCGGAATGGGAGCTGCAGGCAGGCCTTTTACGTTGTTTGAGCCAACCCACTTACCGGGAGCATCGTCATGCTGTCCAGCCTCTTCCTGTCCGCCACCAACCACCTGCTCGCTCAGGCTGGCTGGGCGCGTCAGCGCCTCCAGAGCCACGCCGGACGCACCGCACGCCTTGAGCTGGTGCCGGTCGCCGAGATCGACTTCTCGATCTCGGCGGAGGGACAGCTGGCCGAATGGAGCGGTGAGGATGCCCCTGAGGTCTGCCTGCGGCTCGCGGTCGCAGAGTTGCCGCAGTTGGTGGCGGGCGGGATGGAAACAGCGATGCGGCACGTTCGCGTCGAAGGCAATGCCGAACTGGCCGAAGCCCTCGGCTTTGTCTTCCGCCACCTGCGCTGGGACGCAGAGGAGGATCTGTCGCGCGTCTTCGGTGACATTGCCGCGCATCGCCTGGTCGACGGGGGACGTCGAATCGCTGCAGAAAGCAGGCGATCACTCGAGCGCGCAGGGGGCAGCGTCGCCGAATATTTCACCGAGGAGGCCCCGCTGCTCGTGCAGCGCAAGGCTTTGCCGACGTTCGCGCTCGAAGTGGTGGCTTTACGAGACGCGGTTGCGCGCCTGGACAAGCGTGTTGCAAGGCTTGAAAGGGCGCGTTGAGCGCGGCCGATCGATGAGAAGAAAGGATCAAAAAAAAGCAGCTCGGTGAGCTGCTTTTGTTGTGCGACCCCAAAAAGGGGCGCGTCGATCAGTGACCGCGCTTGCGCAGCCGCTGGATCGCGGCAAGCTGTGCCACCGCCTCCATGAGTTCGGCCTGAGCCTTGGCGTAATCCAGACGCGCAGTCTGGTTGGCCATTGCCTCCTCCGCCCTCTTCTTGGCTTCCAGCGCTTTCGCTTCGTCCAGATCGTGACCACGAATCGCCGTATCAGCGAGCACCGTCACCAGACCCGGCTGAACCTCGAGCAGACCCCCGGCAACGAAAACAAGCTCTTCTTCTGCCTGATTCGGAACCTTGACCCGCACCGCACCCGGTTTGATCCGGGTCATCAGCGGCATGTGGCCGGGCAGAATGCCGAGTTCACCCGCCTCGCCAGGCAGCGCGACGAATTCGGCCAGCCCGGAGAAGATCTGCTCTTCCGCGCTGACGATGTCGACATGAACCGTCATAGCCATAGTGTTTCCTTTTCAAATCTGCGCGACACCGAGGTGCCGCGCAGTCGGGCGAATTACTGCAGCTTCTTGGCCTTCTCGATGGCCTCGTCGATGTTGCCGACCATGTAGAAAGCCTGTTCAGGCAGGCTGTCCAGCTCACCGCTGACGATCATCTTGAAGCCACGGATCGTCTCTTGCAGCGTGACATACTTGCCCGGCGAACCGGTGAACACTTCCGCAACGTGGAAGGGCTGCGACAGGAAGCGCTGGATCTTGCGCGCACGGGCTACCGAAAGCTTGTCTTCCGGCGACAGCTCGTCCATACCCAGAATCGCGATGATGTCGCGCAGTTCCTTGTACTTCTGCAGCGTCATCTGAACCTGGCGCGCCACGTTGTAGTGCTCTTCACCCACGACCAGCGGATCGAGCTGGCGGCTGGTGGAGTCCAGCGGATCGACGGCCGGGTAGATACCCAGCGCGGCGATGTCACGCGACAGCACGACGGTGGAGTCGAGGTGCAGGAAGGTGGTGGCAGGCGACGGGTCGGTCAAGTCGTCCGCAGGCACATACACGGCCTGGATCGAGGTGATCGAGCCAACCTTGGTGGAGGTGATGCGCTCCTGCAGACGGCCCATTTCTTCGGCCAATGTCGGCTGGTAACCCACCGCGGAAGGCATACGACCCAGCAGCGCGGACACTTCGGTACCGGCCAGGGTGTAGCGGTAGATGTTATCCACGAAGAACAGGATGTCACGGCCTTCGTCACGGAAACGCTCGGCCATGGTCAGACCGGTCAGCGCCACGCGCAGACGGTTGCCCGGGGGTTCGTTCATCTGACCGAACACCATCGCAACCTTGTCCAGAACGTTGGAGTCCTTCATCTCGTGGTAGAAGTCGTTACCCTCACGAGTACGCTCACCCACGCCAGCGAACACCGAGAGACCCGAGTGCTGCTTCGCGATGTTGTTGATCAGCTCCATCATGTTCACGGTCTTGCCGACGCCGGCGCCACCGAACAGACCCACCTTGCCGCCCTTGGCGAACGGGCAGATCAGGTCGATAACCTTGATGCCGGTTTCGAGCAGTTCCACGGACGGGGACAGCTCGTCGAACTTCGGCGCCTTCTGGTGAATGGCGCGCAGCTCGTCGGTTTCGATCGGGCCGGCTTCGTCGATCGGGCGACCCAGCACGTCCATGATGCGACCCAGCGTGCCGTGGCCGACCGGGACCGAGATCGGCTTGCCGGTGCTCGAAACCTTCATGCCACGGCGCAGGCCGTCGGAAGAACCCAGCGCGATGGTACGCACCACGCCGTCGCCGAGCTGCTGCTGGACCTCGAAGGTCAGGCCAGCTTCGGCGAAGGAGTCGGCAGCGTCCTCGAGCTTCAGGGCGTCATACACCTTGGGCATCGCTTCACGCGGGAACTGGATGTCCACCACCGCGCCGATGCACTGAACGATCGTACCTTGACTCATCGTCATATCCTTAAATCAATAATCCGTTACACCGCGGCGGCGCCGCCGACGATTTCCGACAGCTCCTTCGTGATCGCGGCCTGGCGGGTCTTGTTGTAGACCAGCTGCAGTTCGCCAATCACGTTCTTGGCATTGTCGGAAGCGGCCTTCATTGCCACCATGCGCGCGCTCTGTTCGGATGCCATGTTCTCGGCCACGGCCTGGTAGACCAGCGCCTCGACGTAGCGGACCAGCAGCTCGTCGATGACGACCTGCGGATCCGGCTCGTAGAGGTAATCCCACGAGCTGTCCGGCGTGCCCAGCTTCTCGCCGGTGAGCGGCAGCAGCTGCTCGAGCACCGGTTCCTGCTTCATGGTGTTCACGAAGCGGGTATAGGCCAGGTAAACCGCGTCGAGCTCGTCGTTCTGGAACGCGTCGAGCATGACCTTGACCGGACCGATCAGCTTTTCCAGGTGCGGCGTGTCACCCAGCTGGGTAACGTTCGACACCACCTTGGCGCCCATGCGCTGCATGAAGCCCAGACCCTTGTTGCCGATGGCGCAGGCACGGATCTCGGTCACGCCCGAGGACTCCCAGTCCTTCATCGCGTTGAGCGCGATACGCTGGACGTTGGTGTTGAGGCCACCGCACAAACCCTTGTCGGTGGTCACCAGGATCAGCCCCACCCGCTTGACCTGGTCCTTGCGGACCAGGAACGGGTGCTTGTAGTCGGTCACATTGGCCTGGGACAGGTTCGCGGCGAGTCGGCGGATCTTCTCGGCAAAGGGGCGGGCGGCACGCATCCGGTCCTGCGCCTTGCGCATCTTGGATGCAGCCACCATCTCCATGGCCTTCGTGATCTTGCGCGTGTTTTGCACGCTCTTGATCTTGGTACGGATTTCCTTACCGCTAGCCATATTCCGTCTCCCTCGCCGGCCTTAAGCCCAGCTCTTCTTGAACTCGGCGATCGCGGCAGCCAGGGTCTTTTCGCCGTCGGCGTCCAGTTCCTTCTTGCTCAGGATCGAGGAGACCAGATCGGCCTGCTTGGTCTTGACGAATTGCAGCAGCGCGGCTTCGAAGGCCAGCACGCGACCCACGTCGACGTCGTCGAAGTAGCCGTTGTTCACCGCGTACAGCACGATGGCCATGTCGGCGATCGACATCGGCGAGTACTGAGCCTGCTTCATCAGTTCGGTAACGCGGCGGCCACGCTCGAGCTGCTTGCGGGTCGCATCGTCCAGGTCAGAAGCGAACTGGGCGAACGCAGCGAGTTCGCGGTACTGCGCGAGGTCGGTACGGATACCGCCGGACAGCTTCTTGACGACCTTGGTCTGCGCAGCACCACCGACGCGGGACACCGAGATACCGGCGTTGATCGCGGGACGGATACCGGCGTTGAAGAGGTCGGTTTCCAGGAAGATCTGGCCGTCGGTAATCGAGATCACGTTGGTCGGAACGAACGCGGACACGTCGCCGGCCTGGGTCTCGATGACCGGCAGTGCGGTCAGCGAACCGGTCTTGCCCTTGACTTCGCCGTTGGTGAACTTCTCGACGTAATCGGCGTTCACGCGCGCGGCGCGCTCGAGCAGACGGGAGTGCAGGTAGAACACGTCGCCCGGGTAGGCTTCACGGCCCGGCGGACGGCGCAGCAGCAGCGAAACCTGGCGATAGGCCCAGGCCTGCTTGGTCAGATCGTCATAAACGATCAGGGCGTCCATGCCGCGGTCGCGGAAGTACTCGCCCATCGTGCAGCCGGCATAGGCGGCCAGGTACTGCATGGCGGCGGATTCCGACGCGGTCGCGGCGACGACGATGGTGTATTCCATCGCGCCGTTCTCTTCCAGCTTGCGCACGACGTTGGCAACGGTCGAGGCCTTCTGGCCGATGGCCACGTACACGCAGTACATGTCCTGGCCCTTCTGGTTGATGATCGCGTCGACCGCGACGGCAGTCTTGCCGGTCTGGCGGTCGCCGATGATCAGCTCGCGCTGGCCACGGCCGATCGGCACCATCGAGTCGACCGACTTCAGGCCGGTCTGCACCGGCTGCGAAACGGACTGGCGGGCGATGACACCCGGCGCGACCTTCTCGATCTTGTCAGTGAGCTTGGCGTTGATCGGGCCCTTGCCGTCGATCGGCTGACCCAGCGCGTTCACGACGCGACCGATCAGCTCGGGGCCGACGGGCACTTCGAGAATGCGGCCGGTGGCCTTGACGGTGTCGCCTTCGGTGATGTGCTCGTACTCGCCGAGCACCACGGCGCCGACGGAATCACGCTCGAGGTTGAGCGCCATGCCGAAGGTGTTGCCGGGGAATTCCAGCATTTCGCCCTGCATCACGTCGGTGAGGCCGTGGATGCGGGTGATGCCGTCGGTGACGGAAACCACCGTGCCCTCGTTACGCGACGTGGCGGCGAGCTGCAGGTTCTGGATCCGGCTCTTAATCAGATCACTGATTTCAGAGGGGTTGAGTTGCATAGCTTTTATGCTCCTAGTTCTTTAGCGCAGCGGCCATGTTCGCGAGCTTGCCGCGGACCGAGGCGTCGATGACTTCGTCGCCGACGGCGATGCGAACCCCGCCGATGAGGGCAGGGTCGATGTGGACCTGGACATTCAGTTTGGCCTTGAAGCGCGCTTCGAGGTCAGCCTTCAGTGAGGTCAGCGTTGCATCGTCGAGGGGGAAGGCAGAGGCGATATCCGCCTCGAGGACACCTTCGTGTTCGTTCTTCAGTGCAACGAACAGGTCACGGATCTCGGGAAGCACCTGCAGGCGTTCGTTATCCACGAGGACACGGACGAAATTCTGCTGTTCTGCGGACAGGGTCCCGGCCACATCCAGCACCAGCTGCATGAGCTGGCCGGCGGTGAGCTTGGGATCGGAAATGCAGGCCCGCATGGTGGAATCGGCCGCCACGACGGCGAGCCGATCCAGTGCTTCCGACCAAGGCCCCAGCGCACCTGCCCCGCGAGCCAGCTCGAAGGCGGCATCCGCATAGGGGCGCGCGATGGTGACGTTCTCGGCCATGACTTATTGCAGTTCCTGTTTCAGGTTGGCAAGCAGTTCGCCGTGCACCTGGGCGTTGATTTCGCGGCGCAGGATCTTCTCGGCGCCGGCAACGGCCAGATTCGCGACCTGGTCGCGCAGGGCTTCCTTGGCGCGCTGGGCAGCCACACCGGCTTCCGCCTCGGCGGCTTCACGGGCGGCCGCAATGATGCGGGCGGCTTCGGCACGGGCCTCGTCGACAAGCTGGCTCGCCTGCTTTTCAGCGGAGGCACGCACATCACCCGCAGATTCGCGGGCCTTGCGCAGTTCCTCGACGACCTTCTTCTCGGCGAGTGCCAGATCGGCCTTGGCCTTGTCCGCAGCTGCCAGCCCGTCGGCGATTTTGTTCGCACGCTCGTCCAGTGCCTTCACGATGGGCGGCCACACGAATTTCATCGTGAACCACGCCAGAATGAAGAACACAACGAGCTGGGCTATCAGGGTTGCGTTCAAATTCACGGTTCTTGGCCCTCAGGTTGGTTCAAAAAAGGATGAACTCGAACCGATCAGAGCTGGAACGGGTTGGCGAAGGCGAACATCATGGCGATACCGACACCGATCAGGAACGCGGCGTCGATCAGACCGGCCAGCAGGAACATCTTGGTCTGCAGCGCGTTCATCAGTTCAGGCTGACGGGCGGAAGCTTCGAGGTACTTGGAACCCATGATGCCGATACCGATACAAGCGCCGACGGCACCCAGACCGATGATCAGACCAGCAGCCAGAGCAACAAAACCCAGAACGTTTTCCATGACAACTCCTTAGTGGGGAAGGTGAGTTTAAAAACCAGTTACTGCTTTGAAGGTGAAACCGAAACTTAGTGGCTCTCGTGCGCCTGACCGACGTACACCAGTGTCAGCATCATGAAGATGAAGGCCTGCAGGGTGATGATCAGGATATGGAAGATCGCCCAGACGGTGCCTGCAACAACATGACCGACGAAGCCGAACACGGTGGCGGTGCCGCCGAGCAGGGCGATCAGGATGAACACGAGCTCACCTGCGTACATGTTGCCGAACAGTCGCATGCCGTGCGAAACGGTCTTGGCGACGAACTCGATGATCTGCATCGCGAAGTTCACCGGGTACAGCAGCGGGTGATTGCCGAACGGCGCGGTGAAGAGTTCATGCACCCAGCCACTCAAGCCCTTGATCTTGATGTTGTAGTACAGGCAGAGCAGCAGCACGCCGATGGACAGGCCCAGCGCGGCAGACAGGTCGGCAGTCGCGACGACACGCATGTAGGCATGCGCCGGATCGCCGCCGCCTGCAGCATAGACGCCCTCCCAGATGCGCGGCAGCAGATCGACCGGCAGGAGGTCCATCGCGTTCATCAGGAAGATCCAGACGAACACGGTAAGTGCGAGCGGAGCGACGAACTTGCGCGACTCCGGGCTATGGACGATGCCCTTGGCCTGGTCCGATACCATTTCGACGAGCATCTCGACGAAGCCCTGGAATCGACCTGGCACACCCGAGGTGGCCCTGCGTGCGGCAAGCCAGAGCAGGAAGACTGTCAGCAGGCCGATCGAGATCGAATAGAACATCGAATCGAGGTTGATCACACTCCAGTCCACGATGTTCTCTTGCGCGTGACCGGTGTTGTTGAGGTGCGTCAGGTGATGAACGACGTACTCGGATGCGGTGGGGGCGTGCCCTTCTGTAGCCATGGTCAGGTCTTTACCAAAAATGCAAACAAATTCGCCTTAAGCGCCAGGATGAGACCGATCAGCATGCCCCCCCAGTGGAGGTCAGGATAAAGGGCCCACACCAGCACCAACAGTCCCACAATCGAGGCGATCTTGATGAACTCGCCTGCGACAAAAGCGGCCACGCTCGCTGTGCCGGTTCGTCGCGCCATCGCCGACAAGCGGATGGCAAACAACCAATTCGGCAACACACATGCCAACCCTGCACCTGCGGCAGAGATCGCTCCGGGGACACCAAACAGTGCTGCTGCAAGCAGCACTGCGATGAATGTAGCGACCACCTGCAGTATGACAGCTTTAAGCATTGGGTTTAACGGGCATGCGTGTCGAGACGCTGGCGACCGCCTAAAATCCCGCGGATGGTAGGGGTTAACCGCAGCAAAGTCAAACCTTGGTTGCATCGCAGCATGGATCTTTGCAAAAGTCCCCTATCTTATAGAAGATGTAACATCTACAGGTCTGAAAATGGACGCTCGAAGAGCTTTTCCGTTGCCCCCACCGCGGACGAATGGCGCCCGATGATCGAAACCCGCAAGGCGCGCCGGCGCGAAATCTTCGGCTGGTGCATGTTCGATTTCGCGAACCAGGCTTACACGCTGTTGATCATCACGGTGATCTTCGGCGATCTGTACACGCGCCTCATCGTTGGCGACGCACCGGACTACCGCCTGGGAAATCTGCTCTGGAGCCTCGCCCTGTGCCTGAGCTACCTGCTGGTGGTCATCAGTGCTCCACTGCTGGGCGCCATCATGGATCAGGCGCGCGCCAAAAAGCGCATGCTGTTCGCGAGTTACGCGATCACGGTCGCGAGCACGGCACTGCTCTACTGCGTTGCACCCGGCCAGATCTGGCTGGGGTTCGCGTTGATCGTGATATCGAACACCGCCTACTCGGCGGGCGAATCCTTCATCGCGAGCTTCCTGCCCTTTCTCGGCGAGCGTCACGAGCTCGGGCGCATATCGGGTCTGGGCTGGGCGCTCGGCTATGCGGGCGGCCTGGTTTCGGCGGGCTTCGTGCTGGTATTTCTGGGTGAGGCGAGCGCGGAAAATTTCGAGCGCATGCGCTGGGTCGGCCCCTTTGCCGCGGCTTTCTTCCTGGTTGCGGCGATTCCGACCTTCGTCTGGTTGCGCGAACCCGCGATCGGCGAGCGTCATGATCTGAGGCTGGCGGTGACGCGAACCGCTTACCTACGACTGGTTCAGACGGTGCGCTCGGTGGCCGATCTTCCGGATCTCGCCTGGCTGTTCCTGTCGATCCTGTTCGCGATGGCCGGCGTCTATGTGATCGTCGCCTTTTCGTTCATCTACGGCGCGCAGGTGATCGGCTGGACCGAGTCGACGCGCAACCTGATGTTCATCGTCGTGCAGATCACCGCCCTGCTCGGTGCGGTGCTGTTCGGCGCGCTGCACAGCCGGCTCGGCGGACGCCTGACCTACGCCCTGACCCTGCTGTTGTGGATTGCAGCGATCCTGGCGATCTACTTCGTCGAGTCGATGACGTCGGGATTGAACGCCTGGCTGGGCCTGGCCCTGCGCGCGGAGCAGGTCTTCCTCTTCTCCGGGCTGTTGTCCGGGCTGAGCCTGGGCTCGAGCCAGTCGGTCGGGCGGGCGCTGGTGGGGATGTTCGCCCCCGAGAGCCGTGCCGCCGAGCTGTTCGGTTTCTGGGGCCTGTTCAGCAAGCTGGCGGCAATCTTCGGGATCTTCGGCGTGGGCTTGCTGCAGTGGCTGTTCGGGCTGCAGGGGGCCGTGCTGTTCTGCATCCTGCTGTTCGCGGTCGCGTTGTTGCCACTGGCCGCGATCGACGAGGCGCGCGGGGTGGAGACAGCCCGGGCCGCCGACGAGGGCGCGCGCGCAGGCGGCGTCTAGCGCAGGCGGCCGAGCACGCCGTCCAATTGGTCGAGGCTGCCGAAGCGGATCGTGAGCTCGCCGGCGCCCTTCTTGTTGGCCTTGATCTTCACCGTGGCGCCAATCGCGTCCGCAATCTCCTCCTCGAGCCGCAGCAGGTCGCGGTCGGGCTGGGCCACCGGCTTCTTCTGGCGCGGATTGAGGATCTGCTGCACCAGGCGCTCGGTGTCGCGCACCGACAACTGCCGGGCGGCGACCTGGTTGGCGAGCTGGATCTGGCTGGCGCCATCGAGTGGCAGCAGCGCGCGCGCATGGCCCATGTCGATGTCGCCCGCCATCAGCAACTCCTGCACCGGTCGGGCGAGGTTGAGCAGGCGCAGCAGGTTCGACGCCGCCGGGCGCGAGCGGCCGACCGCGTCGGCGGCCTGCTGGTGGGTCATGGCGAATTCGTCGATCAGGCGCTGGATGCCACCGGCTTCCTCGAGCGGATTGAGGTCCTCGCGCTGGATGTTCTCGATCAGCGACATCGCCAGCGCGGCCTCGTCGGGAATCTCGCGCACCAGGCAGGGCACCTCGGACAGCCCGGCGATCTGCGACGCACGCCAGCGCCGCTCGCCGGCGATGATCTCCCAGGTGTCCTCGCCCACCGGGCGCACCATGATCGGCTGCATGATGCCCTGCGCCTTGATCGAGGCGGCGAGCTCTTCCAGCGAGCCCGGGTCCATGCGCGTGCGCGGCTGGTACTTGCCGGGCTGCAGCGCGATCGTGGGCAGCGACTGCAGCTCGCCCTTGTCGGTCTCTTCTTCCTGGTTGGCCGCGAGCAGCGCATCGAGTCCGCGGCCGAGGCCCTTGAGTCTGGGTTTGTTCATGTCGGCTCCGGAATTCAGAATGTCTTCGCGCGTTCGATCATCTCGTGCGCGAAGGCCATGTAAGCCTGGGCGCCCTTGGCGGACTTGTCGAACACCACGCCCGGCATGCCGTGGCTGGGCGCCTCGGCCAGGCGTACGTTGCGCGGCACGATGGCGCGGAACACCTTGTCGCCGAAGTGACCTTCGAGCTGGTTCGACACCTGCTGCTGCAGAGTCACGCGCGGGTCGAACATCACCCGCAGCAGGCCGATGATCTTGAGATCGCGGTTGAGATTGGCGTGCACCTTCTTGATCGTGTTGACCAGGTCGGAAAGGCCCTCGAGCGCGTAGTACTCGCACTGCATCGGGATGATCACGCCGGTGGCGCAACACAGGCCGTTGAGGGTGAGCATCGACAGCGAGGGCGGGCAATCGATGAGGACGAAATCGTAATCGTCGTTGAACGCGGCGAGCGCATTGCGCAGGCGCTTCTCGCGCTGGTCGAGGTTCACCAGCTCGACCTCCGCGCCGGCGAGGTCACGGTTGGCGGGCAGCACGTCGTAGCCGCCGGTAGGCGAGGCCACCCGCACGCCGGCCAGATCGACCAGGCCGACGAGCAGGTGATACACCGAGCTCTTCAGGCCGCGCTTGTCGATGCCGCTGCCCATGGTGGCGTTGCCCTGCGGGTCGAGGTCGATCAGCAGCACGCGCTGCCCGGCCTGGTGCAGGGCGGCAGCGAGGTTGACGCAGGTGGTGGTCTTGCCCACCCCGCCCTTCTGGTTGGCGACGCAGAAAATCTTGGCCATTTGGATTCAGGCTGTTCCGTTTACAGGGGTCACGCGCACGGCGCACGTCCCGGAGTGTACTTCAATGCGGCAGCGCAACAGGCGGGGCAGGGCCAGCCGCCTGTCGCCACCGCAGGCGCTTCATCGCCGTGGGAGCGGGCTCGCCCGCGAATACGGCGCTCGATCTTGCGACATTCGCGGGCGAGCCCGCTCCCACAGACAGTTGCTCTCACAGCATTCCACTAACATCCCGTGCGGCGGATGAAGAGTAGATGACGCTCGGCATCCAGCCCCGGGACGCGCAGCGCATGGGTTTCGGTGACGGCCCAGCCCGCCGGCAGCGCGGCGATCTCGTCCACTGGATTGACGCCCTTCATCGCATACAGCGCGCCGCCCTCGGCGACGAGGTGGCCGGACAGCGCGACGAAATCCCCCAGGCTGGAGAAGGCCCGCGAGATCACACCCCCCGGCGCGCCGCCGGGCAGCGCCTCGGCCTGCACCTGCTCGACGCGTTTGTTCAGCACGCTGAAATTGCCCAGCCCGAGCTCGATCTTCGCCTGCTGCTGGAAGCTCGCCTTCTTGCCCACGGTCTCGATCGAACTCACCACCAGCCCCGGGCGCACGATCGCCAGCACCACACCCGGCAGGCCGCCGCCGGAACCGATGTCGGCGAGCCGATCGACCGCCGCCAGATGCGGCAGCACCGCCAGCGAATCGAGCAGGTGGTGGGTGATCAGCTCCTGCGGGTTGCGGATCGCGGTGAGGTTGTAGACCTTGTTCCACTTCAGCAGCAGTTCGCCGAAGGCGAGCAGGCGGTCGCACGTTTCCTGCGGCAGGGCGAGGCCGAGCGCGGCGATGCCGTCGGCGAACTGGGTGGCGTAAGGCTGCAGGCGTCCGCTCATGGCGCCGGCCTCCGCACCGCATCCCCGGCCTCAGCAGGCTCGGCCGAACGCCCGGCGCGCGCCGCCAGGTCGCGGCGCTTGAGCCACACCAGCAGCAGCGAGATCGCCGCTGGCGTCACGCCCTGGATGCGGCCGGCCTGGCCGATGGTCTCGGGCTTGTGCTGGTTGAGTTTCTGCTGCACTTCTTTCGACAACCCGCGCACCTGCGCATAGTCGAGCTCGACCGGCAGCCGGGTGGCCTCGGCCTGCGTCTGTCTGCTCACCTCGTCCTGCTGGCGGTCGATGTAGCCCTGGTACTTGGCGGCGATCTCGATCTGCTCGATGACCTGCGGGTCGGTCTCGCGCTCGATTGGCGCGCCGGGCAGGCTCATCAGCGAGTCGTAAGTGGTCTCCGGCCGGCGCAGCAGCTCGAAGTAGCACTGCTCGCGCTCGAGCGCCTTGCCGAGCACGCGCTGCTGATCGTCCGCGGGAATCGCCTCCGGTCGCGCCCACGCGGCCTTCAATTGCGCCGTGCCACGCTCGATCGCCTCGCGCTTGGCGCAGAAGGCTTCCCAGCGCACGTCATCGACCAGGCCGAGCTCGCGCCCCTTGTCGGTCAGGCGCAGGTCGGCGTTGTCCTCGCGGAGCGACAGGCGATACTCGGCACGCGAGGTGAACATGCGGTAAGGCTCGGACACGCCACGCGTGATCAGGTCGTCCACCAGCACGCCCAGATAAGCCTCGTCGCGGCGCGGGCACCAGGGCTCGCGCTCCTGCACCTGCAGCGCGGCGTTGGCGCCGGCAAGCAGCCCTTGCGCGGCGGCTTCCTCGTAACCGGTGGTGCCGTTGATCTGACCGGCGAAGAACAGCCCGCCGATCGACTTGGTCTCCAGGCTGGACTTGAGGTTGCGCGGGTCGAAGTAGTCGTACTCGATCGCGTAGCCCGGGCGCAGGATGTGGGCGTTCTCCAGCCCGCGGATGCTGCGCACGATCTGCAACTGCACGTCGAAGGGCAGCGAGGTTGAGATGCCGTTGGGGTAGATCTCGTGCGTCTCCAGGCCCTCGGGCTCGAGGAAGATGTTGTGGCTGTCCTTGTCGGCGAAGCGGTGGATCTTGTCCTCGATCGACGGGCAGTAGCGCGGCCCCACGCCCTCGATCACGCCGGAATACATCGGCGAGCGGTCGAGGTTGGCGCGGATGATGTCGTGCGTGCGCGCGTTGGTGTGTGTCATCCAGCACGGCAGCTGGCGCGGGTGCTGGGCCGCATTGCCGAGGAAGCTGAACACCGGCACCGGGTCGTCACCCGGCTGCTCGGTCATCACCGAGAAGTCGATCGTGCGCGCGTCCAGCCGCGGCGGCGTGCCGGTCTTGAGCCGGCCCTGCGGCAACGCGAGTTCCTTTAGGCGCTGGCCGAGCGAGATCGCTGGCGGGTCGCCCGCGCGTCCCGCGGAGTAATTCTGCATCCCCACATGCACCAGGCCGTTGAGAAAGGTGCCCGCGGTCAGCACCACCGTCGGTGCCTCGAAGCGCAGGCCGATCTGGGTGACCACGCCGGTGACGCGGTCGCCGACCACGGTGAGGTCGTCGACTGCCTGCTGGAACAACCAAAGGTTCGGCTGATTCTCCAACCGGCGACGGATCGCCGCCTTGTACAGCACGCGGTCGGCCTGGGCGCGGGTGGCGCGCACCGCCGGACCCTTGGAGGCGTTGAGGATGCGGAACTGGATGCCGCCCTCGTCGGTGGCCGCCGCCATCGCGCCGCCGAGCGCATCGACCTCCTTGACCAGGTGGCCCTTGCCGATGCCGCCGATAGACGGGTTGCAGCTCATCGCGCCCAGGGTCTCGATGTTGTGGGTGAGCAGCAGCGTGGCCGCGCCCATGCGCGCCGCGGCGAGCGCGGCCTCGGTCCCGGCGTGACCGCCGCCGACCACGATGACATCGAAACGGGTGGGGTAGAGCATGGTGCGCTCCGTGCTGCAATGCGTGAACAAGGGGGGCGATTCTACGCCTTCAGCGCCCGAGCGGCCAGGTTCCGCGCTGATGTTCCACGGAATTTTTCAATTCAAACATCGGCTTATTGTTCAAGCTTGCGAGCACTCCCGCCCTCACCACCGCGCCCGCCGAAGCGCCACCACGGCAGCACCCGGCTCATCGACAGCACCTCGCCGCTCTGCATCGGCGCATAGCCCGGGAGTTGCGCCAGACGTTGTTGCCATTGGGCGGTCCGCAGCACGGCGAGCAGGGCGCGGGTGGCGGGCTGCTCGAGGGTGGACTTGAGACAGGCGAGGAAATAGGCCTCCTCCACCAACGGCACGAAGTCCAGCCCGCGGCTGCGCGCGCTCGCCTCGATGCCGAAGCCGGCGTCGGCCTGGCCGGTGGCCACCGCCTGCGCAACCGCCGCGTGAGAAGGCTCGTCGGCGGCATAGCCGGGGATGGCAGATGGCGCGACGCCGAGCTCGCCGAGCAACTCATCGAGCACCACCCGGGTGCCGGTGCCGCGCGCCCGATTGACGAAGCGCACCCCGGGCCGCGCGAGATCGAACAGGCCGCGCAGGCGAAGCGGGTTGCCGCGCGCGACGATCAGGCCCTGGCTGCGACGGGCGAAGCCGATCAGCTTGTGCAGGCCGGGACGCAGCAGCGGCTTGTAACTGCGCTGTGAGTGTGACGACGACAGCCGCGATCCGGGCACCGCCGGCAGGCGCACATGGAAGCCCGCCAGCGTGCACCGCCCCTCGTTGAGCGCGCGGATCGCATCCACGCTGCCGGTGAAGCGCACGTCGAGGTGCAAGCCACCGGCGCGCGCCTCGTCGCCGAGCGCGGCGAGTGCCTCGTCGTGGCTGGCGTGGAAGGACAGCACATGCACCGCGTCGTCGAAGGCGATCGCGAACGCGCGCTCGAGGTCGGCACGCAGCGCCTCGATCTGCGGCAGCAGGCGCGCCTGCACCTGACGCTCGGCGAGCAGCAGCTTGGCGCCAAACTCGGACAGCCGCGCCGCCTGGCCCTTCTCCCACAGGATCAACGGCTGACCGAGCTCGCCCTCCCAGCGCTTGAGCTCGCCCCACACATGGCGGTACGACAAGCCCAGCACACGCGCCGCAGCCGAGATCGAGCCCTGCGCGCTGACCGCCTGCAGCAGATCGAGCAGCGGATTGCGGATCAGCGCCGACGCGGCGGCGGTGCCCAGGGCGTAGTGGAGGCTGATCCTATGCATTTCTTTTCATATTGATCGGGTCGGGCAGGGTCAATAGATTGCGCCAATCCGACCGCAGGCGGCAATCGTCACGCCCGGCGCAATGGATTCGCGCATCGCGCAGGACGAACACCCAGCCCCCGGATGCCATCGAGCCAGGCCCCGGGGCTGCTGGCGCGGTCCTTCACCCGGCTTTGCACCACACCCAAGAACCGAGGAGACACCCCAAATGTTGCCCCTGATCCAGACGCTTGCCCGCAAGCACCTCGCCGGCCTTGCCACGGCCACCCTGCTCGCGGTGCTGCCGCTAGCGGCCCAGGCGCAAGCCCCCTCGATCGTCGTCGCATCGACGACCTCCACCGAGCAGTCCGGCCTCTTCGGCATGATCCTGCCGCAGTTCAGGCAGGCGACCGGCATCGACGTGAAGGTGGTCGCGCTCGGCACCGGCCAGGCGCTCGACGTCGGCCGCCGTGGCGATGCCGACGTCGTCTTCGTGCACGACGCTGCGGCCGAACAGAAATTCGTCGACGAAGGCCACGGCATCGAGCACCGCAAGGTCATGTACAACGACTTCGTGCTGGTCGGCCCGAAGGACGACCCCGCTGGCACCCGCGGCAAGGACATCACCGTGGCGTTGAAGAAGCTCGCCACCGCCAACGCCAACTTCGTGTCGCGCGGCGACAAGAGCGGCACCCACGCCGCCGAGCTGCGCTACTGGACGGCCGCCGGCGTCGCCGACAAGGGCACCGGCTACAAGGAATGCGGCTGCGGCATGGGCCCGGCGCTGAACATGGCGGCATCTTCCGCTGCCTACGTCCTCGCCGACCGCGGCACCTGGCTCAGCTTCAAGAACCGCGCCGACCTGGCGGTGCTGGTCGAAGGCGACACGCGGCTGTTCAACCAGTACGGCGTGATGGTGGTGAACCCCGAGCGCCACCCGCATGTGAAGACCGTCGAAGCACGCAAATTCGTCGAATGGGTGGTGTCGCCCGCGGGGCAGGACGCGATCGCCGCATACAGGATCGAGGGCGAACAGCTCTTCTTCCCCAACGCGAGTCAGTAGGGCAGACAGCGCCCTTCAACACCCGATTCGCGGGCAAGCCCGCTCCCACTGAAGACTTGCCGGCGCCAACCATGATTTCCGAGGACAGAATCCGCGCAGGTGCATGCCCACGATCCAATGGCACGCATACGGTCAAGAACTCATCGAATCCACACAAGCGCAAGGCCGCGGGGCCGGTGTGACGGTCGCCAACTTCATGAGCGCCGAGGTGGAGGGCGTCGCGGGGGAAACAAGGCGACGCATGTCTGAGGCGCGCAGCGCCGAGTTTGCGTCGCCGCCCCCGCGGCGTCCTCCGTCGAGGGCAGCCCCGAGCGTACGCGAGGGGCCGCGAATGCAGGCGGCGACCGTCACCCCGGCCCCGCGGCCGAGTCGAAGCCGCGCACGCCCCAGATCCACGCCACCACACAACCGCACGAATTCGAAGCACGCGGACGCACCCGTTCCCGCACCACACTGAAACCGCTTCGCCCCCACCCCCAAACCCTCCGATGCCGCAGCAGGGCTAAGCCCCGCAAGCCGCCTCAGGTCGCAATACCGCCGGTGTCGAACACCTCAGCATGGATGCGCGCCGACTCCACACCCAACTCGTGCAGCGTCGCGATCTGCGCCTCCAGGAAGCCGACCGGGCCGCACAGGTAGTAATCGGCCCCCGGCGCCAGCACCTCGCCCGCGAGCGCGCGCAAGTCGACACGCCCCGACTGCACCGGCGGCGCCACGGGGCCTTCATCGTGGAACAGATGCATCTTCACCTGCGCATTGCGCTCCGCCACCTTCGCCAGATGCGCGCCGAAGGCGAACACCGCGGCATTACGGCACGCATGCACGAACTGGACCGGGCGTGACGGCGCCGCCGCCACCAGCCGATCGAGCATCGCCATCATCGGCGTGATACCGACGCCGCCGCTGATCAGCACCACCGGACCGTCGTGCGTCTCGTCCAGGTAGAACTCGCCGAAGGGCGGCGCCAGCTCCAGCATGTCGCCGACCTGATAGAAATCGTGCAGCCGATTCGACACCCGGCCCGCCGGCGAGGTGGCGCCCGCCGGCTCGCGTTTCACCGAGATGCGAAAGTGCATCGCCCCCGGCGCGATCGACAGCGTGTACTGGCGCAACTGCATCACGCCAAGTTCGGGCACGAACACGCGCGCGCAGGTGTACTGGCCGGCGTTGTAGCCGGGCAGCGGGCCACCGTCGCAGGGCACGAGGTGGAAGGACGTGATCTCCTCGCTCTCGCGCACCTTGTCGATGATGCGGAAGCTGCGCCAGCCGCTCCAGCCACCATCCGCGTTGCAGGCCTGGTTGTAGAGCTTGCTCTCGGCCTCGATGAACACGTCGGCGAGCGCACCATAGGCCACGCCCCAGGCGGCGACCAGCTCGTCGCTCGCGGCATCGCCCAGCACCTCGCGGATCGACGCCAGCAGGTGCTTGCCGACAATCGGATAGTGCTCGGCACGGATACCGACGCTGGCGTGCTTGTGGGCGATCATCGTGATCACCGGAGCGAGCACCGAAGGGTCGTCGATGTTCTCGGCATAGGCCAGCACCGCCATCGCCAGCGCCACCGGCTGCTTGCCGGTCTCGTTGTGCGACTGGTTGAAGATGTTCTTCAGCTCCGGGTTGTGGCGGAACAGGCGCTGGTAGAAATAGGTGGTCAGAGCCACGCCATGCTCCTTGAGCACAGGGATCGTGGCCTTGACGAGTTCGCGAACGCGGGCGTCCATGGTGTCTCCTCGGTGGGTCCGCACGCGGCGGACTTCGTGTCGGTTTAGCTCAAGCGCGGCGTAAGCGCCACGCAGCCCGAGAATCTTGGACGCCCACACCCACCGCCGCTATCCAATCACAACGTGACATATATCCAGTTTGTGCACACCCTGCCCTCAGGCGCCGGGCAGCGGCAGCGCGGTCTTGTCGATCACCCGCCGCAGCACGAAGCTCGAATGCACGCCGGTGACGCCCGGGATGCGGGTGATGCGCTCGAGCAGCAGCTCCTGATAGGCGTCCATGTCGGCCACCACGACCTTCAACTGGTAGTCGGCATCCTGGCCGGTGATCAGCAGGCATTCCAGGACCTCGGGGATGGCGCCGACCTGGGCCTCGAAGTGGGTGAAGCGCTCGGGCGTGTGGCGGTCCATCGAGATGTGGATCAGCGCCATCAGCGACAGGCCGAGCTTCCTGGCGTCGAGCAGGGCGCGGTAGCCGCGGATGAGGCCGGATTCTTCCAGCGCACGCAGCCGGCGCAGACAGGACGAGGGCGACAGGCTGATGCGGTCGGCGAGATCCTGGTTGCTGATGCGGCCGTCCTGCTGCAGCAGGTCGAGGATCTGGCGGTCGTAGCGGTCGAGTTGCATGATCGGGCGCCCTCTTGGATCAGATAAGCAGATTCTTTCACTCATTGCACGCTTAGTGAACGTTTCTGCACAAAAACACCCTTTCGCACTGCAACAACGCAATCGTCTGCCGCAGCCCCCGGCGTAAACTTTCGTCCATCGAATCACGCCATGCCCACGAGGACCGCGCCATGATGTTGCCCAACCCCGCCGCCAAGTACCGCCCCTTCGCCCCGATCGCGCTCGCCGACCGCCAATGGCCGAACAAGGTCATCGACCGCGCCCCGATCTGGATGAGCACCGACCTGCGCGACGGCAACCAGGCGCTGTTCGAGCCCATGAACGTCGAGCGCAAGATGCGCATGTTCCGCACCGTGTGCGAGATCGGCTTCAAGGAGATCGAGGTCGGCTTCCCGTCCGCCTCGCAGACCGACTTCGACTTCGTGCGCCAGCTCGTCGAGGGCGGCCACATCCCCGCGGACGTCACCATCCAGGTGCTCACCCAGGCGCGCGAGGACCTCATCCGCCGCACCATGGAATCGGTGCGCGGTGCGCCGCGGGCGATCATCCACGTCTATAACGCCACCTCGCCCACCTTCCGCGAAGTGGTGTTCGGCATGGAGAAGCCGCAGGTGGTGGCGCTCGCGGTGTCGGCCGTACGCCTCATCAGGCAGATCGGCGCGCAGATGAATGCCGAGTGCTGCACCGAGATCCGCCTCGAATACAGCCCCGAGACCTTCTCCGCCACCGAGCTCGACTTCGCCCGCGAAGTCTGCGACGCCGTCACCGCCGAATGGGGCGCGACGCCCGACAACAAGGTCATCATCAACCTCCCGGCCACGGTCGAAGTGTCGACGCCCAACGTCTACGCCGACCAGGTCGAGTGGATGCACCGCAATCTCGCCCGCCGCGACGGCATCGTGCTCTCGCTCCACCCGCACAACGACCGCGGCAGCGGCGTGGCCGCCGCCGAGCTCGGCCTGATGGCCGGCGCCGATCGCGTCGAGGGCTGCCTGTTCGGCAACGGCGAGCGCACCGGCAACGTCGACATCGTCACCCTCGCGCTCAACATGTATACGCAAGGCGTGGCGCCCGGGCTCGACTTCTCCGACATCAACGCGGTCGCGCGCACCGTCGAGTACTGCAACCAGTTGCCGATCCACCCACGCCACCCCTATGTGGGGGATCTCGTGTTCACTGCCTTCTCCGGCTCCCACCAGGACGCCATCAAGAAGGGATTCGCGGCTCAAAAGGCGCTCAGTGGCGAGACTCGCCCGTGGAACGTACCTTACCTCCCGATCGACCCCGCCGACCTCGGCCGCAGCTACGACTCGGTGATCCGGGTCAACAGCCAGTCCGGCAAGGGCGGCATCGCCTACCTGCTCGAGGCCGAGTACGGCATCGTGATGCCGCGCCGCCTGCAGGTGGAGTTCTCGCGCGAGGTGCAGCAGGTCACCGACGCCAGCGGCGGCGAGATGTCGGCGGCGGCGATCTGGGACCTCTTCCGCAGCACCTACCTCGACAGCGTCGAGCCGGTGCGCTACGTCGAGCACCACCTCTTCGAGCACGGCGAGGCGCAGGGCATCCGTCTGGTGGTGGAGATCGGCGCCACCCGCCACCTGCTGGTGGGCGAGGGCAACGGCCCGATCGACGCCGCCATCCACGCCTTGCGGGGCGCCGGCATCGACGTCCAGGTGCGCAGCTTCGAGGAGCGCTCGATCGCCCCGAGCGAGGACGGCGGCAACGCCCAGGCATGCGCCTTCCTCGAGCTCACCGAGGCGAGCGGGCAGGGCGGCGACCGCTACGGCGTGGGGGTCGACAGCAACATCGTCACCGCCTCGATCCGCGCCATCGTCAGCGGGGTGAACCGCCTGCAGCCGGTACGGGTCATCGAACCGACCGCACGTGCGGCCTGATGGAGCGCTGCCGGCGAGTGATTCCATGACCTGCTCGCGACGTGCGTGAAGGATTCGGTGGGCGGACGCGGACGGTCGTGCCACTATGCAGGCGTCGATGATGCGCCGCGCAATGCGCGTTTCATTAAGCCGCAACCCGAGCGCGGGGCCGCGAGCGCAACATCTCCTCAACACTATGCGTGGCGTCACTGCGCTTGGGCCCGTTCACAGGTCACCGCACAGCCGTGGCGCGCGCGGCACGCACGGAGGCGATCCTCATGCCAGCAGCGCAACGAGGCGGGAAAGGGCTCAACACCGGGCTGAACACCGGGCCGAACACGGTCCCGGCCGCTAAGAACGGCGCCGCCCAGGGCTCGCACCGCCACAATGGCGTGCCCGACGGCCGGGCGCTCTATCGCCGCATCGCCGCGATCGGCGACGGGCTCTCTGCGCACGCCGATCCCTACGGCATCGCCGCGCCCATCCTGCATGCGCAGATGGCGTGGCTGATGCATCCGCAGGAGCTCGGCGAGCGCATCGCCAGCCTGAGCAGCGCGCTGTGGGAGCTGCAATGGCACACCTGGCGGCGCGCCGTCGGCCTGCCCAGCGCCGACCCGGTCAAGCCCAACGCTGACGATCCGCGCTTCGCCGATCCGGTGTGGACCGATTCGGCCACCTGGGACCTGGTCAAGGAGTGGTACCTCGCCTTCACCCACCACATGCAGGACATGCTCTACGACACCCCGGGGCTGTCCAGCAAGGAGCGCCGGCGCGCCGCGTTCTGGTGGCGCAAGTGGCTCAACGCGGTGGCGCCCACCAACTACCTGCTGACCAACCCGATCGCGCTGCGCAAGTGCATCGACAGCCGCGGCGAGAGCCTGGTGCACGGCTGGCACAACATGCTCGCCGACCTGCAGGCCGGCAACGTGCGCATGACCGACCCGGATGGCTTCAAGGTCGGCGACAACCTCGCCACCACGCCCGGCGCGGTCATCTTCCGCAACCGCCTGCTCGAGGTCATCCACTACGCGCCCACGCAGCCGCAGGTGCACGCCGAGCCGGTGGTGATCATCACGCCCTGGATCAACAAGTTCTACATTCTCGACCTCAACCCGAAGAAGAGCATGGTGCGCTACCTGCTCGACCAGGGTCTCGACGTCTTCATCACGAGCTGGAAGAACCCCGACGCTTCGATGCGCGACGTGCGCTTCGACGACTACATCACCGAGGGCATCGACGCGATCGTGCAGGTGGCGCGCGCATTCAGCGGTGCAGAGCGGGTACACGCCGCGGGCTACTGCATCGGCGGCACCGCGCTCGCCACCTGGATGGCGTGGGCTGCGCGCCACTACGGCGAGGACGCCGTGCCGGTGCGTGACTGGACGCTGTTCACCACCCTGGTGGACTTCCACAAGCCGGGCGACATCGAGGTATTCATCGACCCGCAGACCGTGGACCACCTGAGCGCGCAGATGGCGAAGAAGGGCTACCTCGACGGCAAGGACATGGCGGCCTCGTTCCGCCTGCTGCGCTCGAACAGCCTGATCTGGCACTACGTGGTGCAGGGCTGGCTGTACGGCGAGTCGCCCGCGGCCTTCGACGTGCTGTACTGGAACATGGACACCACGCGCATGCCGTACGCGATGCACGCCTGGTACCTGCGCGAGCTCTACCTCGAGAACCGCCTCATCCAGCCCGACGCGCTCACCATCGCCGGCGAGCCGATCGACCTCGGCCGCATCCGCCAGCCGCTGTATGCGGTCGCCGCCGAGGACGACCACATCGCACCGTGGGCGCAGACCTTCCACACCCTGCACCACGTCGCCGCCGACAAGCGCTTCGTGCTGTCGAGCTCCGGCCACATTCTCGGCATCGTCAATCCGCCGGTGAAGCCGCCCAAACGCCACTACCGCGTCGCCACCGCGCATCGTGCTGACAAGCCCCAGCACTGGCGCGAGCGCGCCGAGTTGCACGAGGGCAGCTGGTGGGAGGACTGGATGGCCTGGCTCAAGCCGCGCGCCGGCGAGTTGGTCGACGCGCGCCCGGCCGCCGACGAGCGTCATCCGGCGCTGTGCGCCGCCCCGGGGACCTATGTGCGGGAGGCGTGAGCGCTGAAGCGCGCGACCGCTCGGGCGCTGGCTGCGTTCGCGGGCCTCGCCCGTGCGCGCGGCACAGGCGACCGGAACGGCGCGACACGATAAGATCTTTCGCGCTCAAGCTACCCCCCCCCAACGCTTCCTGCCTGCGCGATGGATCCCGAACTCGCCTCCGAACTGTTTGATTCGCTCGGCCTCGAGGCCCTGCTGCCCGCGACGCTCGCCGCCTGGCGGCCGCTGCTGGTCGAGGGCATGGCCTTCTTCCTCGACCGCCTGCCCGAGGCACGCCTCGGCGCGATCGTCGCCGAGCAGTTCGCGCTGGCCGCAACCGCCCCCGCCGCCGAACGCATCACCGCGCTGCTCGCGCACTGCCCCACGCTGCACAAGCTCGGCCAGGTGGTCGCGCGCCAGCCTGGGCTGGACCCCGAGCTACGCCGCCACCTGCAGGCGCTGGAATCGCTGCCGGCGAGCACGGATATCGCCCGCCTGCTCGCCCACGTTCGCTCACAACTCGGCCACGACAGCGGCCTGCACCTGGCCGACCGTGCGCTCGCCGAGGGCAGCGTCGCGGTGGTGCTGCCGTTCTCGTGGCGGCAGGACGGGCGCAGCCATGAGGGCGTGTTCAAGGCGCTCAAGCCGGGGGTGGCGAAGCGGCTGGGCGAGGAGCTCGCCATCCTGCCCGCGCTCGGCGACTTCCTCGAGCGCCGCGGTGCCGTGCTCGGCCTGCCGAAGATCGACTACCGCAGCCACCTCGCCACTGCCGGCCGCCTGCTGATGCAGGAGATCCGCCTCGAGCACGAACAGGCCAACATGCGCGCCGCATCCATCGTGCTCGCCGACGATGCGGACGTCTTCGTGCCCGCGCTGCTGCCCTGGTGCACGCCGGCGCTCACCGCGATGGAACGCATCGACGGCACCAAGCTCAGCGACGCCGCGCTGCCGGCAAACGAATCCCGCCGCCTCGGCCGCGCGCTGGTCGGCGGCCTGCTCGCCCGCCCGTTCTGGTCGCGCAGCGAAACCGCGCCTTTCCACGGCGACCTGCACGGCGGCAACCTGCTGCTCGCCGCCGACGGCCGCATCGCCGTGATCGACTGGAGCCTCACCGCCCGCCTCACCAAGACCGAGCGCGAAGCGCTGGTCGAGGTCGCGCTCGCCGCGCTGGCGCTCGACGCGCGCCGCATCGCGGCCGGCCTCGCCGGTCTCGGCCTGCAGGGCACGGGCGATGCAGCGATCGCCGCCACCGTGGAGCGCGCGCTCGACGCCCTGGTGCGCAGCAACCGGCCGCTCGGCTTCGACTGGCTGGTGAGCCTGCTCGATGCGCTCGCGCTGCAGGGCGCGAGCGGCTTCGGCGAGCAACTGGCGGTGTTCCGCAAGAGCTGGCTGTCGCTCGCCGGCGTGCTCGCCGACCTCGGCTCGGTGGGCGATGCCGACCGCCCGCTGATCGGCCTCGGCCTGCAGCGCTTCGCCGCCGAATGGCCGGCGCGCCTGCTCGCCCCGGCCGAATCGCGCGCGTTTTCCACCCACGTCTCCACCGCCGACCTGATGCGCGCCGCCGCCGACATCTGGCCTGCCGGGCTGCGCTACTGGGCGCGGCTGCTCGGGCAATCGCGCGGAGCACGGAAGACACAGTGCCCGTCATGAATCCCGCCGACGCCATCCCCGCATCCTTTGCCGATCGCGCCCTGTTCGAGCCGATCGCCGCCTGGCTCGGGCGCTTCGCCGCACCCGGCGTCCCGATCCATGCCGAGCTCGACGCCCTGCTCGCTCAAGCTGCGCCCGCCGCGCGCAGCGGGGACGGCGCGGCGATCCGCTTCGTGCTCCCGGCAGGCGACGTGGAAGGCTACGAGGCGCGTATCTTCGCCAGCGGCGAAGTGCCCACCCGCAGCGGCGACTGGCACGACTTCTTCAACGCGCTCGCCTGGTGCGCCTGGCCGCGCACCAAGGCGGCCTGCAACCGCCTGCACCTGGCCGAGCTCCACGCCCGCACGGCGGCCGGCCTGCCCGGGCGCGGCCCGCGCCGCGACGCGCTGACCCAGTTCGACGAATGCGGCATCGTCGTGGTGTCCGCCGACACCGAGTTCCCCGCCCTGCTCGCCGCGCACGAGTGGGAAGAGGCGCTGTGGACGCGGCGGGCGCGCCTGCTGCAGAGCACCCGCTTCCTCGTCTTCGGCCACGGCACCTGGGACCAGTTGCGCGCGCCCTTCGTTGGCCTGTGCGCCAAGGCGCTCTTCCGCGTGGTAGACCCCGCCTGGCTGGCGCTGCCCGCCGCGCAGGCCCTCGCCGAGACCGACGCCTGGCTCGCCGCCCACCTCACGGCCAACATCGACACCCTCACCCCGCGCAGCCTGTCGCCGCTGCCGCTGCTCGGCATTCCGGGGGTGACCGCCGACAACGAATGCGCCGCGTACTACCGCGACACCCGGCAGTTCCGCCCACGCAGGCGAACGACGCCCAGCGCGCCGCCGACCTGAAACCCGAACTGGCCAGGCGCAGCGACTGTACATAAAATGCTCAAGTCATTTTCGTGCAGCGCCCGCCATGCCTCTCCGCGATCACCACCTGCCGCGGGCGAGCGATCCGCTCGCCCCTTCGAAGGGCATTGCGCTCGCCGTGTGCGCGCTGATCCTGGCGCTCGGTCTGTCGCCGGCCCCCAGCCTCGCGCAAGCGCCGCCTGCCGGCGCCAATGCGGCGCCCGCGCCGCTCGGCGCCACTTCCACGGCGGCTCCCGTCGCGATGCTCGCCCTGCGCTACGACGCATCGATCGACCCCGCCGCATACTGGGTCAGCGAAAAGCTCGACGGCGTGCGCGCATTGTGGGATGGGCAACGCCTGCGTTTTCGCAGCGGACGCGAGATCGTCGCCCCGGCATGGTTCATCGCCGCGCTGCCCGCCACCGCGGTGGACGGCGAGCTGTGGCTGGGGCGGCGGCGCTTCGATGAACTCTCCGGCCTCATCCGCCGCGAAGACCCGCAGGACCCCGGCTGGCGCGACGTGCGCTACCTGCTGTTCGACCAGCCCGGCGGCGCCGGAGATTTCACTACCCGGCTGCAGGCACTGCGCGAACTCGTCGCCGCGGCTGCCTTGCCCTGGCTGCAACTCGTGCCGCAGCAACGCGTGCCCGACCGCGCCACGCTTCAGCGCCTGCTCGACGACACCGTGCGCAGTGGCGGCGAGGGGCTCATGCTGCACCGCGCCGACGCGCGCTGGCAGTCCGGGCGCAGCGCGGCGCTACTCAAGCTCACCCCCTGGCTCGACGCCGAGGCGCGCGTGGTCGGCTACGTCCCCGGCAAAGGCCGGCTGCAGGGCAAGGTGGGCGCGCTGCGGGTGGAGGCCGCCGACGGCCGGCGCTTTCGCATCGGCAGCGGTCTCACCGACGCCATTCGCGCCAACCCACCCGCGCTCGGCGCGCTCGTCACCTACCGCTACCGCGAGCTCACCCCCGCCGGCCAGCCGCGCTTCCCGCGCTACCTGCGCGAGCGCACGCTGCCCTGAGCCAATCGGCCGCGTCATGGCAATGGGACGCGGCACACGGATGTCCTCCGGGCTAGCGCATCCCGTCGCCCGAACGCGCCGCGCACGCCCGCGTGCACGCCATCAGCGCATAACGCACAGCGCGCACCCCCTCACAGCTCGAGCTGCAGCGCCGCCAGCCTTGCATACAGCCCGCCCTGGCGGCGCAGGTCGGCCGGGGTGCCGGTCTCGACGATGCGCCCGCCGTCCATCACCACGATGCGATCCACCTGCTGCACCGTGGCCAGGCGGTGGGCGATGATCAGCGTGCTGCGGCCCTGCATCGCCGCGGCCAGGCCCTGCTGCACCAGGATTTCGGATTCGGCGTCGAGCGCGCTGGTGGCCTCGTCGAGCAGCAGGATGGGCGCGCCCTTGAGGATCGCGCGTGCGATCGCGATGCGCTGGCGCTGCCCGCCCGAGAGCCGCGTTCCGCGCTCACCGAGGAAGGTGGCGTAACCCTCCGGCAGCCGAGCAACGAACTCGTCGGCGGCGGCCGCGCGCGCGGCGGCGATCACGTCCACATCGCTGGCGTCGGGGCGGCCGTAGCGGATGTTGTCGAGCGCGCTCGCGGAGAAGATCACCGGGTCCTGCGGCACGATCGCGATGCCGGCGCGCAAGGTGTGCAACGGCAACTCGCGGATGTCGCGACCGCCGATGCGGATGCAGCCGTCGGTGACCTCGTAGTAGCGCAGCAGGAGCTGGAACAGGCTGGTCTTGCCGGCGCCGGAGGGGCCGACCAGCGCGAGCTTCTCGCCCGGAGCGATGTGCAGGGAGATATCGTCGAGCGCGCGCACGCCCGGACGGGCGGGATAGCAGAACACCACGTGCTCGAGTTCGATTCCAGCCTCTCCGGCCGAATCCGCCGCCCGCGCGACGTTCGATGCGTCCGGAGACCTATTCCGTGGGAGCGGGCTTGCCCGCGAAAGCGGCCGCTCCGGGCACGACGATGTATCCGCTGTTCGCGGGCAAGCCCGCTCCCACAAGAGCCGCCCCCACAACCCCTGTGCCGACGGTGCAGCCGTCTCCGCGTCACGGATCGCCGGCTCGGCGTGCAGCAGTTCGAGCAGGCGCCCGGTGGCGCCGCTGGCGCGCATCACGTCGCCCCACACCTCGGCCAGCGTGCCCACGCCGCCCGCAACCAGCGCGGCATAGATCAGGAAGGCGCCGAGCTCGCCCATCGACAGCGTGCCGGCCTGCACCTGGCGCGCGCCGATCCACAGCACGAAGACGATCGTGCCCATCACCGCGGTGATGATCAGCGCGGTCAGCAACGCGCGCACCCGGGTGCGCCGCACCGCGCTGCGAAAGCCGGTCTCGCTGCGTTCGGCGAAACGCGCGGCCTCGCGGTCTTCCTGGGTAAAGGCCTGCACGGTCGGCATGGCGTTGAGGATCTCGCCGGCCAGCGCCGAGGCGTCGGCGATGCGGTCCTGCGACTCGCGCGACAGCTTGCGCACGCGGCGGCCGATGAGCACGATCGGCAGCGCGAGCAGCGCCATCAGCCCGAAGATCATGGCGAAGAGGTGCACGCTGGTCGCCGCCAGCATCACCATGCCGCCGACGAACTGGAACAGGCTGCGCAGCCCCATCGACACCGAACTGCCGACCACCGCCTGCACCAGCGTGGTGTCGCCGGTGAGCCGCGACAGCACCTCGCCGGTCTGCAGGGTTTCGAAGAACTGTGGCGACTGGCGCAACACGCGCGCATACACCGCGCTGCGCAGGTCGGCGGTCACGCGCTCGCCGATCCACGACACCACGTAATAGCGCGCCGCCACCGCCGCCGCCCAGAACACCGCGAGGCCGAACAGCGCGACGAAGCGCCCGTCCAGACCCTGCGCGCCGAACAGCCCGCCGCCGCCGCCCACCCCGGCACTGGATGCACCACCCGCAGGCACGCCGCCGAAGCCCGCATCGATCAGGTCACGGAACGCCAGCGGCACCACCAGGATCGCCGCGGATCCCAGGCACAGCAGCACGAAGGCGAGCGCCACCCGCGCGCGGTAGGGACGCAGGAAGGGCAGCAGGCCGCGCAGCGCGGAGAGCGGGGCGGCCGTGGGGGCAGGGAGGGACATGCTCGGATTATTGCCCCATCCCCACCGGGACGGTGCACATCGACGGCGCCGCGGCCGGACAGTCGCAAAACGGCACCACCCACACGCGTCGCCTGTCCCGTGGGAGCGGGCTTGCCCGCGAAGGCAATACGCTCAAGCGCCGATTCGCGGCCAAGGCCGCTCCCACAGACCGTTGCGCCCACGAAGAACCGCCCGGCATTCCCGCAGCCCGCGTCGAACCGCACTGGGCTATGCTTCGGTCACACAGGCCGTTCCCACGGAGCCCAGCATGGACACGCCAGACACGATCCACGCCTACTGGTTTGGCTCCGCCGCCGACACGGCTGACGACACCGCCATCGTCGCCCGCCAGTCGGCGCTGTGGTGGAAGAAGCAGCCCGAGGTCGATGCCGAGATCCGCCTGCGCTTTGCGCCGCTGGTGGCGCGCGCCGCGGTGGGCGAGCTGGACGACTGGCTGAGCGGAGCGAGCGGCGTGCGCGGGCGCCTCGCCCTGATCCTGCTCACCGACCAGTTCCCGCGCAACATCTGGCGCGGCCAGGCCGCCGCCTTCGCCTTCGACGTGCTCGCACTGCGCTGGGCAAAGGAGACGATCGAGCGCGGCCTCGACCTGCAGGCGCGGCCGATCGAGCGCGTGTTCCTGTACCTGCCGCTGGAGCATTCCGAAGACCTCGCCGACCAGCGCGAAGCGGTGCGCCTGTTCGACACGCTCGCCGGCGAGGTGGCCCCCGCGGCACGGCCCGCCTTTGCCGGCTACCTCGACTACGCCCGCCGCCACCTCGAGATCGTCGAGCGTTTCGGGCGCTTTCCGCACCGCAACGCCGCGCTCGGGCGCGAGACGAGCGCCGAGGAGGCCGAATTCCTGCGCCAGCCGGGTTCGGGGTTCTGAGCCCTGCGCGCGGCCAGCGCTGCCAACCTGGACTGCGGTCTGCCCCCACCGCGTCCGCACAATGATCAGGACACCATGAAAGCCCACATCCTGCAGCACGTCCCCTTCGAAGGCCCCGCCAGGATCGGCCAGTGGCTGGCGGCGCGCGGCGCACAAGTCAGCCATACCCGCTTCTGGGAGTCCGCCGCGCTGCCCGACCCGGCGGCCGTGGACCTGCTGGTGGTGATGGGCGGGCCGATGAGCGTCAATGACGAGGCCGAGTTTGCGTGGCTGGCGGCAGAAAAGCGCTTCATCGCCGACGTGGTCGCACTCGGCCGCCCGGTGCTGGGCATCTGCCTGGGGGCGCAACTGATCGCCAGCGCGCATGGCGCGCGCGTTTTCCGCAACACCGAGAAGGAGATCGGCTGGTTCGACGTCCACGCCTGCACAGGCACCAAGGACGCGTTCGAGTTCCCGCCGACCACGACCGTGCTGCACTGGCATGGCGAAACCTTCGAGCTGCCGCCGGGCGCACGCATGCTCGCCTCCAGCGCGGCCTGCAGGCATCAGGCATTCCAGCTCGGCGAACGTGCGATCGGGCTGCAGTTCCACCTCGAGATGACCGCTGAGAGCCTGCGCGCGATCATCGACAACTGCCGCGCCGAGCTCGCGCCGGCACGCTGGATCCAGGACGAGGCGGCGATCCTCGGCCACGCCGAGGGCCATTTCGCGGCGACCCATGCGCTGATGGACCGCCTGCTCGACTGGCTCACCCGACCACACCCCGGCGGGGGTTGAAGGCAGCGCCGAAGGCGGCGCTCAACCCCCTTCGCGCGGTCGCCCGTTGTACTTGATCGCGGCTTCGATCCAGGCCTTCGCCTGTTCGGCGTCGATCGGCGCCAGGTTCTTCTGCGCGCGGCGGGCAACCTCGTCGTTGTATTTCGCCGTGACTTCCTCGACGGACGCGCCCGCCAGCGTCGCCAGCGCGCGGATGCCCACCGCCCACAGCACGTCGGCCGCACGCGGATCGATGGCGCGCACCGACAGTAATTCGGCGTGCCCGATCCACTCCGCCAGCCGCCCGCGATCGACCCCGACCAGCGCGGATAGCTCGGCGCTCGACTTCAGCCGCGACCCCGCCACCAGCAGGTCGTTGATGGTGTAGATCTGGTGGCGGTTGAGCGCGCCGCGCCAGGTCTCGCCGACGCCGATGATGTCTTCCACACCGGCGTAAGGGCTGAACTCCGGCCCCGCACTGAGGCCGGCGTCCTCGCGCGGCAGCGGCACGAGGTCGAGGCGGATGCGCGACAACTTGGACGGGTCGATGTCGTCCTCTGGGCGCACGAAGCGGTATTCGAGCGTGCCCAGCGGCGACACATCCACGGTGACCTGGGCGTCGATCGCCACCTCGCGGACCGCGAATCGACTCACCGGGTTGGTGGTCTGCGCGAGCTTGTTCTGCAGCGTGTCGAGGGTGTGCGCGACCGCGCTCGCGAAGTCGTCCGGGCTGCGCTTGCGCGCGGCCTCGACCTCGGCGAGCTGGCGGCGCAGCGCGGCGTTCTCGCTCTCGAGCCGGGAGAGCTCCTTGCGCATCGCGGCAATCACCGCCTCGGTGTTGTCTGCGCCGCTGTCGCCATCGGCGACCGGGGTGAACACCCCTAGCCGGCCGTCCAGGTTGACCAGGCTGGAACTGCCGACCGGCTTGAACGCCATCGCGTCGACGAGCCGGGGGTCGAGCAGCGAAGCGGCGGCAATGCGGGGGTCCTTGGGGTCGATGGGCATGGCAGCTCGGAGGTCTGGGCGGGTTGATCAGGATTGCGGCGACACGTCCGGCATCGCGCTGCGCGGCGCCAGGCGAAGTCGCACCACCAGGCTGCTCGAGGCCTGGTAGCCATAGAGGCTGACCTGGCGCGGATCCACCGGCCGCGACATCAACTGCGCCGGCGCGCTTGCGGTGGCGCGGCGCACCGAGGCCGACAGCGCCACCTCGAGCGCGACGTCGGTGAAGGTGTACCATAGCGGCGGCACGAGCGGGGCGTCCGCATCGCCGCGCTCCATGGCGTCCAGGCGTTGGGTGGCGTGGCGGTCCAGGCCTTCCTGGGCCGCGGCCACCGATACCACGGTGCTCGCGAGCAGCTCGCCGAGTTCCACCGCCTGCTGGCTGGCGAGTTCGCTCGCCTGCGTGATCGTGCTCATGGGTTCTCCCGCCGGCCGGGGCGGTCATCGTCGCCGCCCCGGCCGATCGCTCAGAAGGTGATGGTCACCGAGTTGCTGACCAGACCGATGCGCGCGGTGATGATGAAGTTCGCCGGCGTGGTGTCGGCGTCCTCGTCGAGGAAGTCGCGGCGCAGCTCGATCTGGATCTGGCCGGACGCGTCGGTCACCCCGGTGCCGAGATGGCGCCAGGGCACGCCGGAGGTCTCGATCGACAAGGCCTTGCCGGTGATCGCGCTGCCATCGCGGCGGGTGAACTGCAACAGCATGCTCATCGTGCGGCCGACGATGGCGTCGCCGTCCAATTCGTCGGCGATCTCGCCCTGGATCAGCGCGAGCCGAGGCCCGCGGATCACCTGGTTGGGCTTCGGAATGCCGACGTCGTCGCGCGGCTCGAGCAGGGCACTCGCCCGGATGCGGCCGAGCGACACGTCGGTGGACACCTCCGCCGCGGTGGTGCGCTCGCTCGATGAACTGCCGACACGAACCAGGCCGGGGCCGAGGAACATGGACACGCCGGAGCCGAACAATCCGCTGTCCGAGGACGCGGTCGTGGTCGAGCTATCAGACGAGGCTGCGAACTCGCGGGCGAAGAACTCGCCCTGCAGGCGCACGCTGGTCCACTGGTAGAACACCGGGTCGATGAAGCTGATCAGCGGCAGCGGTCGCACATGGTTGGTGACATGGTCGAGCGTGCCGTCGTCGCGGAACACGCGCTCGCGCACGGCGATCACGTTCACCAGCGTCGAGGCCAGCGCCGAGGCGGTGGCGGCGCTCGAGGTGTCGAGCTGCAACTGGGTGGCGGCAACCGCCGCGCCCGTGCGCTCGACCAGGGTGCCGAAGGCGATGCCGGCACCGCGCAGTTCGTCGGCGACGTTGGCGTCCTCGGCGAGCACGGTGGCAAGGGAAGGAAGCAGATCAGGCATGGTGGATTCTCCTATCCGGGGCTGCGCTTAAAGCGACACGCTCAGGCTGCGTTCGATCTGGCCCAGGGTCGCCGTCACCGTGCCGCGGGCGCGGCGCTGGAACAGCGGGCTGGGAATGTTGCGCGACAGGGTGACGCGGCACTGGCCGCTGGCGTTGGTGGTGTTGCCGGTGAAGCCGTCGGTGGTGGCGAAGGACAGGTCGAAGGGGCCCGGATCGACGTCGATCGCCACCGCCGGATTCACCGACCCGTCGGCCTTGCGCACGGTGATGACGATGTCGGTCGCGCGTGCGGTCACCACGCCCGAGGTCAGCGTCTCCTGCACGCTGCCCAGCGCCATGAAGATCTGCGGCCCGATCGTCACTTCGGCGGGCGGGTCGAACCCTTCGACGTTGCGCGGCTGCAGCAGGGCGTCCATCACCACGCGGCCTTCGGCCCAGTTGGACTCGAAGTCCGACTCTTCCTTGCGGAAGGTGGAGTTGCTCTTGAACGAGGACACGCCGATGCCGAGAAAGCCGAAGAACAAACCCACGTTGGCGGCGCGGCGGCTGTCGCTCTTGCTGGTGACGGTGATGCCGCGCTCGCTGTCGACCGCGCCGACGGTCATGTCCATGCGCAGCGCGACGTGGCTCCACTGGTGGGCGGTGGGGCGCACGAAGTTGATCAGCGACACGTTCTGGGTGACGAGCTGGGTCGCCGAGGGCACCGGCAGGCCGTCGTCGTTGAGCTCCTGCACGACGTCGGTGACCACGGTGATGTTGGCCTGTGAGAGCGTGGTGGCGGTGGCGACCAGGCCGGCGTCGAGCGCGGTCTGCGAGTCGGCAACGCCGCGGCCGATCGAGCCCAGGATGTCGCCGAAGCTCGGCGCGATCTGGGCCAGTTCGCCCGAGACGTCGGCCGCGAGCGCGAGCGCGCCGCCGACACCGCCGGAGATCAGCGCATCGGCCGAGAGGATGCTGCCCTCGGGTACGGCAGTGACCGGCGGGGTGGCGCCGGCCGAACGGGTCCGGGTGGGCTTGGCCTTGCCCGGATTGTCGGTGTTGTCAGCCATGATGCACTCCTCTTGGGTGGTTCATCGGAACAGGCTTTCGCCACAGGCGGCGCGCGCAACGCTGCGGTCGAGCGCGTCGAGCAAGGGTGCCAGCGCTGCGACCAGCGCCTGCCAGTCGCCTGCGGAAGCACCACCGGGTGGCCCGTCGAGCAGCCGGCGGGCCGGAAACGCCCACGCCAGCGCCGCCGCCGAAGGGGGCGACACACTGACGAAGGCGGCCACATCCTGGACCTGCCGCCGCAACGCGGCAGGCAGGAAACCCAGCGCGGCGGCGTCGGGCACGCCAGCGCACAAGGCGGCCATGCCGCCCGGCAGCGCGGACTCCAGGCTCCGCGCCCGGGCCGCGCCGACGCCGCGGATCGCCGACCACGGCAGCGCGAGCCGCCAGCGCAGCGCTGGCGTCGCAGCATCGGGGTCGGGCTCCGGTGCGGGTTCGGGCGGCGGTTCGGGCGCGACCGGCGGAGCTGCGCCCGGACTCATCGCCAGCGCCCAGGGCTGCGGCCCGAGCGGCACATTCACGCCGCGCACCTGCAGCGTCCACGGCCCCGCATCCAGCTCGACGTCGATGCACTCGACCGTATTGCGCCGGTCGGGGCTGCCGACGGCACCGGCCGGATGGTTGCCCCAGGCACGCACCTCTCCGCTGGCGTCGAGCAGCACGAGGTCGAGATCATTGACCAGGGTCTCCGCCGGCGCGTCGTACCAGCACAGCACGGCACGCAGGCGGCCCGGGCCCTGCCACGCGATCTGGCGCAGACCGCCGGTTGCCAGCCCGTCGCGATCCTCGACCAGCACCGGCCCAGCCGTGCCGGGCAGACTGCCCGCCAGCCACAGGCGGCCGAAGCCGGCGCTGTTGCTGTCCTCGTCGCTGCCGCCGTCGCGCCGGCGCACCGGCTGCGTGCCCTGGATCAGCAAGGCCTTGAGCGCGGCGCCGCCGGGGGCATGGCCAAGCGCCTGCCGCCAGCGCTGGCGCAGCACGGCCGCCGCGCCCGCGACCACGCCGGTCGCCATCGAGGTGCCGCCCAGGTACTGGTACCAGGGCAGCGGATTCGCCAGCCCCCAGCCTCGCGCCGAGGTGGCGGTGCTGCGCGGCGCAGCGAGGTTGGTGCCGGGTGCGCATAGCTCGGGCTTGATGCGACCGTCGAGCGTGGGCCCGCAGCTCGACAGCAGCGCGAGGCGTGCGGGGTCGCCCGACACCGGTGCGGCGCGCAGCGCGGGATCGGGAAAGCGGGTGCCCATCGGGTCGAGCGCCGCCCAGCCGCCGCGCAAGCCGACGCCCATATCAGGCCCCTCGGTCGCGCCGACGCTGAGCACGTTCTTGGCGCTCGCTGGCGCGTACAGCGTGCCGGCGTCGACCCGGCCGTCGCGGTTGCGGTCGCGCCCGGCATTGCCGGCGGCGAAGATCAGCAAGGACTCGGGATGCTCGTGCAGGAAATGGTCGCACTCCCAACTGTCGTCGGTATAGGCGCCGGCCGCCTCCACCCCCCAGGCATTGGCGTGAATGGCAGCGCCGGCGGCGCGCGCCTGTTCGAGCAGCTCGCGCAGGTCGAGCGGACGGCCGGCGAGGTAGAAGCCGGGCTGCAACTGGCTGCGCCACGCCGGCAGCGGGTCGATGTACTGCTCGATGGCCTGCATCAGGATGCGGGCACCGGGCGCGATGCCGCGCAAGCGCCCCGCGCTCGTGCTGCCGTCACCCGTCGCCAGTCCGGCCACGTGCGTGCCGTGCCCGGTGCCGCGGTCGGCGCCGCCGTCGTCCGCGCCCGGCGTGCGCACGAAGGTCGCCCAGCCGGCCGAGACCGGCCAGCTATGAATCGCGTGCACGCGGCCGGCGAAGTCGGGATGCGGCGCGGCGGGCTCGCCGGTGCCCAGTCCGGTGTCGGCAAAGGCGATCAGCTCGCCCGCGCCGGGGGGGTCATCGTCGGTCGGGGCGGCAGGCGCCGGCACCACGCCGATCGCAAGGCCGAGCGAGGCCGAGGCCAGGCGCGGCAGCGCGCCCGGATCGGCGATCTTCACCCCCACCGCATCACGCAGGTGCCCAACGGCGTCGGGCCCACCGACCACACGCAGCTTGTAGCGGCTGGTCTCGACCACCTGCAGGCCGGCGTCGGCGAGCGCCTGTTCGAGCCGCGCACGGTCGGCCTCGGTGAAGGCCACCGCGTCGAAGGTCTGCGGCAGGGCGTCGACCCGACCGCTGCCGGGGCGGGCGCAATCGTCCGCTTCATAGGCACCGATCGCACGCAGGGTCGGCAAGGCCGCGCGCAGGGCGTCGACGTCGGGGCCGATGTCCGCACACAGCGCGAACGGCGGGCAGTCGAAGCGCACCACCCAGCCCAGCGTCGCAAGCGTCTCGCGCCAGGCGGGTGCGATCGGCCCGGCAAAGCGCAGGATGCAACGCGGCCCCGCCCCGGGCGCAAACACGCCGGGCGGCAACACACGCGCCACGCCGTTCACCGAGACCGGGTCGAGGTCGGTCCAGCTCGCCCACGCCTGCGGCGGCGCGCCGTCGACCGCCACCAGGGCAAGTTCGCCATAGCGCTCGAGCACCTCGCCTGCCGCCACCGTATCCGCAGGCAGCAGGGCAAAACGCAAGGCGACGGCAACAGCAGGGCCGGCCAGCGAGGCAGCCATGACAGCAAATCCCTGAAAGATGTTCGGATGAGCGCGTGCAGGAAAGGGCGCAAGCGGTCGCGTGCGAACCCAGGCAGTTCGATCCATCGCGGCCGGCGGTTCGACGATGCCGCCGTGCACCCCGGTATAGACCCGGAATGGGGACAATGCAAAATGCAAGCCACCGCGTTCATTACAGCGCCATGCGAATCGCGGATCGGCGTGCCAGGTGCCGGCCGTCGGCACGTCAGCGCAGTTAGAATGTGGCGATCGGCGCAACGCCTTGCGCCCGCCGCCGTCCCCACGCTCCAGGAGCCCAGGCCCATGCGCAATCTCCCCCACTTGCCGCGATTCAACGATGCGCGCGCCCTTGCCGCGCTCCTCCTCGTCCTCCTCGTCAGCCTGGCCGTCACCGGCTGCGCCAGCCTGGTGCACCGCGAGCCGGTGCGCATCAACGTGGTCGGCCTCGAGCCGATTCCCGGCGAAGGCATGGAGATGCGCTTCAAGGTCAAGCTGCGGGTGCAGAACCCGAACGAGACCGCGATCGACTTCGATGGCCTCGCGCTCGATCTGGACCTCAACGGTCGGCCCTTCGCCACCGGCGTCAGCGACCGCGCCGGCAGCGTGCCGCGCTTTGGCGAGACGCTGATCGAGATCCCGGTGTCGGTGTCGGCGATCGCGGTGGTGCGCCAAGCGCTCGGCGTGATCGAAGGCGACGGCAAGGCCGAGGTGCCCTACGCGCTGCGCGGCCGCCTCGCCGGCGGCCTGCTCGGTGGCATGCGCTTCTCCGATTCCGGTACCCTGAAGCTGCCCGACCCGCTCAAGACCCCGCGCTGACACGCCTTACACGCCGCAAGAACAAGGAGACCGCACGATGACCCTGCCTACCGTCAAGGACGCCCGCCTGCAACTCGACAACCGCGTCGCCACCCTCACGCTGGCGCGCGATGACGTGCGCAATGCGCTCACCGGCACTGCGCTGATCGACGACATCGTCAACATCGCCGAATGGGTGAACACCTGCGACGAGGTCTCGGTGCTCGTCATCACCGGCGAGGGCTCGGCCTTCTCGGCCGGCGGCAACGTCAAGGACATGGCGGCGCGCGGCGGCGACTTCGCCGGCGACGTGGCCGAGGTCGCCACCCGCTACCGCCGCGGCATCCAGCGCATCCCGCTGTCGCTGCAGGCGGTCGAGGTGCCGATCATCGCCGCGGTCAATGGCCCGGCGATCGGCGCCGGCTTCGACCTCGCCAACATGGCCGACCTCCGCATCGCATCGACGAAGGCGAAGTTCGGCGAGACCTTCCTCAACCTCGGCATCATCCCCGGCGACGGCGGCGCCTGGTTCATGCAGCGCCTGATCGGCTACCAGCAGGCCTTCGAGCTCACCCTGTCGGGGCGCATCGTCGGCGCCGAAGAGGCCAAGACGCTGGGCATCGTGCTCGAGGTGGTCGAACCCGACCAGCTGCTGGCGCGCGCGCACGAGATGGCCGCGCGCTTCGCCGCCCAGCCCCCCAAGGCCCTGCGCCTGACCAAGCGCCTGATGAAGATGGCGCAGCGCATGGAGCTCAAGGACTTCCTCGACCTGTGCGCCGCCTTCCAGGGCATGTGCCACAACGAGCCCGAGCACCTCGAGGCGGTCAACCGCCTGCTCGCGCGCTCCTGAACCACGGGCACACGCAAACGATGGACGGCCACGCTCCCCAGTTCGACGTCGAGGATTTCGCCGATCCGGCGGCGGCATTGACCCGCGTGCGCGAGATCTACGAGCGCGCGGTCGACCACCTGCGCCGCGGGCTGCAGCACTACGTCGATGGCGCCGACATCGGCCGTCACGTGCGGGCCTGCTACCCGCTGCTGCGCGTGCGCACCGACACCGTGGCGCGCGCGGACTCGCGCCTGTCCTACGGCTTCGTCGCCGGGCCCGGCGTGTTCGAGACCACGCTGACCCGGCCCGACCTGTTCGCCGACTACTACCTCGAGCAGTTCCGCCTGCTGGTGGAGAACCATGGCGTGGCGCTGGAGGTGGGCAGCAGCACGCAGCCGATCCCGGTGCATTTCGCCCTGCCCGAGCACGACTACCTCGAGGGCCACCTCGCCCCCGAGCGCCGCCACCTGCTGCGCGATCACTTCGACCTGCCCGACCTCGGCGCCATGGATGACGGCATCGCCAACGGCACCTTCGAGCCGGGCCCGGGCGAGCCGCATCCGCTGTCGCTGTTCACCGCGCCGCGGGTGGACTACTCGCTGCACCGCCTGCGCCACTACACCGGCACGCGGCCGGCCTTCTTCCAGAACTTCGTGTTGTTCACCAACTACCAGTTCTATATCGACGAGTTCATCCGCCTCGGCCACGCCCTGATGGCCGACACCACCTCCGGCCACGGCTACGAGGCCTTCGTCGAGCCGGGCAACGTCCTCACCCGCCGCAGCGCTCTCGCGCCGCAGGCCGAGGACGCCGACGGCACCCCGCCGCCGCGCCTGCCGCAGATGCCGGCCTACCACCTGGTGCGCGGCGACCGTGCGGGCATCACGATGGTCAATATCGGTGTCGGCCCGGCCAACGCCAAGACCATCACCGACCACATCGCGGTGCTGCGCCCCCATGCCTGGATCATGCTCGGCCACTGCGCCGGCCTGCGCAACAGCCAGCACCTGGGCGACTACGTACTCGCCCACGGTTATGTGCGCGAGGACCATGTGCTCGACGAGGAGCTGCCGCCCTGGGTGCCGATTCCGCCGCTGGCCGAGGTGCAGGTCGCGCTCGAGGCCGCGGTGGCCGAGGTCACGCAACTGTCGGGCTACGAACTCAAGCGCCTGATGCGCACCGGCACCGTCGCCAGCACCGACAACCGCAACTGGGAACTGCTGCCCTCGCACGGCATGTCGACCAGCCCCGAGCGCCGCTTCAGCCAGAGCCGCGCGGTGGCGCTCGACATGGAATCGGCCACCATCGCCGCCAACGGCTTCCGCTTCCGCGTGCCCTACGGCACCCTGCTGTGCGTCAGCGACAAGCCGCTGCACGGCGAGATCAAGCTGCCCGGCATGGCCGACAAGTTCTATCGCGAACGCGTGGACCAGCACCTGCGCATCGGCATCCGCGCGCTCGAGCAGTTGCGCGCGCAGGGCGTCGATCGCCTGCACAGCCGCAAGCTGCGCAGCTTTGCCGAAGTGGCGTTCCAGTAGCGCCTGCGGCATCCTCGCGCCCTTCGCCCAAGCCGATCCACCATGTCCGCCACCGCGCCGCCCACCCCGTCAGAAACCACCGCGCCGCCCGCAGCCACCGGGCAGGCCGCCGGCGCGCTGCGCGTGCTCTCCGTCATCCCGCCGATGACGCAGCTCAACACGCCTTATCCTTCGACCGCCTACCTCACCGGCTTCCTGCGCTCGCGCGGCGTGGATGCGGTGCAGGAAGACCTCGCACTCAAGCTGGTGCTGCGCCTGCTCTCGCCCGCCGGCCTGGACGACATCCGCGCCTGCGCCGAGGCCCTGCCGAAAAAGCAGCGCACGCCGCTGGTGCAGGGCTTCATCGAGCACTTCACACGCTACCGCTACACCGTCGGGCCCACGATCGCCTTCCTGCAGGGGCGCGATCCGACCATCGCGCATCGCATCGCCAGCCGAACCTTCCTGCCCGAGGGCCCACGTTTCGATGCCGTGGATGCCTACGTCGACCCCGACGACCCCGACGGCGGCGACCCGCTCGCCTGGGCCTTCGGCGCACTCGGCCTCGCCGACCGCGCGCGTCATCTGGCAACGCTGTACCTCAACGAGCTCGCCGACATCCTGCGCGACGCCGTCGACACGCGCTTCGAGTTCGTGCGCTACGCCGAGTCGCTGTCGATGAGCCAGCCCACCTTCGAGCCGCTCGCCGCGGCGCTCGAGGCCAGGCCGACGCTGGTCGACGAGTATCTGAAAGACCTGGCCCTCGAGGCCATCTCCCGCCACCAGCCGCAACTGGTGCTCGTGTCCACGCCCTTCCCCGGCTCGGTCTACGGCGCCTTTCGCATCGCGCAGGCGATCAAGGCCGCGCACCCGCAGATCGTCACCGTGCTCGGCGGCGGCTTCGTCAATACCGAGCTGCGCGAGCTTTCCGAGCCGCGCGTGTTCGATCATTTCGACTACGTCACCCTCGACGACGGCGAGCGCCCACTGCTGGCGCTGCTCGAACATCTGCACGGCAGGCGCGGCAAGTCGCGCCTGGTGCGCACCTTCGTGCGCGACGCCGACACCAACGCGGTGCGCTACATCAACCTCGCCGAGCCCGACGTGCCCTTCGCCGAGATCGGCACCCCGACCTGGGACGGCCTGCCGCTCGACGGTTACCTGTCGGTGCTCGACATGCTCAACCCGATGCACCGGCTGTGGTCGGACGGGCGCTGGAACAAGCTCACCGTGGCCCACGGCTGCTACTGGAAGAAGTGCACCTTCTGCGACGTCAGCCTGGACTACATCGGCCGCTACGACGGCGCCGCCGCCAGCCTGCTGGTGGACCGCATCGAGGCGATCATCGCCGAGACCGGGCAGACCGGCTTTCACTTCGTCGACGAGGCCGCGCCGCCCAAGGCGCTGCGCGCGCTCGCCGAGGAGCTGCTGCGGCGCGGGGTGGCGATCTCGTGGTGGGGCAACATCCGCTTCGAGAAGTCCTTTACGCCCGAGCTGTGCCAGTTGCTCGCCGACAGTGGCTGCATCGCGGTCTCCGGCGGGCTGGAGGTGGCCTCCGACCGCCTGCTCAAGCTGATGAAGAAGGGCGTGTCGGTGGAGCAGGTGGCGCGCGTCACCCACGCCTTCACCGAAGCCGGGGTGCTGGTGCACGCCTACCTGATGTACGGCTTCCCGACCCAGACGGTGCACGACACCGTCGACGCGCTCGAATACGTGCGCCAGCTCTTCGAAGCCGGCTGCATCCAGTCCGGCTTCTTCCACCGCTTCGCGTGCACCGTGCATTCGCCGGTGGGGATGAACCCCGAGGACTTCGGCGTCAGCCTGCTGCCGCTGCCCGAGATCAGCTTCGCCAAGAACGACGTCGGCTTCATCGACCCCACCGGGGTGGACCACGATCGCCTGGGCAAAGCGCTCAACAAGGCGCTATACAACTATATGCACGGCATCGGCCTGGACAGCGACGTGCGCGCCTGGTTCGAGGACAAGGTGCCGCGCCCGCGCGTGGCGAAGCACTTCATCGTGCGCGCGCTCGGACAATGAACGCCGGTCAGTGACGTTCCGCACGCTGACCGGCAGGCGGCCGCGATTAGAATCGAGCGACGTTCACCTTCCGAATATGCCATTGCGATGAAAGCATGGAAAACGACCTGCCCGCCGGACCGGACCTGAGGCTGCTCTTCGACGAGGCCAGCCGGACACTGAGCGCGAGCCTCGCGCCCGACCCACGGTTTCCGCGCATCGATGCGCTGTGGCTGCGAAGCCGCCTCGCTGCCGCCCACCATGCCGATCTGCAGATCCGCCCCGAGCCGATCAAGCAACTGATCGCGCGCTACAACGCGGGCGAAGCCGTGCCGCCGATCGAGATCGCGCACTGCGTGGATGCAAGCTTGCAGATCATGGTTTCGCTCGACGGACTGAGTGCCCGCCTCACCCTCATCCCGCCCAAGGGCGGCAAGCCTGCAACCAAGGTCGACGTGCTCACGCAGATCCAGGCCAAGGGCATCGTCGAGGGGGTGCTGGTCGACGAGATCAATCGCGCAATCGCCGAGGGCAAGGCGGACGACCTCGTCATCGCCCGCGGCCGCGAGCCTCTACCGGGCGAGGATGGCAAGCTCGAGAGCCTGTTACCGGAGACACGCGAGCGTGTGCCCAGCGTCAATGCCAGCGGCCGCACCGACTACCGCGACCTGGGCGAGGTGCAGATCGTGCGCGCGGGCGATGCGCTGATGCGCCGCCATCCACCCACCCGCGGTACCGAGGGCCTGAGCGTGCTCGGCCGCCCTCTCCCGGCCAAGGCCGGCCGCGACGCACGATTCGCGGCCGGCCTGCGCGGGGTGGCGCCGTCGGTCGACGATCCCGACCTGCTGGTGGCGGCAACCGATGGCCAGCCAGTGCAAGTCAAGGGCGGGGTAATCGTCGAACCCGTATACACCGTCGATACCGTCAACCTCGCGACCGGCAACATCAACTTTGACGGCACGGTGCGCGTGCGCAACGACGTCCAGGCCGGCATGTCGATCCGTGCCACCGGTGACATCGAGGTCGGCGGCACGGTCGAACCCGCCACCCTCGAAGCTGACGGCAACATCGTCGTGAAGGGCGGCGTCCTGGGTGGGCTCGGCGGCAAGACCGCCGGCAAGGACATGAGCGCCCATGCCATCCGCTGCGGCGGCAGCTTCTCTGCCGGCTACGCCCAGCAGGCGCGCATCAGCGCCGGCGACTCGATCTTCATCGACGACCTGGCGATGCAGTGCCAGCTCGACGCCGCCAACCACATCCGCATCGGCAACCTGCGCCGCGGGCACATCATCGGCGGGCTGACACGCGCCTGCCTGTCGATTCACGCCCGTGTGATCGGCGCGCCTAACCGCGTCCGCACCGAAATCGAGGTCGGCAACGACCCTGCCCTGGCACAAGCAGCGCAGGAAAAGGCCGCCGAGCGCGATGGCAAGGAGAACAAGCTGCTCGAGATCGGCAAGTTGCTGACCGTGGCCGACCGTAATCCCGGCAAGGTGTCGCCCGAGATCATCGCGCGTGCCGAGGAGTCGGCATCCGCCCTTTCAGGCGAAATCGAGAGCCTGCGCAGCGAAGAGGAAGACCTGCGCCACCGCCTGATGCTCACCCAGCAGGCGCGGGTCAATGCCGAATCTGCCATCCACGAGGGCGTCTCGGTCAGCATGGGCGACAAGACCCTGCGTATCCCGCACGAGCGCGGAGCATCTACCATCCGCCTGGCCGAGCAAGGTCTGGGCTTGTTCGCGCTCGAGGACGACAGTCATCTCACTGCGCCGCAACGTCCCGGGCCCGAGGCCGCGAAGCGGCGCTGAGCCGTCGGGCCTGAAGCGTACTCGCAAGAACGGGCCCACTCGGGGCCCGCTCGCTTTCGGCGCTAACCGGCTTACTTCAGCGCAGCCAGCGCGGCCGCGTAGTCCGGCTCTTCCTTGATCTCGGGCACAAGCTGCGAGTAGACGACCTTGTCATTGGCGTCGACCACCACCACCGCACGCGCGGTCACGCCGGCGAGCGGGCCGGAGGTGATCGCGACGCCGTAGGCTTCGCCGAACTGCGGGTTGCGGAAGGTCGACAGCGTCTTCACGTTCTGCAGGCTTTCAGCCTCGCAGAAGCGCTTGGCGGCGAAGGGCAGGTCGGCGGACACGACCAGCACGACGGTGTCGGCGAGCTTGCCGGCTTCCTCGTTGAACTTGCGCGTCGAGGTGGCGCACACCGGCGTGTCCAGGCTGGGGACGATGTTCAGCACCTTGCGCTTGCCGGCGAAGGCGTCGAGGCCGACGTCGGCCAGGTCGGCACCGGTCAGCTTGAAAGCGGGTGCGACATCGCCGGCCTGGGGGAAACGGCCCGCCACGTCGATCGGGTTGCCGCCGAGGGTGACTTTGCTCATGTGTCTGCTCCTGTGGGTAAGGGTTCTGCCGGCTTGTCTGATCGGCGCCGGCTGGTCCGCCCATTAGCCTACACCAAGCGGGTGCAGGTTGCCGCCAGCGCCAGGCCGATCGTGCTGGTTGCTGGCGCAGGTGCGACCCGGCGGGCTCAGCGTCCGACGCGCGACAGCTTGAGCCGGCGCGAGCCGCGGTCGATCAGCACGGTCAACAGTACGATCATCACCAGGTAGGTACCGGCGCGCTCGAAGCGGAACCACTCGAAGTTGAAACTGAACTGGAAGCCCAGCCCGCCGACGCCGATCAGGCCCAGCACCACCGCGGCGCGCACGTTGCTCTCGAACTGGAAGAAGCTGTAGGTCATCCAGTCGCGCCACACCAGCGGCACTGCCACCACACCGTAGGTCGCTGCCCGCGAGGCGCCGCAGGTGGGCTCGAAACGGCGCAGCGGCAGGTTATCCACCGCCTCACCGAACACCCGGGTGAGCACGCCCAGCGTATGCAGCGCGATCGCCAGCGTGCCCGCCACCAGCCCCGGGCCGAAGAAGGCGATGCACAGGAAGGCCCACATCACCTCGGGCACACCACGCGCGACGACCGCCGTCGCGCGTGCTGCGACGAGCTGCAGCATCCGTAGCGCACGCTGCCCGGGCGCCGGCGTCTCGCCGCTGAAGCGTGCGGCATGGCGCTGGAAGCTCGCCGAATGCGGGTAGGTGAGCAGGATCGCCGCCCCCACGCCGAGCACGGTACCGACCACCGCGATCGCAAGCGGTATCGCGGTCGACTCGACCACCCGCCATACGAACCACTTCTGCAGTTCCTGCTGCCAGGCCAGCCACGCTGCAGGACGCCAGAAGTCGAGCGGGCCATGGGTGGCGAACAGCTCGACCGCCTTCCCCTCGCTGGCGCGCGCCGCGGCCTTGGCGGGATCGCCCCGGCCGATCGCGGCCAGATCGAGCTCGGGCTGCAGCAGGCGCTCGAAGAAGCGCAGCTTGCTCCAGGCCTCGCCACTGAGCAGTTCCGCGGCCGGCGCAAGATGGTTGCGCGCCAAGCCGTCGTCGCCAGCGCGATTGCCCCAGCCCATGAACCATAGCGACCAGACGAGCACCAGCGCGACCAGGCCGGCGGCAAACCAGGGGCTGAGCGGCGGCCCGGCGCCAGGCGACGCCACCCCCGCGCCCAGGAGCGTGTCCTGGCGCAAGGCAGCCACAGGCGTCGGCGCTCCCTCCCCAGCCGCATCGACGCTGCTCACCACCGCACACGAGGCGCTGCCGCTGCGCGACGCGTCGCCGCGCAGCTGGCGACGGATGGTGTTGCTCACGAGGTCGGCCGCCAGCGTCAGCAGCAGCGTGAACAGAATCAGGGTACCGACCTTGTCCCAGGCGCCGAAGCGCACCTGATACCAGATCTCCGAGCCCAGCCCGCCGCCGCCCACCGCCCCGATCACCGCAGCGTTGCGGATCGCGCACTCGGCACGCATCAGGGTGAAGGACAGCACGTTGCGCGAGGCCAGGGGACGGATGCCGTACAGGAAGGTCGCGAGCCGCCCCCCGCCGAGGCTACGAACCTGGGCATAGCGCGATTCGTCCACGCTGTCCCACAGCTCGCTATAGACCTTGGCCAGGATGCCGGTAATGTTGAGCGCCAGCGCCAGCGCGCCGGTCAGCGGCCCGAGGCCGATCAGCGCCACCAGGATGATCGCCCACACGAAATCCGGCACCGCGCGCAGGATGTCCTGAACCAGCCGGCAAGCGGCGCACAGCAGCGCGGACGGCGAACGCAGCGGCAGGCTTCGCCACAGGCGTGCGAACACGCTGCCACCCGCTGCACCGCGCGCCTCCCCGACGCAGACGGCACGGCTCGCCCCCATCGCCAGCGGCCAGGCCAGCAGCACTGCCAGCGCGGTACCGAGGATGGCGGCCGAGAGCGTCTGCAGGGTCAGCTCCCAGGCATGGTGCACGAAGTCCGGCGACAGATCGGGGCGCGCGAAGGCGGCCAGCCAGGCGCCGATGCGCGTCGCTGCCTCGCCACGGCGCGCGGCGTCGGTGAGCGCGCCCCAGTCCCAGTCGGTGGCGGCAAAGGCTGCCAGCAGCGCGAGCAGCACACCAAGCAGGGCGACGAAATGGCCGAGCGGGCGGCGCTCGTAGCGGGCGTGCTCGCAATCGGGACCGGCTTGCCCGCGCAAGCAGGATTCGCTAGCGCTCGCCATTCAGCCGCCCCCCTGTGGAAGCGAGCTTGCCCGTGAAAAGACCACACGGGCGTGCGATGTTCGCGGGCAAGCCCGCTCCCACGGCGCCCGCTCCCAGGTGCGGCTGGCCGAGGCCAGCCGTTGCCGCAACGAAGTCGGCCGGCGGGCGGCGCAGGCGCGTGCACTCCGCCTCACGCCGGCACCTCGATCTCGTCCAGGTGCAGCGAACGGTACTCGGCCCCATACAGCTCACGCAGCAGGTGCTGGGTGAGCTGTGCCGGTTCGCCCTGCCAGAACAGGCGCCCGCCGCGCAGCGCGATGACGCGGTCGAAATGGCCTTGCAGCAGGTCCAGGGTGTGCAGGTTCACCACCAGCGTCGCGCCGTCGCGCTGCGCCAGCCCGCACAGCAGGCCGATGATCTCGCGCCCGAGGCGCAGGTCGAGCGCACTCACCGGCTCGTCCGCCAGCACCAGCTTCGGCTGCTGCACGATCAGGCGGGCGACGGCGACACGCTGCTGCTGGCCGCCGGAGAGCTCATCGGGCAGCGCCCACAGCTTGTCGGCAAGCTCGACGCGTTCCAGCGCCGCGCGTGCGCGCTCGATCTGCTGCGGCCACAGCAGCGACAGCAGCGCGCGCGCCAGCGACCAATGGCCGAGACGGCCCATCAGCACGTTGTGCACCACGCGCAGCTGCGGGATCAGGTTGTCCTGCTGGTGCAGGAAGCCGAGCTCGCGGCGCAGCCGCGCCAACCGCTTCCCGCGCAGGCGACGGGTGTCCTCGCCCAGGGTCAGTGCGCTCCCGGCCGCCGGCTTCACCAGCCCGGCGACAAGGCGGAACAGCGTGGTCTTGCCGGCGCCCGAGGGGCCGATGACGGCCACACGCTCGCCCGCCGCAATATCCAGGCTGATGTCCTCGAGCACGCGCTGGCCGCCATAGGCGACTGCGGCGGTCTCGAGACGGATGGGGGGCACGGGCGCAGCCCGTGCATCGGAGTGCTCGATATTCATGATGATCAAGGGAAGGGGAATGACGGCCTCCTGGCGACGCAAGCCCGCCCTCGCCGCACGGCAGCACCACGCAAGCGTTGGAGCGTCTTACCCGTAGGCGCGGGCTTGCCCGCGAAAGCAGCTGTCGAAGCGTCGCCATGCGCGGGCAAGCCCGCTCCCACAGAAACCGTTCGAACGCCCCTCAACCACCAATATCGATGCCCGACGCGAGCAGGTCGACGTAGCCCTGCCACTCGCCGATGGCGGCGTCGATGAATTTTCCGGCTTTCAGGTACTTGAGCACCTGGGCGCCTTCCG
>NZ_JAVEYL010000017.1:0-97913 GCF_034003485.1 Thauera sp.
AAGTAGGTCATCGTCAGACTAAACACAATACAAACGCCCTCGATCTCAAAAAGATCAAGGGCGTTTGGCCGTCTACAAATACAAAACAAAAAACAACCACAAGCAGCCGACAAAAAACCGACCGGGTCTGGTCTCGAGGGAAGTTCCGGTCGGCAATACTTCCGTTCAGGCGCGTGCGGGAATCAGCAATTCGGCTTCGCCATCAAGAACCACGGTCGCGCCCACGGTGCACACCGTCGAAAAAACCGCGCGACGCTTCTCCGTCTTCAGTTCCTTGACCGTCACCCGTGCCACGACGGTATCGCCGATCTTTACCGGTGCTTTGAACTTCAGCGTTTGCGACAAGTAAATGCTCCCGGGACCAGGGAGGCGCGTTCCGAATACGGCCGAAATCAGTCCTGCGGACAGCATGCCGTGAGCGATCCGGCCGCCGAACATCGTGCTTGCGGCGAATTCCTGGTCCAGGTGAACCGGGTTGGTGTCGCCGGAGACCCCTGCGAACATCAGGATGTCGGCTTCGGTAACAGTGCGGGAGACGGACGCGCTCATGTCCAATTCGAGATCCTCGAATCGATGACTGTATACCTCGCTGAAATCGCGTTGTGTGCTGCTCATGAATTCTCCTTTTTAGATGGGGAAGGGAAGGCGGATGCCGTGCTCCGACGCTACAGGCTCCGCATGCTAAAATCAACTTCAGTTTAGGCCCGGTGTGCTGGCTCTGTGTGCGACTCATGGGGTCGGCCGGGGGGCGAAGCGTATGCATTTGGCGTTGTTTTCAAGGGCGTGACCTGCATCACGCGCTAACTCCCCAGGTTGAGCTAGCCTTGCAGAACGGGAGGGGGCAACACTGCTAGAGAAGAGCACCCGCGCCTTCTCAGGGCTCTCATGACCGTTGTGTGGTTCTCAAGTTAGAGGCGCAAGATGCTGAAGGTCTTCAGTCATTACCTTCCCACTCATACGCTGCAGCAGGTGCTGTTCGATGCCGTGAGCCTGTTTGTAGTGGTCATGGTGGCCGTCGCGCTTCAGGCGTCACCTGCCGTGGTGGAGTGGGCGGTTTCCATTCCGTCTGCGCTGGGGTTTGCGGCGATCATGATTGCGCTCAACGCTGCGATGGGGCTATATCGCCCGGTATACCAGCGTTCGCGTCGTCAGGCATTCGCCCGTGTTGCCTTGTCGCTTGTCGTGAGCACTCCGGTAGCGTACGTGATCTTTGGGCTGCTGCCGTGGGCAGAGATTGCACCCCATTCGCTGCAGGTGAGTGTTCTCATCCTGCTCTGTTCCCTGCTGATGGTTCGTGGACTGGTGAACCAGCGGCAGGCGGCCGGCTTCTTCATCCCCCGAGTACTGATCGTCGGCACCGGGCAAGACGCGCGGATGGTGCAGCGTGACCTTACCCGTCCCTTGCAGCAGAGTGTCGAAATCGTCGGCTTCCTGCCGGTGAGCGGCGGGGAGCGGATAGAGGTCGAACCGACGGGCGTATTGCCGCCGGGTAGCCTGGTTGATGTCGTGCGTAACCTGCGTGTTGACGAGGTGATCGTCGCTGTGCGTGAGCGTCGGGGAGGAGTGCTGTCGCTGCGTGAGCTTCTCGACTGCAAGCTCGCGGGGGTCCGCATTCTGGATCTGTCGTCGTTTTTCGAGCGCGTTCAGGGGCAGGTGCGCCTCGATTCGCTGCGGGCGAGTTGGCTGATCTACGGGGATGGTTTCAGGCAGGGTTGGGCGCGGACGTTCGTGAAGCGCTGTTTCGACCTGGTGGTCGGAGCGACGCTGCTGATTGTTGCTTCGCCGATCATGCTTCTGACGGCTCTCCTGATCCTCTTCGAGGACGGCGCACCTATCTTTTATTCGCAGGAGCGGGTTGGGCGCGGTGGAAAATCTTTCCGGGTGATCAAGTTCCGCAGCATGCGAAGGGACGCCGAGAAGGACGGCAAGCCGCGCTGGGCTAGCTCGAACGATGATCGTGTCACGCGTGTGGGTCGGGTGATTCGCAAGCTGCGTGTCGACGAGCTGCCTCAGTTGTTCAACGTTCTCGCGGGCGAGATGAGTCTTGTAGGTCCGCGTCCGGAGCGGCCCTATTTCGTGGATCAGCTGACGCAACAGATTCCGTTTTACGCTGTTCGCCATTGCGTCAAGCCTGGCGTCACGGGGTGGGCGCAGGTGCGCTATCAGTACGGTGCTTCGGTCGATGACGCAGCCGAAAAGCTGCAGTACGACCTGTACTACGTGAAGAACCACTCGCTCATTCTTGACACGCTTGTTCTGTTTGAGACCGTGCGTGTCGTGCTCACCGGTGAGGGAGCGCATTGATCTGACAATGCCAATGGGGCTCATGAAGAGCGAAGTCGTGCGCGTCGACGTGCTTATTGCGAGTCTGCGATGAGAGGAGGCGCCTGGCGTGGCTGAAGTCGCGACCTGGAGTTATGGGCTTGCGGCGTTTGCCTATTTCTTCTTCGGGCTTTACATCTTTTTCGCCTGGCGTGGTGCCTTGCCCGGCGGCGTCCTCTTTGGCGCGGTAGCGGTCTCCTTCCTTTGGGCCGCACTCTCGGCCGCCAACGCGAACGAGCCTCAGCTTGTTCTGGCGCTCGGTGCAGCAGGGCTCGACGTCCTGCGCAGTGGCGCCTGGTATGGATTCCTGATCGTTCTTTCCAGGCCTTTGTGGGCGGGCAGGCTGCGATGGCCTGCAGCGCTTGCTGCCCTTGTGGTCCTGTTCCAGATTGGCGCACTGGCTTTCGAGGCCTTGGTAGGCAGTGATGCGTTGCCGTTACGGCCGCTGCTGGCTGCATGGCTCGCGCACGCAATCGTAGGGTTGATGCTCGTCGAGCAACTCTACCGCGGCGTACCGGGCACTTCGCGCTGGGGCATCAAGCCCGCATGTCTCGCGCTGGCCGCAGGCTATACCTTCGAGCTCTATCTCTTCGCTGATGCGTTCCTGTTCGCGCGTATCGACCAAGATGTGTGGGCGGTACGCGGAATCGCGCACGCACTGCTCATCCCGCTGATTGCCCTGTCCGGTACGCGAAGCCCTTCGTGGACGCTGCGCATGTCGGTGTCGCGCGAGATCGTGTTTCATTCCACTGCGCTCGCTGGCGCGGGGCTTTACCTGCTGGTGATTGCGGGTGCCGCCTACTACGTGCGCTACTTCGGCGGCGACTGGGGACGCGCGCTACAGATGACGCTGCTGTTCGCCGGGCTGGTTCTGCTCGGCGCGCTGCTGTTCTCGGGGGCTCTGCGTGCGAAGTTGCGCGTGCTGATCAGCAAGCATCTGTTCTCCTATCGTTACGACTATCGCAACGAATGGTTACGTTTCACGCAGGCGCTGTCATCGGCCGACCACGGGCTCGATCTTGGTCAGTCAGTGATCCGGGCGCTGTCCGATCTCGTGGAAAGCCCCGGTGGGGGGCTCTGGCTGGCAGATACGTATGGTAACTGCACGATGCACTCGCGCCTCAATCACCGGCAATTGCAGGTAGCCGAGCCGCTTCAGTCTCCCTTCTGCCGTTTTCTCACGGAGCGCGAGTGGATCCTGAATCTCGAGGAGTACCGGGTGCAGCCTTCACGTTACGAGGGGCTGGTGCTGCCGGAGTGGCTTTCCGGCCTCGAGGAGGCCTGGCTCGTGATTCCGCTCAAGACCGGTGACCGCCTGATCGGCTTCGTGGTGCTCAGTTCGCCGCGCACGCCCTTCGATATCGACTGGGAAGTGCTGGACCTGTTGAAGACGGCACAGCGCCAGGCCGCTGGCTATCTCGACCGGATGCTCGCTGCCGAGGCGCTGCTCGAGGCACGCAAGTTCGATTCGTTCAATCGCATGTCGGCCTTCGTCGTCCATGACCTGAAGAATCTCGTCGCGCAGTTGTCATTGATGCTGAAGAATGCCGAACGACATCGTGACAACCCGGAGTTCCAGAAGGACATGCTGGAAACCGTGGCGCATGTCGAGTCCCGCATGCGGGGGTTGATGACGCAGTTGCAGGAGAAGCGCTCGATCGACCCGCCACGTGTGGTGGATGTCGTGGCGCTGCTGCGCACGGTGCGGGACCTGAAGCGCCGGCAGCGCCCGTTAGTCGACCTGCGGCTCGGCGCGGCAGTGTCGTGCGAGGTCACGGCGCATCCCGAGCGATTGGAGCGAATCATCGGGCATGTCGTGCAAAATGCACTCGACGCGACAAATGAGGATGGTAGTGTGTCCGTGACACTCGAGTTCGCCAGCGCTGAGCGCGTGCACGTGGTGGTCGAGGACAACGGCTGCGGCATGAGCTCCGAGTTTGTCCGCGATCGCCTCTCCCGCCCTTTCCAGACCACCAAGGCCAGCGGAATGGGGATCGGCGTTTTCGAAACACGCCAGTATCTGGAAGAGATCGGGGGCACGCTGCGCTACGACAGCGAGGTTGGTGTCGGAACCCGGGTCACGATCGAGCTTCCAATGAGTCGTCGTGATCTTTGAAGAATTGAAATGAGCAGGGAACCCGTGAATTCGACCACCGAGAAGCGCCGAACCCTCCTGATCGTGGAGGATGATCCTGCACTGCAGAAGCAGATGCGATGGGCCTTCGACGCCTGTGACACCATCGTGGCGGACGACCGCGAAAGCGCGATCAATCAGCTGCGCAAGCATGAGCCCGCCGTGGTGACGATGGACCTCGGCTTGCCGCCCGCGCCGGATGACGTCACCGAGGGCTTCAAGTTGCTCAGGGAGATCCTTGCGCTCTCGCCCGATACCAAGGTGATCGTCCTCACCGGGCAACACGATCGCGAAAACGCCGTCAAGGCAGTGGGCATGGGTGCCTACGACTTCTTCGCCAAGCCCTTCGAGCCCGAGTTGCTCAACCTGACCATCGATCGCGCCTTTCGCATGCACGATCTGCAAAAGGAGAATGCCCGTCTCTCCGCGCTCGAGGGCAGCCCGCTGTCGGGCCTGCTCACACGCGATCCGGGCATGCTCAAGATCTGCAGGACGATCGAAAAGATCGCGCCGGCCTCGGTCACCGTGGCGCTGCTTGGCGAGAGCGGGACGGGCAAGGAGATTCTCGCCCGCGGCCTGCATGCGCTGTCCACCCGAGCGCCCGAGCGCTTCGTGGCCATCAACTGTGCGGCGATCCCCGATGCCCTGCTCGAGAGCGAGTTGTTCGGCTACGAGAAGGGCGCTTTCACCGGTGCCGTCAAGCAGACACTCGGGAAAATCGAAACCGCGCACCGCGGCACCTTGTTCCTCGATGAGATCGGCGATCTTCCGATGTCGCTGCAGGCCAAGCTGCTGCGTTTCCTGCAGGAGCGCAAGATAGAGCGCATTGGTGGCCGCGAGGAAATTTCAGTTGACGTGCGCATCGTCTGTGCGACGCACCGTGATCTCAAGGCACGAATCCAGACCGGCCACTTCCGCGAAGACCTCTACTATCGACTGGCCGAGATCGTGGTCGAGATACCGCCCCTGCGCGATCGCGAGGGCGACGCGACCTTGCTCGCGCACGCATTCGCGCAGCGCTTCGCGCGCGACAATGCGCGCCGAACGCCGACGCTCGCTGAGGACGCCTTGTCAGCCATCGAGGCCCACAAGTGGCCAGGCAATGTGCGCGAGCTCGAGAACTGCATGAAGCGCGCGGTGATCATGGCCGACGGCGACTGCATCACCGCGACCGATCTCGGTCTGCAAGCGCCCGATGAAGACCTCGAGCACCTGAATCTGCGCGCGGTACGTGATGAGGCCGAGCGTAATGCCGTGCTCAAGGTCATTGCGCGTACGAATGGAAACATCGCCCGTGCCGCCGAGATCCTCGGTATCAGCCGGCCCTCTCTGTATGATCTGCTCGGCCGCTTTGGCCTGAAGAAGGAGAACGTTGCGTGAGTCAGAAGCTGAATGCATTTCGCCCCCTTGGGTGGTCGGCGCGGGCCCACGGTGTGGCCGTGGTGGCGCTGTCGGCGGCCCTGCTCGCGGGCTGCGGGCAAAGTCCCGAGGACATGCTGGCGTCCGCCAAGTCCTACATGGAAAAGCAGGACCTCAGCGCGGCAAGCATTCAACTCAAGAACGCCCTGCAGGAGAACGGGAACCTTGCCGAGGCTCGTTTTCTGCTCGGCAGCATCCACGTCGAGCAGGGTGACGCCGTCGGTGCGGTGAAGGAGCTGCAACGGGCCCGGGATCTCGGCTATCCGCAGGAGCAGGTCGCGCCCCTGCTGGCCCGCGCGCTGCTAAGGGCGGGCGAGTTCGACACCTTGCTCAAGGACTTTGCCGAGACCCGCGTCGCCGCGCCCCGTGATCAGGCGGTGATCCTCGCCGCACTCGGCGACGCGAACCTGGCCAAGCGCGACGCCGACCAGGCACGCGCAGCCTATCTCGATGCGCTCGCCAGCGATCCCGATCAGGCTGAGGCGCGCATCGGCCTCGCCCGTACCCACATCATCAAGGGTGACCTCAAGGCTGCCGAGGACGAGGTGCGCGAGGCGATCAAGCGCAATCCGGAGAGTGCGGAGGCCCACGCAACGCTCGCCGACTTGCTGATGATGCGCAACGAGCCGGAGCAGTCCCTGCTGTCCCTGCGCGAGGCAATCAGACTGGCACCGCGCGCCGTCAACTACCACTTCGCACACGTGTCACAACTGCTGCGTCAGGGCAATGCGCCGGAGGCCGAGGAGGCCTTGCAGGCGATGCAGGCGGTGGCCGCGTCGCATCCGTCGACGCGTTACCTCAAGGCCTTGATGGACTACCAGGCCAACCGCCTGGTCGAGGCGCGCGACACCCTGCTGCAGGTGCTCAAGGACGCGCCGCAGTACCTGCCGGCGGAGTTGCTCGCAGGGACCGTGCTGGTGCGGCTCAACGAGCACACGCTTGGGCGCAGCCATCTCGAGCGCGTGCTCGAACGCGCACCGCGCGAACCCATGGCACGCCGCACGCTGGTCGCATCGCACCTTGCCACCGGAGAGGCGCAGCGAGCGCTCGAGGTGCTTCAGCCGCTGCTTCAGACGCAGGATGCCGATCCCCGGCTGCTTGGCCTGGCGGGCCAGGTGTTCCTCGCCAACGGCGATTTCGAGCGCTCGGAAGAGTATTTCGAGCGTGCAGCGCGGGCGGCGCCGGACGATGCCCAGGCCCGCATGCGACTCGGCGTGGCGCGGTTGGCCGGAGGCGACACCTCCGCGGCCTTTGCCGACCTCGAGAGCGCCGCGCAGATGGACGACTCGGCCTTCCAGGCAGACCTTGCGCTGGTGATGGCGCATCTTCGCCGCGGCGAAACCGACAAGGCGCTCGAGGCCCATGCCCAACTCGAGCGCAAGCAGCCAGACAACCCGCTGGTGCACAACTTGCGTGGCGGCCTGATGCTCGCCAAGCGCGACGTCCCGGCGGCCCGTGCTGCCTTCGAGAAGGCGCTGTCGCTGCGGCCCGAATACCTCTCGGCGGCGATCAATCTGGCGCGCATCGACCTCTCCGAGCGGCGCCCGGACGATGCGCTGGGGCGGATCAAGGCGGTCATCGAGCGCAATCCGAAGAACGTCGAGGCCTTGCTCACGCTGGCCGAGTTGCAGCGCACCACCGGTGCCGCGCCGGCCGATGTGCTCGCGTCGCTCGAGCGTGCCGAGGCTGCGTCCCCGGGTGCAGTCGCGCCCAACCTGGCGATCGTCCAGCACCATCTGCGCCAGCGCGAGTTCCCGCGCGCGCTGCAGGTCGCCCAGAAAGTGGCGGCGGCGCACTCCGAGGATCCGCGTGTCGTGGAGGCCCTTGCGCGCACACAACTGGCTGCGGGTGACAGCCAGCAGGCGATCTCGGCCCTCAACAAGCTTGCCGGCCTGCAGCCGCGCTCGGCTCAGCCTTGGGTGATGCTTGGCGACGTCCAGCGTTCGCTCAAGAACAACGGTGCGGCCGAGCAGGCGCTGCGTCGGGCGCTCAGCATCGCACCCGACACCGTCGAGGCCCAGCAGCGCCTGATTGCTCTGCTGCTCGAGGGCGGCAAGCGCGACGAAGCGCTGAAGGTCGCGCTCGACGCACAGGCACGGCAGCCCCAACGTGCCGCGGGTTATCTGCTCGAAGGCGAGATCCAGGGCACGGCGGGCAAGTGGGCCGATGCGGCAGGCGCCTACCGCAAGGCACTCGACAACGGCGGTGGCGGACAGGCGGCCATGCGCCTGCACGCGTCGCTGCTGCGCGGCGAGCGTAAAGCCGACGCCGATCGCATGGCGTCCGACTGGCTGTCCAAGAATCCGACCGACCTGGTGATGCGCGGCTACCTGGCCGAACGTGCCCTTGCCGACAAGCGCTATGAAGACGCCAGGACGCTGTTTGCCCGCATGCACGACATGGCACCGCAAAACGCGCTGATCCTGAACAATCTCGCGTGGACGGCCAAGGAGCTCAAGGACCCCAAGGCGCTCGAGTATGCCGAACAGGCTCTGCGCCTCGCCCCCGAGAATCCTGCGATCATCGACACCGTCGGCATGATCCAGATCGAGCGTGGCGAGTTCGATGCCGGCATCACCAACCTCAAGCGCGCGGTTGCGCTCGGTCCGGATCTGCTGCCACTGCAGCTCAACCTGGCCAAGGCGCTTGCCAAGGCCGGGCGCGGTGGCGAGGCGCGCACCCAGCTCGACACCCTGCTGCCACGGCTCAAGGAAGGCACGCCGTTGCACGGCGAGGCGCTTGCGCTGCAAAAGACGCTCTGAACACTGAAACGACCCAAAGTAACAAGGAACACCAACATGACCACCATCGCCGTCATTGGCCTGGGCTACGTCGGCCTGCCGCTCGCCGTGGAGTTCGGCAAGAAGTTTCGCACCATCGGTTTTGATCTCTCCGCCGAGAAGGTTGCCGCTTATCGTGAGTTCTACGACCCCACCGGCGAGGTGTCGTCGGAAGACCTGCGCGCCGCAACCCAGCTCACCTGCCACACCGACCCCGCCGTTCTGCGCGAGGCCGACTTCGTGGTCATCGCCGTGCCCACGCCGGTGGACGACGCGCACCAGCCCGACTTCACCCCGCTGGTCAAGTCCTCCAAGACCGCCGGCCGCCATCTCAAGCGCGGCGCCATCGTGGTCTATGAATCCACCGTCTATCCCGGCGCCACCGAGGAGGTCTGCATCCCCATCCTCGAGCGCGAGTCGGGCATGAAGTGGAAGCAGGACTTCTTCGTCGGCTACTCGCCCGAGCGGATCAACCCGGGTGACAAGGAGCGCACGGTCACCAAGATCCTCAAGGTGGTCTCCGGCGACACGCCCGAGACCCTGGCCAAGGTGCAAGAGGTCTACGGGGCGGTGATCACCGCCGGGGTGTATCCGGCGAGTTCGATCAAGGTCGCCGAAGCCGCCAAGGTCATCGAGAACACCCAGCGCGACCTCAACATCGCGCTGATGAACGAGCTTGCGGTGATCTTCCACAAGATCGGCATCGACACGCTCGAAGTGCTCAAGGCCGCCGGTACCAAGTGGAACTTCCTGCCGTTCCGCCCGGGGCTGGTGGGTGGCCACTGCATCGGTGTGGATCCGTACTACCTGACGCACAAGGCCGACATGCTCGGCTATCACCCCCAGGTCATCCTCGCCGGGCGCCGCATCAACGACGGCATGGGCAAGTACGTGGCCGAGCAGACCGTCAAGGAAATGATCGCCGCCGGCTCCAGCATCAAGGGCGCCAGCGTCATCGTGCTCGGACTCACCTTCAAGGAGAACTGCCCCGACCTGCGCAACAGCAAGGTCATCGATGTGATCCGCGAATTGCAGAGCTACGGCTGCAAGGTCCATGTGCATGACCCGGTGGCCGCGTCGGCCGAAGCCGAGCATGAGTACGGCGTGCAACTCGAGCCTTGGGACGACCTGCCGGTGGCCGACGCAATCGTCGCTGCCGTCGCGCACAGTGAATACCTCGAGATGTCGCTGCCCGCACTGCTCGGAAAACTCACCCCGGGCGGGGTATTCTCGGACGTGAAATCGAGCTATGACCCCGCCGCATTGCTGGAAGCGGGCGTACGGCTCTGGCGTCTCTGAGCTACATCTGCCATAAAGGGACATGGCAAAGAAAAAACACAACTCATCCGCTCAGTGCGCACCCACGAGCAAGCAGTCCTCGCTCGGGCGTCGTGTTCGGCAGGTCCTGGGCCTGTCGGTTGCGCTTGCCTGTTCTGCGCAGGCTGCCGCTGCCGATGAGAGCCTGGTCGCACGCGCGTTCGCCGAGCAGGCCAGCTATCTGGCGCGGGAGGCCCTGAGCTACGAGCACGGGGAGGGAGTGCCCCGTGACCAGGCCTATGCGGCACGGCTGTATTGTGAATCGGCGCGCCTGGGCGATCCGGAGGGCATGTATGCCCTGGGGTGGATGTATGCCAATGGCCGCGGCGTCGAGCGCAATGACGAGTACGCGGCCAGTTTCTTTGCGATGGCGGCGAAGAAGGGCAACGAGTACGCCGCTCGCATGCAGCGCTTCACCGGCGAATCCTCCGGCTCGCTGCCCGAATGCATGCAGACGCCGTCGTCGCTCATCGTGCAGCGCTGGCCGATCGAGGCGCTGGTTGCCCGTTTGCCACCGGCACGTCAGAAAGTGGCGCGCATGCTCACCGAGCTGGCGCCGAAATACGGCATCCAGCCTCAGTTCGCGCTCGCGATCGGCTTGACCGAGTCCGCGCTCAACCCGCAGGCCGTGTCGCCGAAGAGTGCCATGGGCGTCATGCAGTTGATTCCCGAAACCGCCGAGCGCTTCAACGTCGGCAACGTCTACGACCCCGAGCAGAACATCCGCGGCGGGCTGGCCTATCTGCGCTGGCTGCTCGCGTATTTCGAAGGTGACATCGCGCTCGCCTCCGCCGGCTACAACGCGGGCGAGGGCGCGGTCGATCGCCATCGGGGCGTGCCGCCCTACCGCGAGACGCGCGCCTACGTCGAACGCATCCTGCGCCATGTCGGCCAGGCGCAGCATCCCTTCGACAGCAGTGTGGTGTCGCCGAGCCGGATGTTGCGCACCCTGCGTCTCGCAAGCCAGGAGGGGCGCGGGACGTGACGGTGTCTGGGCCCGCGAGGTGGGGCGCGGGGCGGCGCCGGTTCCTGATGTGGGTACTCGCCTTGCCCTTGTCTGGGGGCGTGATTTCGCCCGCGATGGCTGATCTGGTGAGTACCGTGCCGCGTATCAAGCCCTCGGTGGTGGCCGTCGGCACCTACCAGCGCACGCGCAGCCCGGCCTTCCAGTTTCGTGGCACGGGTTTCGTCGTCGGTAATGGCCTGCTGGTGGCAACGAACGCGCATGTCCTGCCCGAGCGTCTCGATACCGACAATATGGAGGCGCTGGTGATCGTCGTCCCGGGCGCTGGCGAAACCGGAACGGTGCGGCCTGCCCGCGTCGTGGCCAGCGAACGCAGTCGTGATCTGGCCGTGTTGCGTCTCGAGGGCGGGCCAGCGCTGCCGGCGCTGCGTCTGGGCTCGAACGCGCGCGTGCTCGAGGGCCAGGAGATCGCCTTCACCGGCTTCCCGATCGGCAACGTGCTCGGCATGACGCCGGTCACGCACCGGGGCATCGTGTCCGCGATCACGCCGATCGGCATTCCGCAGGCCAACTCGCGCAACCTCAACCCCGCCCTGATCCGCCGCCTCGCCAACGATGTGTTCCGCGTCTACCAACTCGATGCGACCGCGTATCCGGGCAACAGCGGCAGTCCGCTCTACGATCCGGTCAGCGGTGAGGTGCTGGGTGTGATGAACATGGTGTTCGTGAAGTCGACCAAGGAGAACGTGCTGTCCGATCCCTCCGGCATCAGCTACGCAATCCCCGTCGAATATCTGCAGCGCCTGCTTGCCGACCCGAAGTAGGCCAGCGCGCACGCGCGCCCTTCAGGATTGCGTGCTGGACAGAATCGCGTCGGCGAGCGCTGTCGGGGTGGCGACTGCACGCCAGTGCGGTGCCATTTCGGCGCTACTCAGGCTGCCATAGCCCCAGGTCGCGGCGATGAAGGGCAGGCCGTTGGCGTCTGCCGATTCACCGTCCTCGCTGCGATCGCCGACATACACCGCCTGATCGTGCGCAATGCATTCATCCTGCATCAGGCGCGCGATCATCGCTGCCTTGTGCGGCAGGCGCGGCTCGAACAGATCGAGCGCATACACCGTGGCAAAGTGGGTGGCCCAGCCGAGGTGCTCGAGGATCAGCCGGGTGGGCAGCAGGCGCTTGTTGGTGGCTATCGACAGCGTGCACCCCGCGCCAACCAGCCGCTCCAGCATCGCGCCCACGCCTTCGTAGGCAGCGGTCTGGCGGTAGCCGGTGGAGTCGTAGCTCGCCTTGAAGCCTGCGGCCAGGGGGTCGATCACCGCAGCTTCGGTCGTGCCCGCCAGCATCTGAAGGGTTTCGAGCAGCGGCGGGCCGACGATCGAGGCGTCGATCGGCACCACGGCCTCACGGCCCGCGGCGGCGAAGGCGTCGCGATAGCTTGCGAGGATGGCGGGGGCGGAGTCGATCAGGGTGCCGTCGAGGTCGAACAGCACATGGGCGTAACGCAGCATGCGGGCAGGCACCGGACGTGCGGTCATCGGGGTGCCGACCGCAAGGATGAAAGTGGTCCCGTCACCAGGAATCGAACCTGGATCTGGCGCTTAGGAGGCGCCCGTTCTATCCATTGAACTATGACGAGACTCAGGGCCGGCATTCTAGCTGTTCGGGGGCGTCGGACCAAGTGCCGGTTCGTCGGTCCGCGGCGGGAACAGGAATGCACCCGGCGCGCGCAGCAGGCGCTTCGCCAGCAACCCACCCAGGCTGCGGCCCTGCGCGAAGCTGATGCGGCGCGCGCGCATGGCCACGCTCAGGGTCAACGTGAAGCTCACCAGCAGGTTGGTGATGCCGATCAGCAGCACGCCGGCAAAGGCGATCGCCACCGTGGTGGCGGGGATCGAGAAGTCGAGCGCCGCCGCGGCATAACCCAGGTAGGCCGACGAAAAGGCGATGTGGCGGATGTCGATCGGCAGTCCGAACAGCACGCCGATTGCGGTCGCGCCGCCGAGCAGGAAGCCGAAGAAGAAGTTGCCCGTCAGCGCGCCGACGTTCTGCTCGACGTAGGCGGCAAAGCGTTCGGCGCGCGCCTCGCCGAGCAGCCGGCGCAGGCTGCGCAACTGGCGCAGGCGCTGGGGGACGCGGTTGTAGGCGGAGAGATTGTCGTAATAGGCGGCGATCAACCCGGACATGAAGAGGCACACGCCCGCGATGGCGGCGAACAGCAGGGCGCCGCCGCGCGGATCGATCTCGTCGAGCAGTTGCTGAGCCTTCTCGGGCGTGACGAAGTGCTCGCCGGTGCCGAACTTGATCACGAAGCCCACGATCAGCGCCACCGGAATCGCCAAGCCGATGTTGCCGAGGATGGCGCCGGTCTGGCTGCGTATGGTGCGCACGATCAGGTCGGCGAGCGCTTCGAGGTCGCGCGTCTTGCCCTTGGCCTCGCCGATCGAGGCGGCGATCGCGTTTGCGGTCATGGCAGGCTGTTTGGTGGCGACCGTGCCGCCGAGCATGTGGATCAGCATGAAGCCGAGGCCGTAATTGAGGCAGAACGACAGCAACTCGTTGAGCGGAGCCATGCCCTGGCTGTCGAGTACGATCTTGTTGGCGGCCATGAAGGCGATGATCAGGCCCCCGAGCGCTGCCGACGCGAACAGCCTGAAGTACTCGGTGCGGGAACTGGTGATGTAGTGTTCGCCCGTCCTGCTCGCGCTCTCGGTCATGCGCAGCGATAGCAGCTCGACGTTCTTGCCCCAGTAGTCGGCGAGGATGTTCTTGCGGCACTCGGCGCGCACCAGGGTCTTGAACAGGCGCACGATGCGCGGCGCGGCGTCTTCCACCACGCGCCGCGTGCGCAATTCACCGAGCAACTCGATCAGCTCGTGGATGCGCTCGAGGTGCTGGCGCAGGCGCTCGAGCTTGAAGGTGAGCGTGAGGCTGGTGCCGATGCGCATCGCGCGCTTCCTGACGCGCTGCAGCACCTCGTCGCACTGGTGCAGCATCACGCTCAGATGCTTGTCGTCGGCGATCAGTGCGCCGGGCGTGGTCCACCAGTCGCTGTAATGCTGGATATAGGTCAGCAACTCGGCGTTCTGGGCCAGAAAGGGGGACTCGTACTCCTCGAGGTTGGGGTCGATGCGCACCAGTTCCGGATCCAGCCCAATCGCCGAGACGTGGAAGGAGAGCACGCGCAGCGACTCGAGGATCTCCCCGACTGCGTTCGGCAGCGGGCTGGCGTCTTCCTCGAACATCGGCGTCTGGTGGCCGACCAGCAGGCGCAGCAGCTCCAGCCAGTCGGCATCCGCAATGGCGTTGACCCAGACCTCGTCGTCCACGCGATGGAACACCACCGACAGCAGATCCTTGAGGTAGGCGGTGTCGATCACGTCGGGGAGCAGGCGGCCCCCGATGCGGCGCGAGGTCTCGGAGAAGAACCCGGTCGAGGGCAGCAGGCCGGAGGAGACGTACATCGTCACCTGCTTGCGCTCGTCGAACAGGCGCAGCATCGCGCTGCGCAGCACGTTGAGCAGATCGGGGCGGCGCGCCAGCAGATTGCACAGCGCGCGCAGGTTCTCGGTGGCCTTGTCGGTCTGGGTCGGACGCGGCGGGCGCAGTTTGTCGACCAACGCCACCCACAGGGCGACCTGGTCCTGGTCGGGCTGACCAAAGCGTTCGAGGAGTCTTTCCATCGTGTTCATGTACCTGTTTTCTGCGGGCCGCGGAACGGGATGGGGCCGCGCAGGGGCGCCCGGGACAGGCGACGAAGATCACCACCGGACAAAAATTGTGCACTGCATTATGCGGTATTCCGCCCGCGCCGCCAGCGCGGGGCTAAAATCGCCAGCCTTGTTCCGAACTGCAGCCGATCGCTGCACCCAGCGCCAATGCCCCTGCTTTCCGTCGATAACGCCTGCCTCGCCTTCGGTCACGTCGATCTGCTCGATCACGTGAGTTTTCAGCTCGATGGGGGCGAGCGCGTCGCCCTCATCGGGCGCAACGGCTCGGGCAAATCCAGCCTGCTGCGCGCGCTCGCCGGCCAGGCGGCGCTCGATGATGGCACAGTCTGGCGGCAGTCCGAAATGGTCACCGCCTACGTGCCGCAGGAGCCCGACTTCACCCTCGAGCGCGACGTCTTCGCCACCATCGCCGACGGCCTGGGCGCCGCCGCGCAGCTTCTGGTCGATTACCACGCCGCCATGGTCGCGGTGTCCGAGCATGCCACGCCCGAGGCCCTGGCCCGGCTCGACACCCTGCAGCATGCGGTGGAGTCCGCCGAGGCCTGGCGCCTGAACCAGCGCGTCGAGCAGGTCGTGGCGCGTATCGGACTCGACCCGGCAGCGAAGGTTTCCAGCCTGTCGGGCGGTGGCATCAAGCGCGTGGCGCTGGCGCGCGCCCTGGTCGCCGAGCCCGACCTGCTGCTGCTCGACGAGCCCACCAACCACCTCGACCTCGACGGCATCCTGTGGCTCGAGGAATTGATCCGCGACTTTCGCGGCGCGGTCATGGTGATCACCCACGACCGCGTGTTCCTGGACAACGTCGCCACCCGCATCATCGAACTCGACCGCGGCCGGCTGGCGAGCTACCCGGGGCGCTTCGCCGACTACCTGCGGCGCAAGGCGGAAGAGCTGGAATCCGAAGAAAAAGCCACTGCACGCTTCGACAAGTTCCTCGCCCAGGAAGAGGTGTGGATCCGCAAGGGTGTCGAAGCCCGTCGCACCCGCAACGAGGGCCGCGTGCGCCGGCTCGAAGCCCTGCGCAACGCGCGCGCCGCGCGCCGCGACCGTCTCGGCAACGTGAGCCTCGCGGTCGATACCGGCGACAAGAGCGGGCAGATGGTGGCCGAGCTCACCCATGTGAGCAAGCGCTACGGCGACAAGGTCGTCGTGCGCGATTTTTCCACCCGCATCCTGCGTGGCGACCGCATCGGCTTTCTCGGCCCCAACGGCGCCGGCAAGACCACGCTGCTCAAGCTCATCCTCGGCGAGATCGAGCCCGACGAGGGCACGGTGCGCCGTGGCACCCGCCAGACGGTGGCCTACTTCGATCAGTTGCGCGAACAGCTCGACCCCGAGCTGCCACTGACCGAAGTCATCAGCCCAGGCTCCGATTTTGTGGAGATCGGCGGCGAGAAGAAGCACGTCATCGGCTACCTCGGCGACTTCCTGTTTGCGCCGCAGCGTGCGCGCTCGCCGGTCAAGTCGCTGTCCGGCGGCGAGCGCAACCGCCTGCTGCTGGCGCGCCTGTTCGCTCGCCCGGCCAACGTGCTGGTGCTGGACGAGCCGACCAACGACCTCGACATCGAGACCCTCGACTTGCTCGAGGAGCTGCTCGACGCCTACGACGGCACGCTGTTCCTGGTCAGCCACGACCGCGCCTTTCTCGACAACGTCGTCACCCAGGTGATCGCTGCCGAAGGCGACGGTTTGTGGAGTGAGTACGCCGGTGGCTACGGTGACTGGCAGCGCGTGCAGGCCAAGCGTGCCGCGGAGGCCGCTCAGACGGCGCAGGCGGCCCAGGCCGCCGCGCGCGACAATGCCAAGCGCAGCGCCACGCCCACCGACAAGGCGCGCGCAGCCGATTCCAAGGCCACCAACCGTCCGGCCAGGCTGTCCTTCAACGAAAAGCGCGAGCTCGAGTCCCTGCCCGAGCGCATCGCCGCGCTGGAAGACGAGCAGGCCGCGCTGCACGCGCGCATGGCCGACCCGACGCTGTATCAGAGTGCGCCGCAGGAAGTCGCGCAGATCAAGGCGCGGATGGATGCGCTCGAGGGCGAGATCGAGGCTGCGATGCTGCGTTGGGAAGAGCTGGAGTCGCGCGCCACTGGCTGAGCGCGGCCGGGCGCGTTGCCGGTCCGTGCGAGCGGGCCGTCTGTGGGAGCGGGCTTGCCCGCGAATGCAGCGCTCGAGCCTGCGAGATTCACGGGCAAGCCCGCTCCCACGGGTATGGCGGGCGCACGCGCCTCAGGCTTCAGATCACCCCGATCTGCACGAACCACGCTCCCGCCGCCGCTGCGCCGAGGAACACGCAGGCGTGGAAGGCCGCCAGCCAGCGGTAGTTGCGCCCGATCTGCTCGGGGTCGCGGTCCGAGATCAGGAACAGGCGCCTGTCGGCGGGGCGGCGCATCACGTGCAGCTCGGGCGCGGCGCGCACCTCGGTCTGCATGCGGCGTACCTCGCGCCTGGCCTGCGCGCGCGCGAGTTCCCATTCGCGGAGGTCGATCTCGCCATTGCCATCGAGATCGAAGCGCTCGAGCAGTTCGGGGTGGTTGGTCTTCCATTGCGCGAGCAGGTCGCGCACCTGGGTGGCGAAGTCGAAGTCCACGTCGACGCTGCCCAGGGTGGCGAAATCGCCGAGTACATACAGGCGGTCGTTGCGGATCAGCGCCCACTGCCGGTAGCGCATGTCATCGCGACGGAACTCATCGCAGCGCCGCACCAGCATCTCGGCGCCGTCGGGGTCGATGACGCACAGACCGCTGCCGTCGTCGAGCAGGAAGGACGCGTCGCTGGTGTCGGTGCTCACCACCCGCCACTTGCCATCGGATTGCCGGCGCTCGGTCATCAGGCGGTACCACAGCACGGGCAGCGCGTTGACCGGCGACAGCAGGGGCGTGCCGTCGAGCGGCTGGCCGCGGCCCTGCAACTCGGTGTAACCCTGGGCCGCGGAGGCGATGCGTGCGGTGGGCGTATCGGCGATCAGGCGGGCGTGACGGATCGCCCGCACCCAGCCGAGCAGGCCGGTGGCGAGCAGGATCACGAGCGCGGCGATCGTGCCCGGACGCTCGCCGAAGCGCAGCGCGAGCAGGACGGCGCCGAACTGGATCGCCGGCAGGGCGAGATCCATGCGGACGGGACGCAGATGCACGAGCATGGCTCAGCCGCCCGGGCGCAGGCGGGGGCGGGTGTGGGGAAGGGCAGGCAGGAGGCGGGACAGGGCGCAGGAGGACAAGGACTTCAGGCGGTAAACAGCGCCTTCAGGTCCACATCGGCCTTTTCAGTCACGCTGAACTGCAGCAGCGGCTGTTCGGTGTAGCCGAACATGCGGGCAACGATCAGGTCGGGGAACTGCTCGATGCGCACGTTGTGCAGATTCACCGATTCGTTGTGCCACTCGCGGCGGTCGGCGATGCTGTTCTCGAGCGCGGTGATCCGCGTCTGCAACTGCATGAAGTGCTCGTTGGCCTTGAGCTCGGGGTAGGCCTCGGCCACGGCGAAGATCTGTCCGAGGCCGGCGCGCAGCAGGTTCTCTGCGGCGCCCAAAGCGGGCACGTCGTGCGCCTCGCGCGCCTTGGCCACGCGTGCGCGCGCCTCGGTGACGCGGGCGAGCGTCTCCTGTTCGAACTGCTTGTACTGGCGGCACACCTCGACCAGCTTGGGCAGCTCGTCGTGGCGCTGTTTGAGCAGCACGTCGATGTTGGCCCAGGCCTTGGCGATGTTGTGCTTGAGCTGGACCAGGCCGTTGTAGGTGACCACGCCATAGACCAGGGCGAGGACGACCAGACCGAGAAAGACTGCGCTGCCGATGCTCATGAGGCGACTCCTGTTTATTCGGCGACATCTTATACTCGCGGCCTCGCGTCAACCGTTACGCATGCCACAGTGGCCCGCAATCCGGGCCCTCGAAGCGGAAGTCCCAGTCTTGTCCAGTCCGAATCCCTCATTGAATCCCTCCTTCCTTCGCCGCCCGGCCGTGGTCATGGCCTGCGGCGCCCTGATCCTCACCCTCGCCATGGGCGTGCGCCACACCGGCGGGCTGTTCCTGCAGCCGATGACGCTCGACCAGGGGTGGTCGCGCGAGCTGTTTTCGTTCTCGATCGCGCTGCAGAACCTGCTGTGGGGGTTGTTCCAGCCCTTTGCGGGTGCCTTCGCCGACCGCCACGGCGCGGGGCGCACGCTGGTCGGCGGCGCGCTGCTCTACATCGTGGGCCTGGTGGTGATGGCGCACGCCGACACCGCGCTCGGTCTCAACGTCGGCGCCGGGCTGCTCATCGGCATGGGGCTGTCGGGCACCACCTTCAGCGTGGTGCTGGGCGTGATCGGGCGCATGGCCGCACCCGAAAAACGCAGCATGGCGCTCGGGCTGGCGTCGGCCGGCGGCAGCTTCGGCCAGTTCGCGGTGCTGCCGGTGGGGCAGGGGCTGATCAGCATGGTGGGCTGGCAGGATGCGCTGCTCTGGCTGGCTCTGGGTATTGCGCTGATCATCCCGCTCGCGGCGGCCGTCACCGGTACCAGCGATCGCAGCGCCGGCGTCCAGCAGTCGATGCGCCAGGCGCTCGGCGAAGCGATGCGCACGCCGAGCTTTCATTACCTGTTCTGGAGCTTCTTCGTGTGCGGCTTCCAGACCGCCTTCATCATGCTGCACCTGCCCGCGTTCGTCGTGGATAGCGGCATGTCGGCCAACATCGGCATGACCGCGGTCGCCCTGATCGGGCTGTTCAACATCTTCGGCTCCTTTCTGTCGGGCTGGCTGGGCGGCTGCTACAGCAAGAAGTGGCTGCTGGCGTGGATCTACGCGCTGCGCATCGTCGCCATCCTCGCACTGCTGCTGTTTCCGCTGTCGCAGCTCACGCTGTACGTGTTCGCGGCGGTGATGGGCCTGCTGTGGCTGGGCACGGTGCCGCTCACCAGCGGGCTGGTCGGGCACATCTTCGGGCTGCGCTACATGGGCATGCTGTACGGCATCGTTTTCCTCGGTCACCAGATCGGCGGCTTCCTGGGTGCCTGGCTGGGCGGGCGCATCTTCGACCTCAGCGGGTCGTACCTGATGGCGTGGTGGCTGTCGATCGCGCTGTCGGTGATGGCGGCGGCGCTGTCGCTGCCGGTGCGCGAGGCACCGCTGCTGCGGGCGGAGGCGCGATGAGCGAGATTCGCGGGCAAGCCCGCTCCCAGGAGGCGACGACGCCCGCGCGCTCTTTGCGGGCTGGTCTGCTGCGCCTGGCGCTGATTGTGCTGGCGGCGGCCGTGCTCGGGCTGGTGTTCGCGGCCTACCAGCACCCGGCGCTTCTGCTCGATTTCGGCAGCCTGATGCTGATGTGCGGCTGAGTCGCTCGCTGCGCGCGTGCAGGGTCGAGGCCGCAGGGTGGAGCAGGCTGCTGCGGATCAGGCCGTCGGTGCAGTGGCGGGTTCCGCGGCAGGTGGTGGCAGGAAGCGCACACGAACCTCTTCCGGTACGCCCAGGCGCTGGAGCAGGGGTTCGCGGCTCAGGTGCAGCAGCGCCTCGAGGGCGTCAAGGTCGTCCGGCAGCGCCGGGTCTTCCCAGCCGTGGGCGAGGTGGCGGGCGAAGTCGGTCGCGAGCTGGATCGTGCGCACCCGCGGGTTGTCCTGCTGGCTGTCGTCGAGCAGGCTCACGAGCAGTTCGGGCAGGTGCCAGGCGCGAATCAGCGCGAGCTGCAGTTCGGGCATGCTGGTGCCGAACACTGCACGCTGGGCATCGGCGCTGCGCATGCGCGGGTTCTCGCGTTGGCGCTCGATAACCTGCAGCGTGAGCTGGGGCGCCACGATCCAGCACACGATCTCGGTGGCCTCGTGCAGCAGCGTGGCGACGGTGATTTCCTGCGGATCGATGTCGCGGCGTACGACCGCGAAATCGCGCGCGTAGTCGGCGGCGCGACGCGCGCGGGCGATCACCTTGAGCACGCCAATCAGTGCGCGTGGGTGTTCGGCGAGGGCGTCCTCGACCGTGGGCAGCTCGGCGAACGCGGTGAAGAACGGCTCCACGCCCATCATCAGCACCGCGCGTTCGATGGTGGTGATGTCGTGGTTCTGCGACTGGCGGCGGTGGCGTTCGAGATGCGTCAGCAGCCGCATGGTCATCAATGGGTCGGAGATGACGATTCCAGCCAGATGGCGTGCGCCGACGTTCTCGCCGCTTTCGCGCAGGGTAGCGAAGGCCCGCACCGTATGGCGCAGCACCGGCAGGGGTGCATCCGAGAAGGCTTGCACGTAGGCCTGCACCGACGGCAGGGGGGTTTGCAGCAAGGACATTCGAGGCTCGATCCGCAAGGAGGGCTGACTTCTGAGGCTTGCATCTTAACGGCAGGCCGGCTCCATTCTTGAACGTCACGCGCCGCGGTCAGTCATTGTCAGGAGCGGTTAGCCGGGGGTTTGTTCGTGAACATCGCGCGCGCAGTCGCCGCTTTCGTGGGCAAGCCCGCTCCAACGGAACCCGGCAAGGCCAGCGCGGCAGAATTACCTGTAATCATGAGGCTATAATTATGGGCCGCGCCGCCAGGCCCAAGCGTTCCACAGGAGACTTCCGGATGAACCCCTTCAAGGCTTTCGTGATCGACCAGGACGAGAACCGCAAGGTCGTCAGCCGCATGGGCACACTTGGGGCCGAGCAACTTGATGCGGGCGAGGTCACGATCCGCGTGCACTACTCGAGCATCAACTACAAGGACGCGCTGGCCGCGACCGGCGCGGGCAAGATCATCCGCCGCTTTCCCTGCGTGGGTGGCATCGACCTGTGCGGCGAGGTGGTGGAAAGCGCCGACGCGCGTTTTCAGCCCGGCGACAAGGTCATCGCCACCAGCTTCGACATCGGTGTGGCGCATCACGGCGGCTATGCCGAGTACGCGCGCGTGCCGGCAGGCTGGGTGATCGCGCTGCCGGCGGGGCTGGATCTGTTCGAGGCGATGGCGCTCGGTACCGCAGGCTTCACCGCGGCACTGGGCATCGTGCGCATGGAAGACAACGGCCTGGCGCCCGCCAATGGCCCGGTGATCGTCACCGGCGCCACCGGCGGTGTGGGCGCGCTGGCGATCGACATGCTCGCGCAGCTCGGCTACCACGTGGTTGCGCTCACCGGCAAGGAGGCCGAGGCCGACTACCTCAAGATGCTGGGCGCGGCCGAGATCCTGCTGCGCTCGACCATCGACTTCGACAAGGTGCGCCCGCTCGAGGCGGCAAGGTGGGCGGGCGCGGTAGACAACGTCGGCGGCCAGATCCTGCACTGGGTGCTGGCGACCATGAAGCAGGCCGGCACGGTGGCGAGCATCGGCAACGCGGCGAGCTTCAACATCGACACCACGGTGTTCCCCTTCATCCTGCGCGGCGTAAGCCTGCTCGGGGTGGATTCGGGCTACATCGGCTTCCCGACCCGGCAGCGCGTGTGGGATCGCCTGGCCACCGACCTCAAGCCGCGCCATCTCGCCGCGATCACGCGCACGATTGCCTTCGACGACCTGCCCGCTGCCTTCGACGATTTCATCCACTGCCGCGTCAAGGGCCGTACCGTCGTGCGTATCGGCGCCTGATCCGGCATGGCTGAATAGACGGGGTGACGATGAGCGCTGACGACCGACTTCCCCGCATCCTCGTCATCGACGATTCGCGAATGGTGCGCGCGTCCATCGTCAAGCACATCCGCGGCCGCTTCGAGGTGCGCGAGGAGCCCGACGGCGAGGCGGGCTGGGAGGCCTTGCTCGTCGATCCGGGCATCGAGCTCGTCCTCACCGACATAGGCATGCCGCGCCTCGACGGTTATGGTCTGCTCGAGCGCATCCGGGCCTCGAAGGTTTCGCGCGTGCGCGAGCTGCCGGTGGTCATCATCTCCGGCGACGAGGACGAGTCGGCGCGCGAGCGTGCGCTGGCGCTGGGCGCCAACGGCTTCATCCCCAAGGGCTCGGGCAGCGTGGAGCTGCTCGCCACGCTGACCTCGCTGGTGCGCCTGGCCAAGGCGCAGAGCGAGCTCGCGCTCAGTCGCGTCGCGCTCGCACAGCACAGCCCGGTCGATCCGGAATCCGGCCTTGCCACGTCGGCCTACCTCGAACATCACGGCGCCCAGGTGGTGGCCGAGGCGCGCCGGCGCCATGCCGACATCGGTGCGATGGTGGTCGAAGTCGATCAGTACGACGAGCTCAACGCGCGCTATGGCTCGCATGTAGTGCAGCTCATCCTGCGCAAGCTCGGCAAGCTGATCACCGGGCGCATTCGTACCGAGGACACGCTTTCGCAGCACTCCGCCGCGCAGTTTGCGCTGCTCTCGCCGGGCATCGACCGGGTGTCGAGCTGTGCCTTTGGCTTGCGGGTGCGCACCAGCGTCGAGAAGCTGGTGATGGCCTATCGCGACGAGCGCATCCGGGTCACGCTCAGCATCGGCGTAGCCAACGCGCTGGCCGACCAGCGCACGGCGGTGAGCGATCTGTTGGCCCTGGCCGTCGAGCGCGCCGCGCAGGCGCGCGCCGCAGGTGGCAACCGTGTGTTCGCCGATGCCGGCGAGGTGGACCCCGCCGATATCGAGCGCCAGCTCGCGCGCATGCCCAGCATCGACAACGTGCTCCGCCAGCTGCGCGCGGGTGGCCGTGGAGAGGTTTGTGCGCAGTTGCCGGGGGTCATCGCGACCCTGATGCCGCTGCTCGAATTGATTGAATCGCAGCACCAGGTCGGACTACCGCTCGCCAGGCTTAAGGCGATCCAGAAAAAGGGCGGAGACGACTACGACGACGGGGAGGCAACCCGGACCTCCGTCTGAACTCGGCAGACCTGTCGGCCGCGTCGCGCTGTCCCGGTGTGACGAGGTCGTGGTGTGCCAACCAAGACCAGGGATCATCGAAGGGAGAGAGGAAGCAATGAGCGATTATCAACAGTTCCACCGCCGTTCCATCGAAGACCGCGACGGGTTCTGGGCAGAGCAAGCCCAGCTCGTGCACTGGAACAAGCCTGCAGAGCAGATCTGCGACTTTTCCAACCCGCCTTTCGTCAAGTGGTTCAAGGGCGGCGAAACCAACCTGTGCTACAACGCCGTCGATCGCCATGCCGCGGAACGGCCGAACGACCGCGCGCTGGTCTACATCTCCACCGAGACCAACGAAGAGAAGATTTATACCTTCGCCGAGCTGCAGCGCGAGGTCGAGCGCATGGCGGCGATTTACCAGGAGCTTGGCGTCAAGCGTGGCGACCGCGTGCTGATCTACATGCCGATGGTCGCCGAGGCTGCGTTTGCCATGCTCGCCTGCGTGCGCATCGGCGCCATCCACTCCGTGGTGTTCGGCGGTTTCGCGGCCGGCTCGCTCGCCACCCGCATCGACGACGCCAAGCCGGTGCTGATGGTCAGCGCCGACGCCGGCATGCGCAACGGCAAGCCGGTGCCATACAAGCACCTGGTGGACGAAGCCTGCAAGCTCGCCGAATTCCCGCCCGCCAAGGTGTTGATCATCGATCGCGGCCTGGACAAGGGCTTCCCCCGGGTCGAAGGCCGTGACGTCGACTACGCAGAACTGCGCGCCAGGCACATGGACGCCAAGGTGCCGGTCGTATGGCTGGAGTCCTCCGAGCCGAGCTACATCCTGTACACCTCCGGCACCACCGGCAAGCCCAAGGGCGTGCAGCGCGACACCGGCGGCTATCTGGTCGCGCTGGCCTCGACGATGCCGCACATCTTCACCGGTGAGGCCGGCGAGACGATGTTCGCGACCTCCGACATCGGCTGGGTGGTCGGCCACAGCTACATCATCTACGGCCCGCTCATCGGCGGCATGGCCACGATCATGTATGAAGGCACGCCGCTGCGCCCTGACGCAGGCATCTGGTGGCAGATCGTCGAGAAGTACAAGGTCAGCGTCATGTTCTCGGCGCCGACCGCGGTGCGCGTGCTCAAGAAGCAGGACCCGGCCTTCCTCAAGAAGTACGACCTGTCCTCGCTCAAGCACCTGTTCCTCGCCGGCGAGCCGCTGGATGAGACCTCGCACGAGTGGATCATGCGCGAGCTCGGCATCCCGGTCATCGACAACTACTGGCAGACCGAAACCGGCTGGCCGATGCTCGCCATCTGCCGCGGCGTCGAGGACAGCCCGATCAAGCTCGGCTCGCCCGCCTTCCCGGTGTATGGCTACGACCTGCACATCTACCGCGAGGACGGCACCGAGTGCGGCGCCAACGAGAAGGGCATCGTCGGCATCGTGCCGCCGCTGCCGCCGGGCTGCCTGTCCACCGTGTGGGGCCAGGACGACCGCTTCGTCAGCACCTACTTCAGCCTGTTCTCCGATCCGGTCATCTACTCCTCGTCCGACTGGGGCATCAAGGACGACAAGGGCTACTACACCATCCTCGGGCGCATGGACGACGTCATCAACGTCGCCGGCCACCGCCTGGGCACCCGCGAGATCGAAGAGGCGGTGCAGACTCACCCGGCGATCGCCGAGGTCGCGGTGGTGGGTGTGGCCGACCCGCTCAAGGGCCAGATGCCGATGGCCTTCGCGGTGGTGAAGGACGCCACCACGGTCGACACCGCCGAGAAGCGCGCCGCGCTCGAGAAGGAGGTGATGAAGAAGGTGGATGAGAGCCTGGGCGCGATCGCCCGTCCGGCCCGTGTGCACTTCATCGGCGGTCTGCCCAAGACGCGTTCGGGCAAGATGCTGCGGCGCTCGATCCAGGCGCTGGCCGAAGGGCGCGATGCAGGGGATCTGACCACCATCGACGATCCGAGTACGCTCGAGCAGATCAGGGATGCGTTGAAGGGCTGAGCAAGTCCGCTCTCTCGAATGGACGGGGCTCGCAACTGCGGGCCCCGTTTTGTTCGGGCCGCATTTTTGCATGACGATCGGTATCGCCGCTTGAAACCGTCGGTGCCTGGTGGCGTATATTGAAGACCGCATCACGCTGTGCTTAAGTGACGGCGGCATCGATGCTTAAATCATTAACTGGATGCTCATCAAGTCATGACCACCGGCTCATACAATTTCGAACGCCTGGACGATGCCTCGTTCCAGACCACGCGTCTTTACCAGCAGTCCCAGGCCATCCGCGGCATGGAGGCCGGCATCCTGCGTGCGGCAGGCTTGCAGCCGTCCCACGACGTGCTCGAGGTCGGCAGTGGGCCCGGTTTCGTTTCCGATCTGCTGGCCGAACTGGCACCCGAGGGCAGCCTGCACGCAGTCGAGCCCAGCCCGACCCTGTCCGCGCAGATCGACGCCAATGTGCGTACCAGGCCCGCCCGCGGTCTCTTCGTCCATCAGGCCTTCGGCAACGCCTTGCCGATCGGCGACGCGCAGATCGACTTCGCCTATGCACGCTTTGTGCTCCAGCACGTCCCGCAGGCGCTCGAAGTGGTGCGTGAAGTCCATCGCGTCACCCGCAGCGGCGGGCGCTTCTGCGCGGTCGATTCCGACGACGGGCTGGTGATCCTTCATCCGCAAGAGCCGCGCGTGAGCGACCTGCTGCGCGATGCGCAGACCGTCCAGACCACGCAGGGTGGCGACCGCTTCATCGGGCGCAAGCTGCAGGCCCTGATGACCGAGGCGGGCTTCATCAACGTCAGGAGTCGGGTCCTGGCGCTGACCAGCAGCGAATTGCCGTTTCAGGTGTTGTTCAACATTCTGCTCGGATACAAGGCTTCGCTCCTCGGTGGGGCAGTGGATGTCCGGGCGCTTTACGAAGAACTCGCCGACAAGGTGGCGTCGGGGCGCCTGATGGTGGCCGCCGGCGTCTTCATCGTGTCCGGCGAGAAGGCATGATCGATATTTTGACCTGAGGCTGAACATGGAAACCACTTACTTTCGCTTCGAGCAAGTCCTGCCGGACACGCCTGCCTACGAGCGCTATCTCGAGGCGCGTTACGACGTCTTCTGTGCCGAGCTGGGCAGGGTCGAGCCCCCCGGTTTCAGCTCCAGCAACGGCCGGCCGATCGAGACCGACGGCTATGACGAACACAGCCGGCACTTCGTCGCCTATTACAAGGCCGACGAATCGGTGGCCGGATTCGTGCGCATCATCATGCCCAGCGAAAAAGGCTTGAACGTCACCCCGCGCTACGTCATCGACCGTCCGCTGCCTTACGCTGACGCAAGCGACGACCGAATCGGCGAAATATCGCGCATGGCGATCGCCCAACACTTCCGGCGCCGGCATTCGGACCAGGACAAGCCCATCCAGGGCGACCCCGACAGCGAGATGTTCAGAAAGCCGGAGGGCCTGCGCCGTCATCAGCCCGAGCTGGTTCTGGGGATGTACCGCGAGATCTACCAGCTCTGCAAGGGCAGCGGGGTCGACTACTGCGTGGCCGCGATGGACAGCCATTTCAGCCGACTGCTCATTGCGCTGGGTTTTCCGTTCGTGCCGGTGGGGCCGGTGAACGAGGGCGTGTCGCCGCCGCGGCGCGTGTTCCTGATCAGCGCGCTCGAGATCGAACGCAGCCTGGGCGCCCGTGAAGAGGCCGTGCTGCGGTTCATGCAGGACCAACAGAGGACGGCGCCCGCCATGACGTGATCAGGTGGTTCTTCCAGCCCGCTTTTCGCCTTCATGTGTGAGATCTGTCACGAATAGATTTACAATTCGCTTGACTGATTATTCGCGAGCCTGGGTTATCTTCCTCGGCAACATACGCGTGCGAATGCTTTGATGCATCACGCCGCTGCACACGCGTGAACTTTAAGGTGTGGATGGTGCTGGAAAAATACGAATACTCAGTGGTCGAGCCCGGCACGGGCGCGTACGCGGAATACCTGGCCTTGCGCCATGAGGTGTTCTGCGAGGAGTTGGGCCGTATCGTGCCTGACGGGCGCAGCGCGCGCGGCGTCGCCATCGAAAGCGACGACTACGACGTGCACAGTCTCCACGTGCTGTGCCGCCTGAAACACACGGGCGTTGCCGTGGGCTGCTCGCGGCTGATCCTGCCCGGGCCGAAGGGCTTGAATGTCAATGCACGCTACAAGCTGTCGTGCGCGCCGGAGAGTCCAGCCGGGCAGGTCGGAGAGATCGGCCGTCTGGCGCTCGCATCAAGCTTGCGCAGAGACCGCGCCGAGGGCTCGAGCGGCGGACGCCGCCGCCGTGCGCTGGGCGCGGTGGGCGACTCGGTGCACGCCATGCTCAAGCGCGAAGGGCCGGTGGTTGCGCTCGGGCTGTACCGCGAAATCATCAATCTCGCCAACCGCTACGGGATCACGCACTGCTACGCGGCGATGGAGCCGGCGCTCGCGCGCTTACTCAACCGGCTGGGTTTTCCCTTTCATGAGGCCGGCCCGCTGAACACCGCAGTCAGCCCTGCGCGTCAGCCCTATCTGATTGGGGCGCAGGCTGCGAAGGCGGGGCTGGCGGCGCGTAATTCGTGCTTGTATCGGTTCATGTTCGGGGGGGTGGAAGCAGAGTCGCAGATCATGATCACCTCTGCGGTTTGGCCGGTTGCAGGGGAGTCCAAGGCTTACCGTGATGTAGGCCTTCATATTTAGCGAGGCCACCGGACTGCTTGGCCGAGCGCGGTAGCATTCACCGATTCGCTGGATTTCTCCAGAAAACAGTCAAAAAAAACCGCGCAGATATCTGCGCGGTTTTTCCTACGCCGGGCCTGAGTCAGGCAGCGTTCTTCATGCGACGCGCTGCGCCGAGGCCGATGAGGCCAATGCCGAGAAGTGCAAGCACGCCGGGTTCGGGTACTCGATTAAAGCGCACGCTACCATCGAGGTCCGATGTACGTGCAAATGTGCCATCGTCCTGCAGTGTCGGAATAAGGTCCGTATCCAAGTTGGTATCGACACGCATCTCGATGGCGAAACCAGCTCCGATAAGCGATGCAAAGTCCACGCCGTCAGCAAAGTAGAAAAAGTCATCAGCAACGTCGGTAACTGTACCGTACAAGAGGAAGTTCGCGACGTCACCACCGCTTCCCGTTATGTCGACAGACATAAGCTTCAAATCCGCCGACGGATCGCGTGCAGCATCACCTTCGACTCGGCCACCAAAGTCATCGTAATAAATGTTGACCGTGCCGGAGTCGTATGCAGCCAGGATGCTGGAGCCGGTCCCCCCTACACTCAATACCGTGCCAAAGATCTCGTAGTCGAAATAAAGGCCCCATGTCGACCCAAAGCCTGCTGTATTGAAAAGGGTAGGAATGAAGCCGAGTTCACCGAAGTAGTTATTAACCGTCACGCCCTCAAGCGTGTAGTCTTTAATAACTGAGTCTGTCACGGAGTCGCCTGCGTTCACAACTCCATCGAGGCCGGGGTCGTACACCGAGTTTGCGAGCCAGTTTGCGCTGAAAGATGTGGCAGTGCTTGTCGTTCCGCCACCCTTGTCGTCGGGAGCAACAAGGTAAAACGCCTCTGCCATCGCTGCGCCCGACGCAAACATCGACGAAGCGGCCAGTACTGCTGCAAATTTATTGAGTTTCATGATCTTGCCTCCAGGTTGGTTGGGTACCGGGCGCCTGCGCGTTTCCCCCGCCGAGTAATAAGCATTATCCATGCCTGTATACGAGATGTGTTTTAAAACAGATGGATAGCGAGTCGTACTGGGCGCAGGATTTTGTGAGTGTAAAAAAAACCGACACTTCACGGCTCCGGGAGACCCTCCAGCTTGCTCTCCCTCGATTGTGGATTCCGCCCTTGTAATGTGGCCTGCTCTGCTAAAAGATGACGCCAACCCCGTCATCGTCGGAGACCTGTCTTGACTCCCTTCAACTACAACGAAGCCTTCAGCCGCAACCTCGGCGTAGTCAGCACCGCCGAGCACGAGCGTCTGCGCAATGCCACCGTCGCGATCGCCGGGATGGGTGGCGTCGGTGGCGACTACCTGATCAGCCTGGTGCGCGCCGGCGTCGGCGGCTTTCACCTCGCCGAGTTCGATGAGTTCGAGCTGGTGAACTTCAACCGCCAGTACGGCGCCAGCGTGCCGACGCTGGGGCGGCGCAAGCTCGAGGTGATGGTGGAGCACGCGCGGGCGATCAATCCGGAGCTGCGCATCACGACCTTCGAGGACGGGATCCAGCCGGGCAACATCGACGCCTTCCTCGATGGGGTCGACCTGGCAGTGGATGCGGTCGACGCGTTTGCGGTGGACAAGCATCCGCTGCTGGTCAACGCGGCCACCAAGCGCGGGTTGGCGACGATCGCCGCCGTGCCGCTCGGGCTGGGGGCGGGCGTGCTGGCCTTCGGGCCGCAGGGCATGGCCTACGACGACTACTTTGCGATCACGCCCGACATGAGCGAGGACGAGAAGATCGTGCAGTTCCTGCTCGGCTTCGCGCCCGAGCTCTATCACTTGCGCTATCTCGACCCGAATTCCATCAACCTCAAGGCGCGCAAGGGGCCGAGCTCGGTGGCGGGCTGCAAGCTGTGCGCGGGCTTCATCACCACCCAGGCGCTGGTGGCGTTGCTGCATCCCGAGGCGCTGCGCTGCGTGCCCTGGTATACGTATCTGGATGCGCGCGTCGGGCGTTTTCATCACCGCCGGCTGTGGATGGGCAACCGCAACCCCTTGCAGCGCCTGAAGAGTTACATCGCCAAGCGCCGGCTGGCCAAGCTCGACGCCCAGCGCTGAGGAGGCCGCGCGTACGCCGATACGTCGTGCGGCTGGGCTAGAATGCCGCAGGGATTCGCGCTTGCGGCGGGGAGGAGTGATGAAAGATTTGCAGGTGCCTGAGCGCCGCCAGTTCGTGAAGCGCGTGTCGCGTGTGCTCGCAGGGTTGGGCGCGGGATTGCTGATCGGGTCCGCCGCGCTGGCGGACGACGCCGGGCGGGCGCTGGCCCAGCGGGTGTACGACCGCGCGGACGGCGAGGACGCCACCTCGGTTGTCACGATGTCGCTGACCGAAGAAGGGCGCAGCCCCCGGGTGCGCAGCATGGTGGTGTACCGGCTGAGCGGCGAGGGTGGCGAGGTGTCGACCCTGATCCGCTTCACCGACCCCGCCGACATCGCGGGCACCGGCCTGCTGACGCTCGATGCGGCCGACGGTGCATCGAACCAGTGGATCTATCTGCCCGCGATGCAGCGCGTGCGCCGCGTCGATTCGAACCGCAAGGGCGGGCGTTTCGTCAATTCCGACTACTATTTCGAGGACTTGCGCGACCGCAAGCCGACGATGGACACGCACCGCGTGATCGGCCAGGAGACCCTCGATGGGGTGGCCTGCGACGTGCTGGAGAGCGTGCCGGTGGAGGCGGGCAATTCGGTGTATCTGCGCCGGGTGAGCTGGATCGACCCGGTGAGCCTGCTGCCGCTGCGGGTCGATTTCTTCGAGAAGGATGCAGAGCAGCCGTCCAAGCGCCTGGAGGTCGTTGTCCGCGACCAGGTCCAGGGCTACTGGACGGCGATGGACAGCACGCTGAGCGACCTGCGCAGCGGGCATCGCACGCGCCTGGTGGTGGAGCGCATAGCTTACGATCGTGGCTTGCCGACGCGGCTGTTCAGTTCGAAGGCGCTCGAGGACGAGCGCGGCGAGAAGGAATTCCGGCCGTAAGGGCGGACTGCCCCGAGGGTGGGTCGCGGGTCCCGACACCGCGGACAAACGATGGAAAAGGACAGGACATGCAGGCTGAACACAAGGGCTGGCTGGTGCGCGGCATGGCTTCGCTTGCCAGCGCAATGCTGCTGGCGACGGGCGCACTCGCGGCGGACGGGGGACTGGGGCTCAAGGTCGATAGCCTGCGGGTGGAGTTCGGCGGCTTCACCGATCACCCCCGTGCCTCGGGTGATGCCTTTGCGCACATGGCGGTCAGCGCTGGCGGCGGGGAGGGTGACTGGAGCTACGCGCTGGGTGCGCGGCTCGATGCCTTTTCGCAGTTCGGCAGTGCGGATTTCACCCGCGTGCGGGCCGACTACACCGAAAACTACCTGCGCTGGCGGGGTGAAGAGCTGCGGCTGACGCTCGGCACGCAGAACGTGATGTGGGGCCGGGTCGACGAGATCTCCCCGATCGACCGCATGAGCCGTGTCGACCTGTCGCGCGCGATGCTCGACAAGCTGCCCGATCGCCGCCGTGCGGTGCCGGCGGTGCGCGCGGAATACTTCGGCGACGATTTCAAGCTCGACGCGGTGTGGCTGCCCGTGTTTGACGATGCGGTGATGCCGCATGGGGACAGCGTGTGGCACCCGGTGGATGCGGTGAAGGGTCGCCTGCTCGGCTTCGGGACGCTGCCCGGGCTCGCGGGTGTGAAGGTGCGCGAGGCCGATGAGGATGGCAGCGGTGGTGGCGGTCTGCGCCTGACGGCCGGCGGCGATGGCCTGGACTACGGTGTCAGCGTGCAGCGGGTGCGCCAGTCGCAGCCTTACTACCGCGTGTCGCCGGGCGTGCTGACGGCGATCCACCCTTACGACACCGTGATCGGTGCGGAGCTCGAGACCGAGCGCCTCGGTGCCACCTGGCGCATGGAACTCGCGTGGCGCAGCGACGTACCGCTGACCACCCCTGGTTTCCAGTACCGCACGGACCCCGGCGTCGATCTGGTGGTGGGGGCGGAGTTCTTCCCGGGTGACGGCGAGACGCGCGTCACGCTTCAGCTTGCCGGCCACCGCACGCTTACCGACGTGTCGGTGCTTGACCGCACCGAGTTTTACGTCATGACCGGCGAGATCGAGCACCCCTTTGCCCACGGGCGTTGGCGTGCCGACCTGCGCTTCATGGCCGGGCTGGGCGAGCATGACCTGTACCTGAATCCGCGGCTCACCTACACCGGCATCGACCAGCACGAACTCTTCGTCGCCGCCCATGTGTTCAGTGGTTCCGAGCAGACGCTCGGTGGCTACTACTCGCGCAACGACTCGGTGATGCTCGGCTGGCAGGCGAAGTTCTGATGAGGGGAGTCGGCGCGACAGGCGTGCGGCGATGCTGAAAGACGGACTCCACGCGGCGCTGCTGCGCCTGATGCAGCCGCGCCTGATGCGCTGGCGCCAGGCGCTGGCGATCATCATCGTCGTGCAGGCGATCGGCGCCGCGCTGGTACTGCTGCGGCTCGACCTCAACAACGCGCCCGAGCTTTACTTCCCCCACGACGCACCGGCGACGGTACTCGAGCGCGAGCTGCGCACCGAATTTCCGAATGACGAGATCCTGATCGGGCTCTTCGCTGGCGAGGGCTTGTACAGCGCAGCGACGCTCGCCGCGCTCGAGCGCGTGAGCGCGCACATGGAGCGTCACCCGGACGTTGACCGGGTGTTCGCGCTGACTCGCGTCGATCATATTTCCGGCACCGCAGACGGCTTCGTGGTCGAGCCGCTGATCGACGCCGAGGCGCTGGACGAAGGGAGCAAGGATGGGGCCGATGGCGAGGGCAAGCGCCTGGCGCGCGTGCTCGGCGACCGCTTCATGCCGGGCTGGCTGGCGTCCACGGACGGCAAGGCGATGGCGCTGGTCGTGCGTACGCACAAACTGGGCGAGAGTCGCCAGCGTCAGTCGATCGAGACCGAGTTCTACGCAGCGGTCGACGCCGAGCAGATGCGCGAGAAGCTGGTCGCGGTGGCCGGCACGGTGGCGCTCGACGCCGCCGAGATGCGCTCGATGCTGCGCGACACGCTCATCTTCACCCCGCTGGTGATGGCGCTTGGCCTGGCGCTGTTGTACTGGGTGGTGGGCCGGCTGGTGCCGGTGGTGCTGGGCGCGGTGGCGATGAGCACCGCGGTGGTCGCCTCCGTGGGCTTGATTGCGGCGATCGGCCAGCCCTACACGCTGGTCACCGCCATGGTGCCGACCCTGATCTCGGCGTATACGGTGTCGAACCTGCTGCATCTCTACGCGGCGCTCAAGCGCACGCGCGATGCCGGCTTTCGTCGGCCCAAGCGCGTCGTGTTCGCGCTGCAGATTGTGCACACGCCCGCGATCTTCAACGTGCTGACCACCGCGGCGGGCATGATCAGCCTGATGTTGGTGCCGATTCCGCCGATCCAGGTCTTCGGCCTCATCGCGGCGATCGGCGTGGTGGTGATCTATTTCGTGGTCTTCTACCTGGTGCCGCCCTTCCTGGTGAAGTTCGATCGCGGTCCGTGGCCGAGCGGAGAAGGGGGGTTTGCGTGGACCAAGCGCCTGTCGTGCACGCTGGCCAACTTCGCCATTCGCCGCGCGGGCTGGGTGGCGGGTACGGTCCTCGCACTGGTGCTGGCCACCGCGCCGCTGCTGCTCAAGGTGCAGGCCGAGTCGGACCTGCTCAAGTTCTTCAAGGAAGATCACCCGCTGACCCAGTCCACCGCCAAGGTGGAGGCCGCGCTGGTCGGGGTGACGGCGCTCGAGATCGTGGTCGACGGCCCGGGGCGCGATGCCTTCAAGGACGCGGCGCGTCTGCAGCGCATCAAGGCGCTGCAGACGCAGGTCGAGGCGCTGCCCGAGGTCGATCGCGCGCTCTCGATGATGGACATCGTCGAGGAGATGAACTGGGCCTTCAACGAGGAAGACGAGGCCTTCCGCCGCCTGCCCGACGACGACCGCATGCTGAGCCAGTTGCTGCTGATCTACGACGGACGCGACCTGCAGGAACTCGTCAATGGCGAATACCAGCGCATGCGCATCCTGCTCAACGTGAACGTGCACGGCGCCAACGCGATCCAGGCGGTGATCGACAAGATCGATGCGCTGGTCGCCGAGGTCGACGCGCCCGAGCTGAAATGGCAGACCGCCGGCTACGGGCGGCTCTTTGCCGACCAGGAAGACCTGCTCGTGGTCGGCCAGTTGCACAGCTTTCTCGGTGCCTTCGGTCAGATCTTCCTGATCATGCTCGTGCTGTGGCGGTCCTTCCCGTCGGCGGTGATCAGCATGCTGCCGAACCTGGCGCCGCTGTTCTTCGTCTTCGCGCTGATGGGGGCGGCGGGCATCTACCTCGACATGGCGACCGTGCTGATCGCGGGCGTGGTGCTGGGGATCACGGTCGACGACACCATCCACATCTTCCACAACTACCAGGAGCGGCGGAGAAAGGGTTATGGCGCGGTGTTTTCGGTGGCGCGCAGCTTCGAAGCCTCGGGACGGGCGGTGGTTGCGACGTCGCTGTTGCTGGTGTCGCAGTTCATGCTGCTGGCGACGTCGAGCTTCGTGCCCACCGCGCATTTCGGCATGCTGACGGCGGTGGGCCTGCTCGCCGGGCAGCTGATGGAGCTGATCCTGCTGCCGGCGCTGCTGGTACTGTGGAGCCGGGTAGAGGGGCGCTTCAGGAAGGCTTAGCGCCCGACCATGTTGTCACGGTGGATGAGCTCGGGCTCGTCGATGTAGCCGAGCAGCTTCTCGATCTCGGCGGTGGGCTTGCGTGCGATGCGGCGGCACTCCGACGCCGAGTAATTCACCAACCCGCGCGCAACTTCCTCGCCTGCTGCCGTGCGGCAGGCTACCGCTGCGCCGCGCTCGAAGTCGCCGCGTACTTCGATCACGCCCACCGGCAGCAGGCTCTTGCCGCTTCTCAGCGCGGTGACCGCGCCGTCGTCGATGACGAGATCGCCGGCAAGCTGCAGATGGTCGGCCAGCCACTGCTTGCGCGCATGCAGCGGCGTGCTGGTGGCGTAGAGCAGGGTGCCGAGCGCCTCGCCTGCGGCCAGGCGCAGCAGCGGGTCGGGCTCGCGCCCGCTGGCGATGCAGGTGTGGGCGCCGCTGCGGGCGGCGCGCTGGGCCGCGCGAATCTTGGTGATCATGCCGCCGCGGCTGATGCCGGTGCCGGCGCCGCCGGCCATCGCCTCGTACTGTCGATCCTCGGCGCGGCCCTCCGCAATCAGCGTGGCGGCGGGATCGTTGCGCGGATCGGCGGTGTACAGGCCCTGCTGATCGGTGAGGATGATCAGCGCCTCGGCTTCGATCAGGTTGGCGACGAGGGCGCCGAGGGTGTCGTTGTCGCCGAACTTGATCTCGTCGGTGACCACCGTGTCGTTCTCGTTGATGATCGGCACCACGCCGAGCTGCAGCAGGGTGGTGAGCGTGCTGCGTGCGTTGAGGTAGCGCGTGCGATCGGAGAGGTCCTCGTGGGTGAGCAGGATCTGGGCGGTATGCAGGCCGTGGCGGGAGAAGGCCTTTTCGTAGGCTTCGACCAGACCCATCTGACCGACCGCAGCGGCGGCCTGCAGCTTGTTCATCTGGTGCGGGCGCCTGGCCCACCCCAGGCGCTGCATGCCGGCGGCGATGGCGCCGGAGGATACCAGCGCCACCTCGCGGCCATCGGCGCGCAGCGCGGCAATCTGGCGCGCCCAGGCGTCGAGCGCGGCCTTGTCCAGGCCGGCGCCGTTGTTGGTGACGAGGGCGGAGCCGACCTTGACGACGAGGCGGCGGGCATTGCGGATCTTGGTTCTCATCTTTGCAAGGGGCCTGGGGGCAAAGGCGGAGGGCGGTTGAGTGGCTTGCGGGGCAGCGGCTCCGTAGGGGCGGGCCTTGTGGGAGCGGGCTTGCCCGCGAACAAGGCTGCATGCGCGGGCAAGCCCGCTCACACAGCGTCCCGCCCCTACGGCGGCTGATCTAGCTTTTGCTCGGGCGGTCTTCGGGCAGCGTGTCTTCGTCGTCGCGGTCGGCGTCGGGTTCTTCGCCATCTTCGCCCTCGTCGCCCTCGGCGTAGGCCTCTTCCTCGAAGGCCGCTTCGGCGGCGGCGCGGATGGCTTCGATTTCGGCCAGGCGGGCGGCTTCGGCGGCCTGGCGTTCCAGACGCTCGGCTTCGATGCGGTCGCGCTCGGCGTCGAGGAAGTCCTGGATCGCGAAGACCAGCGCCTTGGTGCCCTCACCCTTGAGCGCAGAAATCTCGAAGTGGCGCTCGACCGGGCCGTAGGCCTCGAGGAAGGCGGCAACGCGCTCGGCGCGCTCTTCCTCGGGGATGAGGTCGAGCTTGTTCAACGCCAGCCAGCGCGGCTTGTTGTACAGCGCCTCGTCGTACTTGCGCAGTTCCTCGACGATCGCCTTCGCGTCCGCGACCGGGTCGGCTTCGGGGTCGAAGGGGGCGAGGTCGACCAGGTGCAGCAGCACGTGCGTGCGCTGCAGGTGGCGCAGGAACTGGTGGCCCAGGCCGGCGCCTTCCGCTGCGCCCTCGATCAGGCCGGGGATGTCGGCGATCACGAAGCTGCGCGCCTCGGTGGTGCGGACCACGCCGAGGTTGGGTGCGAGCGTGGTGAAGGGGTAGTCGGCAACCTTGGGCTTGGCGGCGGAGACGCTGCGGATGAAGGTCGACTTGCCGGCGTTGGGCATGCCGAGCAGTCCGACGTCGGCCAGCACCTTGAGCTCGAGGTGCAGGTTGCGGAATTCGCCCTCCTGACCCATGGTCTTCTTGCGCGGCGCGCGGTTGGTGCTGGACTTGAAGTGGATGTTGCCCAGCCCGCCGCGACCACCGCGTGCGATGAGCACGGTCTTGCCGTCCTCGTCGAGGTCGGCGACGAGCTCGCCACTCTCGAGGTCCTTCATCACCGTGCCGACCGGAAAGCGCAGCGTGATGTCATCACCGCCCTTGCCGTAGCAGTCGCGGCTACCGCCGTTCTCGCCGCGCTCGGCGCGGAAGCTGCGGGTGAAGCGGTAGTCGATCAGGGTGTTGAGGTTGCGGTCGGCGACCGCATACACGCTGCCGCCTCGCCCGCCGTCGCCGCCGCTGGGGCCGCCCTTGGGGATGAACTTCTCGCGGCGGAAGGTGGCCGCGCCGTTGCCGCCGTCGCCGGCGTAGACCTCGATGCGGGCCTCGTCAAAAAACTTCATGCCTGATCAACCTTTAAAAACAAAAAGCCCTGACCTTGCGGTAGGGCTTTTGCACTGCAATGCGAACGAAGCGCGCGATCAGGCCGCTTCCGGCACGATGATCACGGTGCGACGACGCGACGCGCCCTTGACCGCAAACTGAACCACGCCGTTCTTGAGTGCGAACAGGGTATGGTCCTTGCCGATGCCGACGTTGTCGCCCGGGTGGTATTCGGTGCCGCGCTGGCGAACGATGATGTTGCCGGCGAGCACGAACTGGCCACCGTAGCGCTTGACGCCGAGGCGTTTCGATTCCGAGTCGCGGCCGTTACGCGAACTACCGCCAGCTTTCTTGTGTGCCATATCGGATTACCTCCCTACGCCTTAGGCCGAGATCGCTTCGATACGAAGCTCGGTGTAGTTCTGACGATGCCCCTGGTGCTTCTGGTAGTGCTTGCGGCGGCGCATCTTGAAAATCTTGATCTTGTCGTGACGGCCGTGCGAAACCACGGTCGCCGTGACGATAGCTCCCGCAACCACCGGCGTGCCGATCTGAACGGCCTCACCTTCACCGACCATGAAAACCTGGTCGATGGTGATTTCGGAACCCACGTCGGCCGGTATCTGTTCTACCTTGATCTTTTCGCCAGCGGCAACGCGATACTGCTTGCCACCGGTTTTTATCACCGCGTACATGGTGTTACTCCAGTTGATGGGTCTGCAAAGAATCGCGCACTATAAGTACGTGCTCGGGAAAAGTCAATGAAAACAATCCCCGTGCGGGCGTTGCCGCGATCTCGAGGCAGTGGGCAGCGCAGACGAAAACGGGCGCCGTGATGGCGCCCGTGAGTGTGGTGCCGCGCTTGCGATCAGCGCGGCGACTTGCGGCGCACTGCGCCGAGGCCCAGCAGGCCGAGGCCAAGCAGCGCGAGCACACCGGGTTCCGGCACTTGGCTGGCCGGCGGGGTCACCGGCGTGCTGATGATGTTGGTGAAAGCCAGCTCTTCACCGCCACTGTCCAGGCCCCACATGCGCAACTGGAAGTACAGCGTGTCGGTAGCTTCGTAATTCCGCAGATCGAACGAGGGGGCGTAGGCGAAGAAATCGGGCTTTCCGCTTCCAACATTATTCTTGACCTCCATCGAGCAAAAGCCCTCCACGCCTTCGATGGTAAGGCCGCAACCTGCGCTGGTGTTTTGCGGGTCGTACCACGTCACCGGGACGGTGGCCTGCGCCAGCACCTTCGAGTCTTCGTCGTAGGCGCTGTTGAACACGTTGTCGAACGCGAAAGTGTCTTCGGTTACACCGTTACGCAGGACCTGCAACTGGCCATTCAGGGAAAGGCTTGCGCGATTGTTCAGGTCGAAGCTGAATACAGGTGTGAACAGGTTGCTACCCAGGAAGGCCTGCAATTGGCCCACGGTAACAACTGCCTCAAAAGGCCATTCGCCCATGTAGTTGCCATCGTTTCTGGGGGTCTGGTCGGCATCGTCACCCGTATTGTTGTCGCCCGTGCCCACCGTTGCGTCGGGGAACGGGTCGTTGTTGCCTTCATTAAAGCCAAACAGCTTGACGATCTGTCCCGTGCCGAACGACGGCAGCGTGCTCCATGCGCTGAGCGAGGAGTAGCCAAAGCTGTTGGTCAGCTCCTGCATCGCGTTGACTGAGTAGGAGATGAAGTCATCGTGCGCGCTGGCGATGTATACCTGCGCTCCCGTCTCCGTCGTGTAGCACATCAGGTTTGCCAGGTCGCCGCCATAGCCGCAGTTGGTGACCGTGGGGAGCGTCAGCGCGTGCGCGCCACCGGCTGCGAAAAGGCTGGTGGCCAGGGCTGTGGCGCGAATCAGATGCTTGGTTTTCTTATTCATGAGGTTCTCTTTTTTTGCGGGACGTCTGTGTCGAATTCAAAATACTTTTATGGCTTGGGTTGGTATAAGCAAGTATCGGGCCATATTCTAGGTGCGCATTAAACCTGCCTTTGAGACAGTGGCTTAGGTCAGGCCGTGAATTTTCGCTGACAGCGTGCCTGTGGCGACTGTAAAAAATTCCGACGCTCTGAACGCACCAGATTGGGCAGTTCTGTCAGCGCTTGGCGAGGGTCGGCAGTAACGCATCGAGCGCCTGGTGTTCCGTCCGGTAGCTCGACTGCGCGTTCACGCGCGCCCACACGCCGTCGCGCTCCATCGCGTCGATCACCTGCTTCTTGAGCCCGCAGAAGGCAATCGTCTGCCCCTGGGCATTGAAACGCTCTATGAGTCCGGCCAGGGTATGCAGGCCAGTGGCATCGATTTCATTGATGCCCGCGCCCGACACCAGCACGATCTTTACCCCGTCTTGCGCGCGCGCGGCGCCGAGCATGGCGTCCTCGAAGGTGGCGGCGGTGACGAAGCTGAGCGGGCTATCGAAGCGCAGGATCACCAGCTCCGGATGTGGGTGCGGTAGCCCGAAGCGTTCGCGGTCGCGGTAGGTGCCGTCTTCGTGCAGGCCGAGCAGTGCGACGCGCGGGCGCATGCCGCGATACACCATCAGTGCCAGCGACAGGATGAGTCCGGTGAAGATGCCGTTCTGGATGTTGGGGGCAAAGCCGAGGGTGGCGAGGAAGGTGACGGCGGCGCCAGCACCGTCGTCCCGGCTCGCTCGCCAGGCGCGCACCAGCACCTTGACGTCGATGAGACCCGCCACCGCCTGCAGGATGATCGCCGCCAGCACCGGCTTGGGCAGGTGCCACAGCAGCGGGGTTAGATAGAGCAACGCGACCAGCACGAAGGCGGCGGTGACGATGGACGACAGGCCGGTGCGCGCATCGCTCACGTAGTTGAGCGCCGAGCGCGAGAACGACGCGCTCACGGGCATGCCGCTGGTGAATGCGGCGGCGATCTTGCCCAGGCCCTGGCCGATGAGTTCCTGGTCCTGCCGCCAGGCCTGGCGGGTGCGGCCGGAGATGAGCTTCGCGCTGGAGGCGGCCTCCATGAAGCTGACCATGGCGACCACGAAGGCGGCCGGCAGCAGCGCGGCGATGAGTTCGAGGCGCAGCGGCGGCAGGCTGAGTTCCGGCAACCCGCCCGGCACCTCGCCCACCACGGCGCCGCCGCCCGCGGCAAAGCCGGTCCATGCGGACAGCGCGGTCGCCCCGGCCACCACCAGCGGCACGCCGGGCAGTCGCGGCCACACGCGCTTGAGCACCACCAGCGCCGTGAGGCTGCCGAGGCCGAAGCCGACCGAGGCGAGGTGAAGATCGGTAATGCCGCCGAGCGCCTGGGCAAAGTCCACCACCAGATGCTGCGAGTAGGGCATGGCCAGGCCGAGCAGCGGCGGGATCTGGGTCAGGCAGATGATCAGCGCTGCCGCGTTGACGAAGCCCATCAGCACCGGGACCGACAGCAGGTTGAGCAGCCAGCCCAGCCGCAGCAGGCCGAGCGCGAGCTGGATGAGTCCCGACAGCAGCGCCAGCAGCAGCGCGAGCCCCACCACATCGCCGCCCGCAAGGCCGCCGAGCGGCGCGATGCTGGCGGCCACCAGCAGGCTGGTCAGCGCCACCGGGCCGGTCGACAACTGGCCGCAGGACCCGAACAGCGCCGCCACCACCGCCGGCACCAGCGCGGCGTAAAGCCCGACGTGGGGCGGCAGGCCGGCGAGCTTGGCGTAGGCCAGGGCCTGCGGGATCATCACCAGCGCCACCGTGATGCCGGCGACCACGTCGTTACGCACGCCGGTGGCGCGCCATTGCGCAGGCCAGGACAGGAAGGGGAGGAAGGAGAGGGCGCGCTGGAGTGGCGACATTGGCGGTGGCGGCGGTGATTGCCTTTACGCGGGCGAGGTTTGCGAGGACGTCCGCGGGGTGCGCGTCCGTTTTGCGAAGGAGCTTCCATGGTAATGACAAAATGCGCATGCCTCCATGGAGGGGCCGCTCATTGGCGAGCATAATGCGATCGCCCTTTCGCCTGCCCGGAGTCGCGCCCAGATGGCGACCAGCCGCATTCCCCCGATTCAGTGCCTGCTCACCTTCGAGGCGGTTGCGCGCCTGCGCAGCGCCAGTCGCGCTGCGGTAGAACTCTGCGTGACCGTGAGCGCGATCAGTCATCGCCTCCGCCAGCTCGAATCGCACCTTGGCGTCCGGCTGTTCAGCCGCGGCGATTTCACTCTCACCAGCGATGGCGCGGTCTATCTGCAGCATGTGTGCACCGCGCTCGCCGCCCTGCAGAATATGCCGGGCGAGCGTGCCGCGGGCGGCGTGCGGGGGCTGCGCGTGGCGGTGACGCCCTCGTTCTGTCGCCAGTTCGTGATGCCCAAGCTGGAGCTGTTTCGTCGCAGCTTTCCCGACATCGAGCTGACGTTGCAGGTGTCGATCCCGCTGCGTGACGTGACCGCCGAGGAGGCGGACCTGGAGATCCGCTACGGTCCGGGTGGCTACACCGACCTCGAGCACCGGCTGATCCTGCGTGACCTGGTGACGCCGGCCTGCAGCCCCGCTTTCCTCGATGAGTTCGGCCCCTTCGATGGATTCGAGCGCGAGGCGGAATGCACCGCCATGCGCCTGGTGCGCAGCCCGCTCGAGCCGTGGGCGGGCTGGCATGCGCATTGCGGGCTTGCGCTTCCCGAGCCGACGAGCGGTGCGCAGTTCAACGATCTGGGGCTGGCGTACGACGCGGCCGCGAGCGGTTTCGGCGTGGCCCTGGTGCGGCACAAGCTGGGCGCCGCGTGGTTCGACAGCGGTCGTCTGTTGGCGCTGTCGGATCGCCCGATGGTGTCGCCCTACGCGCACTACATGTGCTGGGCGCCGGGTGCCCTCGAGCGCTGGGAATGCGCAGCCTTTATCGACTGGCTGCAGGGCGTGCTGCCCTGAATGCTGCGCCCTGGGTGGCGGGCCCCGGCGTCTGTGTGACGCCAGGCCGTTGCGCAAGGGGCGCGCTGTGAAGTTTCTTCAAGCCTCCCACAAAAATGCGTCAAACCGGCCAGTGGTGGTCCCCCCTATACTTCTGCTACGCGGCGGGCAAGAACGCCTGTCGGGGGCCCATGGCGAGGACCTGCAACGATGAACACAGAAGCCGAAGTCGAAGTGCTGGCGTTTGGTGAAACCGAGCGCGATTTTTCCGATGTGGACAAGGTGCGCGTGGTCGAGGCGCTCAGCCGCGTCCTGCCCGCGGGTACGCTGATGTACGAGACCGAGGACCTGCGCCCCTACGAGTGCGACGGCCTGGCGGCGTACCGCGCGCTTCCGCTGATTGTGGCGTTGCCGACGACCGAGGAGCAGGTGGTGGCGGTGCTGCGCATCTGCTTCGAGCTGGGCGTGCCGGTGGTGGCGCGCGGCGCGGGCACCGGCCTGTCGGGCGGCGCCTTGCCGCACACCCGTGGCGTGCTGCTGTCGCTGGCGCGCTTCAACCGTATCCTTGAGCTCGATCCGCTGGCACGCACGGCGGTGGTGCAGCCTGGCGTGCGTAACCTGGCGATCTCCGAGGCGGCGGCGCCCCACGGCCTCTATTACGCGCCTGACCCTTCCTCGCAGATCGCGTGCTCGATCGGCGGCAACGTCGCCGAGAACGCCGGTGGCGTCCATTGCCTCAAGTACGGGCTGACGGTGCACAACCTGCTGCGCGTGCGCGGGGTGACGATCGAGGGTGAGATCGTCGAGATCGGCTCGGGTGCGCTCGATGCGCCCGGCTACGACCTGCTCGCGCTGGTGACCGGCTCCGAGGGCATGCTGGTGGTGCTCACCGAGGTCACCGTCAAGCTGGTGCCCAAGCCGCAGCTCGCGCAGTGCGTGCTCGCCGCCTTCGACGACGTGGTGCGCGCGGGCGACGCGGTGGCGAAGATCATCGCCGCCGGCATCATCCCCGCCGGCCTGGAGATGATGGACCAGCCCGCCACCGCGGCGGTTGAGGAGTTCGTGCATGCGGGCTATCCGCTCGACGCCAAGGCGATCCTGTTGTGCGAGTCCGACGGCACGCCCGAGGAAGTGGCCGAGGAGATCGCTCGCGTGCGTGAGGTGCTGCAGGACAGCGGTGCCACCGAGATCCGCGTGTCGCGCGACGAGGCCGAGCGGCTGCGCTTCTGGGCCGGGCGCAAGGCCGCCTTTCCGGCGGCGGGGCGGCTCTCGCCCGACTACTACTGCATGGACGGCACGATTCCGCGCAAACGCCTGGGCGAGATGCTGACCGCGATCCAGGAGATGGAAGGCAGGTACGGCCTGCGCTGCATGAACGTCTTCCACGCCGGCGACGGAAACCTGCACCCGCTGATCCTGTTCGATGCCAACCAGCCCGACGAGCTCGAGCGCGCCGAAGAGTTCGGCGCCGAGATCCTCGAGCTGTCGGTGGCGCTCGGAGGAACGATCACCGGTGAGCATGGCGTGGGCTTGGAGAAGATCAACCAGATGTGCGCGCAGTTCACGACCGCGGAGGTGCGCCAGTTCTTCCGCGTCAAGGCGGCGTTCGACCCCCCCGGGCTGCTGAATCCGGGCAAGGCGATCCCGACGCTGAACCGTTGCGCGGAATATGGCCGCATGAAGGTGAGCAAGGGTCACGTGCCGTATCCGGACATTCCGCGGTTCTGAACCGATTACCTGAACTTGCCGTGGGAGCGGGCTTGCTCGCGGACAAGGGGCCGACCCGCGCATTCATTCGCGGGCAAGCCCGCTCCCACAGGATGACATCCGCAGCCTGAGTGCCCCGGCTGCCTCCGGAACGAGAGCAGGACGAGACAGATGACGACAACGATCGAGAAGGACTGGGCCGAGCGTGTGCGCGCGGCGGCCGCGGCAAAAACGCCGCTGTGCCTGCGCGGCGGCGGGACCAAGGATTTTTATGGTCGCGCACCGGCGGGCGAGGTGTTCGACTTGCGCCCCAACAGCGGCGTGGTGGCCCATGAGCCAACCGAGCTGGTGGTGACGGTGCGCGGCGGAACGCCGCTGGGCGAACTCGAGGCGGTGCTGGCCGAGAAGGGCCAGTACCTGGCCTTCGAGCCGCCGCATTTTGGCGCCGAGGCGACCGTGGCGGGCTGTGTTGCAGCCGGGCTCGCGGGGCCGCGGCGCTCGAGCATGGGCGCGGTGCGCGACTTCATGCTCGGCGTCAGGCTGCTCGACGGCCGTGGCGAGGTGCTGAAGTTCGGCGGCCAGGTCATGAAGAACGTCGCCGGCTATGACGTCTCCCGCCTGGTCGCCGGCAGCCTGGGTACGCTCGGCATCGTGCTCGAGGTCTCGCTCAAGGTCCTGCCGCGCCCGGTGGCCGAGGCGACGCTGCGCTTCCAGTTCGACGAGGCCGACATGCTTCGCACGCTGAACGCATGGGGTGCTCAGCCGCTGCCGGTGTCGGCGAGCCTGTGGCACGGGGATACGCTGCATCTTCGCCTGTCCGGGGCCGAGGCCGCAGTGCGCGCGGCGGCTGCGAAGCTGGGCGGCGAAGCGCTCGATGCCGCGGCGGCCAACGCGCTGTGGGCTGGTGCGCGCGAGCAGACCGCGGCGCCGTTCGCGCTCGGTGCCGAGGAGGTCCTGTGGCGCGTATCGCTGCCGAGCACCGCGCCGGCGCTGGGTCTGCCCGGTCGCCAGGTGGTGGAGTGGGGCGGGGCCCTGCGCTGGCTGGCGAATACGGGCGATGGGGCGCGGGTTCGCGCACGTGCGGCGGAACTCGGCGGTCACGCCACCGCCTTCCGCAATGGCGATCGCAGCGGTGAGGTATTCCAGCCGCTGTCCGCGGCGCTGGCAACGATCCACCGCCGCCTCAAGCAGTCTTTCGATCCGGCGGGCATCTTCAATCCCGGCCGCCTCTACCCGGAGTTCTGAGCATGCAGACCCAGCTCGCCGATTTCATCCGTGACACGCCCGAAGGCCGCGAGGCCGAAGAGATCCTGCGCAAGTGCGTGCATTGCGGCTTCTGCACCGCCACCTGCCCGACCTACCAGTTGCTCGGCGACGAGCTCGACGGTCCGCGCGGTCGTATCTACCTGATCAAGCAGGTGCTCGAAGGGGCCGAGCCGACCGAGAAGACCCGCCTGCATCTCGACCGCTGCCTCACCTGCCGTGCCTGCGAGACGACCTGCCCGTCGGGCGTGCATTACAGCCGCCTGCTCGACATCGGTCGCCATGTGGTCGATGCGCGCGTGCCGCGACAAGGCAGCGATGCGCTGACGCGCCGTGTGCTGCGCGAGTTCGTGCCGCGGCCGAAACTGTTCGGCCTCGCGATGAAGGCGGGTCAGTCGGTGCGCGGCTTGCTGCCGAAGACCTTGCAGGCCAAGGTGCCCGAGGCGCGGGCCGCAGGGCGGTGGCCCGCGCCGCGCCACGCGCGCCGGGTGATCGCGCTGGCCGGTTGCGCGCAGCCGTCGATGGCGCCGTCGATCAACACTGCAGCGGCACGTGTGCTCGATGCGCTCGGAATCTCGATGGTCGAGCTCGGGGAGGCTGGGTGCTGTGGTGCAGTGCGCTTCCACCTCAACGACCAGGACGGCGCCCGGGGCGATGCCCGGCGCAACATCGACGCCTGGTGGCCTGCGATCGATGCCGGCAGTGTCGAGGCGATCGTGATGACCGCGTCGGGCTGTGGCGTGCAGATCAAGGACTACGGCCATCTGCTGCAGCACGATCCGGTTTATGCCGACAAGGCAAAGCGGGTGGCGGCGCTGACGCGCGACATCGGTGAAGTGGTCGCGGACGAGTTCGATGGACTGGGGGCGTTGCTGGCGGCACGCAAGTTGCCGCTTCAGCCGCTCGCCTGGCATGCGCCATGCACCCTGCAGCATGGACAGCGCATCCGCGGCACGGTGGAGGGTTTGCTCGCTGCGGCCGGGTTCGAGCTCACGCCGGTGCGGGATTCGCATCTGTGCTGCGGTTCGGCCGGCACCTACTCGATCCTGCAGCCGGAACTCTCCGAGCGCCTGCGCACGAACAAGCTCGACTGTCTGCTCGAGGGCGGCGCAGGGATGATCGCGTCGGCAAACATCGGCTGCATCACGCATCTGCAAGCGGGTACCGGCACACCCGTGCGGCACTGGATCGAACTGATCGACGCTCGTCTCCACGGCCAGGTGGCATGAGGACCCGCCAAGCGTGAGAAAAGTCACGTCCGGCGCGCGTTGGTGGCGCGTCCCCGGACGGTGAGGCGCCGGGCTTGGGCGTCGGTTGCTATCATCGTCCGACTTTTCAAGTTCACCGGGCGCGCGCGCAGCAGATGTCATTTACCGCCGAAACCTGTGTCGCCATGCATATCGGTGACCGCAAGGAACAACAGGATCGTGTCGCGCTGTTCGGTCATCCGAAGCGGTCGGGCATGATGATGGCGGTGCTTGCCGACGGCATGGGTGGTCATAGTGGCGGTGCGATGGCCGCCGAGCAGGTGCTGATCCGCACACGGCAGAACTTCGACGCCTACGCGCCGCTGCACGAAACCCCGGAGGAGCTGTTGCGCAGTGTCATCGACGAGGCGCACACGGTGATCAAGCTCACCCGCTTCACCAGTGAGCAGGATCCCCACAGCACGGCGGTGGTCTTCATCCTGCAGCAGGGCAAGGCGTACTGGGCGCATTGCGGCGACTCGCGCCTCTACCACTTCCGCGGTACGACCACCGTGTCGCGCACGGGTGACCATTCGCTGGTCGGCGAGCTTCAGCGCAAGGGCCGGCTCGACGAGAACGGGGCGCTCAATCACCCGCAGCGCAACGTGTTGCTGTCCTGCCTGGGTAGCGATCGCGAACCGCGCATTGAATACGGTCGCGAGGAATCGCCCGTGGCAGGGGACTGCTTCCTGCTGTGCTCGGACGGCCTGTGGGCCTACTTCACCGACTTCGAGCTCGCTTCCACGCTCCAGGAACACGCACCACGCGCTGCAGCGGAGCGCCTGATTGCCCAGGTCCGGCAACGTGCCGGCGGCGGCGGTGACAACATCTCGCTTGCCGTGATCAAGCTGGCTCCGGCCCAGTCCGCCGCCTGACCTGGCCGGATTTCCCGAGCCGCCGGTGTCATCGGGTGTCATCGGGTTGCGCTGATTCCGAATGACGGTAATATCGGTGCTGTGTCGGCTCTGAGCGCTTCAAGCGCGGGGCTGGGAGAGAGAAAACCATTCATGGTGCTGCCGACGCGCACTTCAAATTCCGTAATTTCAGTCTTCAGGAAGGAGTCCGTCCATGCCTCTGGTCATCGGGGTGCTGTTGGAGACTCATCCCGGCGAACGGCGTTTGTCCGTTGTGCCGGATGTGGTCAAGAAATATCAGGGCCTCGGTGCCCAGGTGGTGATGCAGAAGGAGGCAGGCAAGGCCGCGCACTTCCGTGACGCCGACTTTGCCGACGTGAGCTTCGTCGACACTGCAGATGAGGTCGTCGCGGCGGCCGATGTGGTGTTCTGCGTGCAGGCGCCTCAGGCGAGCACGATCGCAGCCATGAAGCCGGGCAGCGTGCTGTGCGGCATGCTGCAGCCATGGTCGAGCGTCGAGCGTGCGCAGCAGCTCGTCGACGGCCAGATCACCGCCTTCGCGCTCGAGCTGCTGCCGCGCATCTCGCGTGCGCAGAGCATGGACATCCTGTCCAGCCAGGGTGCGGTCGCGGGCTACGAGTGCGCGCTGATCGCAGCGGACCATTCGCCCAAGTTCTTCCCGATGCTCACCTACGCTGCCGGCTCGATCCGCCCGTCCAGGGTGCTGGTGATCGGTGCCGGCGTCGCCGGCCTGCAGGTGATCGCTACTGCGCGCCGTATCGGCGCCATGGTCGAGGCCTACGACGTGCGCCCCGAGACCCGCGAGCAGATCGAGTCGCTCGGTGCCAAGTTCGTCGACACCGGTGTGTCGGCGGCCGGTACCGGCGGCTATGCGCGCGAGCTCACCGAAGAAGAAAAGGCCAAGCAGGCCGAGCGCCTGGCCAAGGCCGTGGCCCAGTGCGATGCGCTGATCACCACGGCGGCGATCCCCGGCAAGAAGGCGCCGAAGATCATCACCGCCGACATGATCGCGCGCATGAAGCCGGGGGCGGTGGTTGTCGACATGGCGGCCGAGACCGGCGGTAACGTCGAAGGCACGGTCGCCGGCGAGAAAGTGTGGATCAACGACGTGCTCGTGATCGGGCCCACCAACATCGCCAGCCGCATGCCGGTGCATGCGTCCGAGATGATCGCCAAGAACCTGTTCAACTTCATCTCGCCCTTCATCAAGGACGGCGCGCTCGCGCTCGACTGGGAAGACGAGGTCATGTCCGGCTCCTGTCTGACCCATGCGGGCGAAGTTCGCCACGCCGGGGTCAAGCAAGTGCTCGGCCTGTAAGGAGGATTGCCCCATGGATGGCTTTACCGCGCTGTATATCTTCGCGCTGGCCGCGTTCACCGGATACGAGGTGATCTCGCGTGTGCCGGTGATCCTGCACACCCCGCTGATGTCGGGTTCCAACTTCATTCACGGCGTGGTGCTGATCGGCGCCATGGTGGCGCTCGGTCACGCCGACCCCGAGGAGCCGCTGCAACTTGTCATCGGCTTCTTTGCGGTGTTCCTGGGCGCGGCCAACGCGGCCGGTGGCTACATCGTCACCGAACGCATGCTCGGCATGTTCAAGGCCGGCGGCCGCAAGGAAGGGGGTTCCAAATGACGTCTAACTGGTTCGTGAACATGGCGTACTTCATCGTCGCCGTGGTGTTCATTCTCGGCCTCAAGGCGATGGCCTCGCCGGTTACGGCGAAGAAGGGCATCGTCTGGGCCGGTTTTGCGATGGTCGGCGCCACGGTGGTGACCTTCTTCATGCCCGACCTGAAGAACGTTGACCTGATGATCCTTGCGATCGTGCTCGGCGGCGGCGTGGCTTGGTACAGCGGCAAGATCGTCAAGATGACCGACATGCCGCAGATGGTCGCCATCTACAACGGCATGGGCGGCGGCGCGGCGGCGGGCATTGCGGCGATCGAGCTGGTGCGCGGCGTGCAGCATGACGCGGTCACCTCGACGCTGCTGGCGCTGGGCGCAATCATCGGCGCGGTGGCGTTCTCGGGTTCGTGCGTGGCCTTCGCCAAGCTGCAGGGTCTGATGAACAAGGCGATCCGCCTGCCAGGACAGAACAACGTCAACTTCTTCCTGACACTGGCGACCGTCGGCATCGGCCTCACCGTGGCCTATTCCGATGCGCCTGGTGGGTTCGAGATTTTCCTGTTCTTCCTGCTCGCGCTCGCGCTCGGGGTGGTGCTGGTGATGCCGATCGGCGGCGCCGACATGCCGGTAGTGATCTCGCTGCTGAACGCCTTCACCGGCCTGGCCGTGGGCTTCAAGGGCTTCGTCATCGGCAACCCCTTGCTGATCGTGGCCGGCATCGTGGTCGGCGCCTCGGGCATGCTGCTCACCCAGCTCATGGCCAAGGCGATGAACCGTCCTATCAGGAACATCATCTTCTCTCCCATCACCGGTGCGGCGGCCGAAGGTGGCGAGGCGGTCGAAGGCACGATGCGCGAGCTGTCGGCGATGGATGCGGCGGCGCTGATGCGCTACGGCCAGAAGGTCATCATCGTGCCGGGCTACGGCATGGCGGTGGCCGGTGCCCAGCACAAAGTGTGGGAGATGGCGCAGCTTCTGGAAGAGGCGGGCGTCGAGGTCGTGTTCGCGATCCACCCGGTCGCGGGTCGCATGCCCGGCCACATGAACGTGCTGCTCGCCGAGGCCGGTGTGCCCTACGACAAGATCTTCGACCTCGAGGAGATCAACAACGACTTCGCCCAGGCCGACGTGGCGCTGGTTATCGGCGCCAACGACGTGGTGAACCCGGTCGCGCGTACCGACAAGTCGAGCCCGATCTACGGCATGCCGATCCTCAACGCCGACATGGCGCAGAACGTCATCGTGGTCAAGCGCGGCAAGGGTGCTGGTTACTCGGGCATCGAGAATGCGCTGTTCTACAAGGACAACTGCCGCATGCTCTATGGCAGCGCGCAGGAAGCGATCGGACAGGTGATCCAGCACGTGAAGGCGATGGAAGGGTGATGCCCGCCCCCCTGGCTCCCGGGCTGGTGGGGGAGGTGCTCGTCCGGCAGCCGGGCCGTGGCCGCGGGCGCAATGCCTGCCGCCACGGCCCGGCGCATTTCGGGCGTGGTCTGGCGCGGGGCGTGCTGTTTGCTGCCGTGGTCGGACTGATGCCGGCTGCCGCGCTCGCGCAGCAGCCACAGGCGGTCGCAAGCGCGCCGGATGTGCCCGAGTGGCGGCGCACCGATGCCTACGTGTTTCGGGCGATCGGGGATGTGACGCGGCGCATGCAGTTCGTCGCCCAGGCGATGCAGTTGCGCGACTACTGCGCGGACCGCAGCGTGTCTGACGATTTCGTGCGCGAGCGCCTGCAGCGCTTCAGTGCCATGACCGGCCGCGAGGAAAGTTGTACGACCTTGCTCGACTACTGAGCGCCGCGCGCGATAAAGGCCGCGAACGCTTGTACCGTCATCGACGGGCCGAACAGCGGGCCCTGCTGCAGGTGGCAGCCGAGCGCACTCAGGAAGGCCTGCTGACCCTTCTTGTCGACCCCGCGCGCATAGACCTCCAGCCCCAGCGTGGTGGCAACGCCGCTGATCGCCTCGACGATGGCCTCGCTGTCCTCGTCGTGGCCGACGCCACTCACCAATGCGGGGTCGAGCTTGACCGCCTTTAGCGGGTAGCGGCGCAGCCGCGGGATGGAAGACAGGCCGCGGCCAAAATCGTCGATTGCCAGGCGGACACGTCGGCCGGCAAGTTCAGTCAGCGTCGACTCCAGTCCTGCCGCATCCATCTCGAAGATCCGCTCGTCGAGATCGAGTTCCAGTCGCTCGGGGGCAAGATCGGTGCGGTGCAGGATTGCCGCGACGCGCTCGGCGAAGTCGCCGCGCAGCAGTTGTTCAGTCGAGACATTGACCGTCAGCCGCGGCCCGGCGGGGCCGTGGCTGGCAGGCCAGTTGCGTGCGCTGCGACAGGCCGTCTCGAGCGCCCAGTCGCCCAGTTCGGAGATCAACTGGCGGTCGTTGACTGCGCCGATGAAGCTGCGGAAAGGCAGCAGCCCGAGTTCGGGGTGCTCCCAGCGCAGCAGCGCCTCGCCCGCGCAGATGCGGCCCGAGCGTGCATCCACCAGCGGCTGGAAGTGCACTGCAAGGCCGCCCGCGGCCAGCGCTTCGCGCAAGCCCTGCTCCAGGTATTCGCCGCCAAAGCCGGGTGTGCGCGCGAGCGTGCGGAAACAGGGGGTGTCGATGTTGCGGGGGTCGGCAGGTGCGCTCGGGAGGCGCGCATGCAGGCCAGCAGCGCCCGCGAGGACGGTGCGCGCTGGCAATGCCGTGTTTGCAGTGTTCGCCAGGCCAGATGCAGGCGGCGCGCTGAGCAGGATGGCATGGATGCCTGGGCGCAAGCGCGGCGCGCAGATGAAGTCCAGCGTCGTCGTGCCGTGCCTGGGCCGGGCGAAATCGAGCGCACCGCGACGTTCGCCCTGGATGAAGAGTCGTGCGCGCGCCGCGAGAAAGGCCTCCTCGCTCGCGAACAGTTCGGCGAGCGGTCGGCCGGCGATCTGCCGGTAGTCGCGATCGAGGAGCCGGCAGGCTGCGCTGTTGGCGTCGAGGATGATCTCGTCGCCGGTGATGATCAGCCCTTCGTCGAGCAGTTCGAGCAGCGCGAGATAGACGCCGGTTTCTGCACCCTCCGACAGGTCGGGGATGAAGGCTTCGGCAGGGTGGGGTGCGCCCGGATCAGGGGAGGCACCCGGGGGATGTCCAGCAGGATTCACGGGCGGCAGCATCGACAAGGTGTCAGATCATTACGGCATGGCAAGCAGGATACTTGATGCCCCGATGCCGCCGACCCGGGAATAGGCGGGGTACGCGACCGCTATTTTCGACCGAGACCGCCGAGCAGCACGGCAATCGGGCGCTGCCCGCGGCGCAGCGGGTCGGGTTTGCCGGCCGCCGCAAGGGTCGGTTGTGTGTCGGCGACGGTGACGACGACCGGGTTTACCGGTTCGTACGGCTTGGTGTAATCGAAGCCGTCAGCGGCGATCGTCGACCGGGTGCGCCGATTCGAGCCACGGCTGCTGTCCCGCGCGGCGCTGCGGGCATTGTCACGGGCGCTGTCACGGCTGGATTCGCGGACCGGCTCCCGGCGTCCCTCGCCTGCCTGCTCGCGGGCTGCGCTACGAGCGGGGGGCGGGCTGTCGATGGTCGCGGCGGCGGCCGGACGGCGACCACGCTGGCCGCGGGTGCCCGCTTCCTGGAAGTCGGGGTCGGGATCGAAGCCGGGAACCATCTCCTGCGGGATCTGGAACTTGATCAGCTTCTCGATCTCGGACAGCCAGTGCTTCTCTTCCGAGCTTACCAGCGAGATCGCGTAGCCATGGTGGCCGGCGCGGCCGGTACGGCCGATGCGGTGCACGTAGTCTTCAGCGGTGTGCGGCAACTCGAAATTGATGACGAACGGGAGCTCGTCGATGTCGAGGCCGCGCGCGGCGACGTCGGTGGCGACCAGCACGCGCAGCCTCCCGGACTTGAAGGCTTCGAGCGTCTCGGTGCGCTGCTGCTGGCCCTTGTCGCCGTGGATGGCGTCGGCCGAGATGCCGCTGCGCTCGAGGAAGTGGGCCAGGCGCCCGCACATCAGCTTGGTGTCGACGAAGACCAGCGCCTGGGTGTCCGGCTTGTGGCGCAGCAGGTGGGCGAGCAGGTTGCGCTTCATGCCCGAGGACACCGGATGCACCACATGGGTGATGGTCTCGGACACCATGTTGCGGCGCGCGACCTCGATCAGTTGCGGGTTCTTCAGCATCTGGTCGGCGAGGCGCTTGATCTCGTCCGAGAAGGTGGCCGAGAACAGCAGGCTCTGGCGCTGCGAGGGCAGCAGGGCGAGGATGCGCTTGATGTCCGGGATGAAGCCCATGTCGAGCATGCGGTCGGCTTCGTCGAGCACCAGCACTTCGACCTGGGAGAGGTTGATCGACTTCTGTTCGATGTGGTCGAGCAGCCGGCCCGGTGTGGCGATGACGACTTCGATGCCGCGGCGCAGCTCCATCTGCTGGGGCCGGATGTCGACGCCGCCATAGACGCACACCGAGCGCAGTGGCAGGTGCTTGCTGTAGGTCTTGACCGACTCGAACACCTGCATCGCCAGCTCGCGCGTGGGGGCGAGGATCAGCGCGCGCGTCTGGTGGCGGGCGGGCGAGGTGCTGGTGCTGGCGTGGCGGGCGATGCGATGCAGCAGCGGCAGCGTGAAGCCGGCAGTCTTGCCGGTGCCCGTCTGGGCGCCGCCCATGACGTCCTTGCCGGCGATGACGATGGGGATGGCCTGGCGCTGGATCGGCGTGGGCTCGGTGTAGCCGGCGTCGGTGACGGCTTGCAGCAGTTCGGGAATGAGGCCGAGGTCGGCAAAACTCATGGGTGCCTTCGGGTTTGAGGTGGTCGACAACCGACCACCGGATTACGGAAAGCCCGGATTATACACCGCTCAAAAACCTTTACTTGACAGGGGCTTCGCTCGACCGGGTGATGCCCTCGTGGACAACCGCCGAGATCCCCATGTGTACGCGAGCCTGCTCACAGGCTCAGGCTCACGCGCCCGGCGGGCTCAGCGCTTGAGCGTGAGGAAGGCGGTGACTTCCTCGCGGTCGTGGTACAGGTGCTTGATGCGCAGGTCGTACGGCCCGACGCTGGCGAGCCGCTTGCGAATCAGCTCGCGGCACTGCTCGACCGCCTCGACGCGGCGCTTCATCGGCAGCTTGAGGTTGAAGATCGCGTAGCGGCAGTGCCCGGTGCCGATCCACTCGGCCATCAGCGAGGCAATGCGCGACGGCTGTTCGACCATGTCGCACACCATCCAGTCCACCGGCCGGTGCGGGCGCCAGGTGAAGCCGTCGGCCTTGAGGTGCTCGACCATCTCGGTCGCCATCACGCTGTCGCGCAGCGGGCCGTTGTCGATCGCGGTGACGCGCAGGCCGCGATGCACCAGTTGCCAGGTCCAGCCGCCCGGTGCGGCGCCGAGGTCGACCGCGCGCTGGCCGGCACGCAGGATGCTGTCGCGTTCGCCGTCCTCGAGCAGCATCATGAACGCTTCGGCGAGCTTGGCCGTGGACCGGCTGGGTGCGTTCGAGGGCATGCGCAGGCGCGGGATGCCCATCGGCCAGGTCGAGCACTGCCCGGGCTGGCCGGCGGCGAGCCAGGCGGTGGTGGCGTCCGAAAACAGCACGTGCAGCACCGGCAGTCCGGCGCGGCTGCTGCGCAGGCAGCCGTTCTTCTCCAGGGCCTTGGAGAGTGGCTCGGTGAAGCGCTTGCAGAAGCCGGAGCGCTGCTTGGCTTCGTCGGTGTCCGGCGTCTCGAGCATCACGCCGGAGAAGCGCTGGCCGCTGGCCTTGACCGCCTCGACGATCGGCGTGGCGCGGTCGCGCTCGGGCAGGCCGTCGACGCGGGCGAACCACGGTAGCAACTGGCGCGCGAAAGTGGCGCGGCGCCAATCGGTTGCTTCACCAAAGGCGCCGAGTGGGGTGGGCTCGAAGGTCTCGTACACGACGAAGCCCGAGTCCGGTTCTGCGCGCACGTGGCCGATCAGGCCTGCTTCTGCAGCGAGATCGTCGAGCTCCGCAGCCAGCTCCTTCTCGAAGCCGGCGCGGCAATAGCCGATGAGGCCGGCGCATTGCAGGCCGGCGGCGGGGGTATGCTGGTTCATGGGCGGGCGCGGGAGCGCAGAAAGGGATCGGGACGGCCGTCGCGCACGAGATCCACGATGAGGCGGGGTCGGCGGCGACTGGGCCAAGTTCCCGATGATAAGCCGGCAGGGCGCTGCTGGCGAGCGTGGCGCGCGGCGGTGCTCGCCAGCAGCGCCCCGGATCAGGGTGCGGGTTTGGCGGTTCCAGCTGAAGATGCCGTGGCCGCTGCCGATGTGGCGAGGTGCTCGGTGGCCCTGACCGCGTCGGGTGTGAGCCGTGACGGCACGACCTCGAGCTTGTGCTCCATCATGTAGTCGTTCATGTCGCGCCAGCCAGCGAAGACGGCCGCCTTCTCGGCGCTGCCGTTGAGCGTGTAGCAGTCCTCGAGCGAGCGTCCGGCGTGGCGACACGCGCTGCCGATGGCGCGCCCTTCGGACTCCAGTCTCGCCGCGTCGCGCGAAGGATTGGGGAGTTCGAGCAGTTCGGCAACCTGCTCGCAGCCGGTGATCAGTGGCAGCAGGGCGAGCAGGGCGGCGACGGTGCGCAGGGAAAGGGGGTACGGACGGCGCATGGCAACTTGTCGTGAGCGGGCTTGTGATGTTTATCGGCAGCTTTGCGTCAAACCTGAACTGCATTCGGGCCGATCGGCCCTGGTGCCTGCCGGCCCCCTGTCGTGACCAGCGGGGCGCAGCGCGACGATGTTACATCGTGCCCCTGCGCTTCCAGTGCCCGCGGCTCTATAATTCGCGCGGCTCGCGGACCGCCGGTCCGGGTTTTATTTCGTGTGTGTCAAGGCAATGAATACAAAGCGTTTCAAGGGTATGTTCGCGGCCGTGATGGCCTGCGCCGCGGTGGGTTCGCCATGGGCCGTCGCGCAGGCGGCGGCCCAGCAGCAGATCGAACTGTTCCACCGTCTGCCGGATACGAAGGCTGCGGCGCTGAAGGATCTGGTCGAGCGCTTCAATGCGCAGTCCAAGGATGTTCAGGTCGTGCTGTCGGCGGCCGATTGGCGCACGGCCGCGCCCCACATGCTGATCCTCGAGGGCGACGACGAGGATGCGTTCGTGGGCGGCACGCCGCGCTTCAAGCCGCTGCATGCGCTCATGAAGGAAAGCGGCGCGCCGCTGCAGACCCTGCGTCCGCCTGCGATGATGACGCGCACGCCCGTCAATGCGAAGGGCCAGTTGCTGGCGCTGCCAGTGGGCTTGTCGACGCCGGTGCTGTTCCTGAACCGCGATGCGCTGCGCCGTGCGGGCATGAACCCGGACACGACCCGCACCAACACCTGGATCGAACTCCAGGACACGCTCGGCCGCCTCGCTGACACCGGTCACGCCTGCCCCTACACCGTGTCCGAGCCGGGGCGGGTGATGGTGGAGAACCTCAGCGCCTGGCACAACGAGCCGGTCGCGAGGCTGCAGGGCAAGGTGACCGTGCCCAGCTTCAACGGCATGTTCCAGGTCAAGCACATCGCGATGATGGCGAGCTGGACGCGTGCCCGTTATCTGCACGTATTCCCGCAGCAGGCCGAGGCCGAGCAACGCTTCGCCAGCGGTGAATGTGCGGTGATTGCGGCGCCGTCGGCGAGCTGGACCGACTTCCGCCGTGCCGGCAAGGTGGACGTGGCTGTTTCGCGCCTGCCGTACTACGAGGATTTTCCCGGTGCGCCGCAAAACACGGTCGCTGACGGTCCTGCGCTCTGGACCGCCGCCGGCAAGAAACCGGCCGAGTACAAGGCGGTCGCGCGCTTCATCAGTTTCTGGCTGCAGGCGGACAACCAGGTCGCCTGGCAGCGCGAAACCGGCTACCTCCCGCTGAACCGTGCCGGCCTGCTCGCGTCGCGCAGCGAACTGCTCGGGGACGACCTGGAGAACGTGCGCGTGGCGGTGGACCAGCTCGGCAACAAGCCGGCCACCGCGCAGTCGTCTTCGCAGCCGGTCGTCGAGCGCCAGAGCGTGCGCCGGATCCTCGACGAGGAGCTCGCAGGAGTGTGGGCGGACGAGAAGGCGGCCAAGGAGGCGCTCGACAATGCGGTGATGCGCGCCCAGGATGCCAAGTGACAACGTGTCCCACGGCATTGTGCGGTGCCGCCTGTGCGTGGCCGTGCGTGGCTTGACGCCACGCGCGGGCGCCGCCTAACATCCGCGCTTTTGCCGCGAGCGTACCCGCCTTGTCCGTCAAGCAGCTTTTTGCGCCGATCGCAGCCGACATGGGTGCGGTCGATGAGGTGATCCGCACGCGCCTGCATTCGGACGTGACGCTCATCCGTCAGGTTGCCGAGTACATCGTCCGGAGTGGCGGAAAGCGCCTGCGTCCGGCGCTGGTGCTGTTTACAGCCGGGGCGATGGGCTACCGGGGCACGCATCACCACGAACTGGCCGCCGTGGTCGAGTTCATCCACACGGCGAGCCTGCTCCACGACGACGTGGTCGACGAGTCCGATCTGCGCCGCGGCAACAAGACCGCCAACGCGATCTACGGCAATGCGGCAGCCGTGTTCGTCGGCGACTTCATGTACTCGCGCGCCTTCCAGATGATGGTCGGGGTCGACAGCATGCACGTGATGCGTGTGCTGGCCGATGCCACCAACGTCATCGCCGAAGGAGAGGTGCTGCAACTCCTGAACTGCCACAACGCCGACGTCGTCATCGACGACTACCTGCGCGTGATCCGCTACAAGACGGCAAAGCTATTCGAAGCCGCCGCGCGTCTGGGTGGCATCGTCGGCGGTGCCGACCCTGATACGGAGGCGCGGCTTGCCGCCTTTGGCATGCATCTGGGCACCGCCTTCCAGCTCATCGACGACGTGCTCGACTATTCGGCCGACGAAGCCGACACCGGCAAGCATCTGGGCGACGACCTCGCCGAAGGCAAGCCGACCCTGCCGCTGATCCACGTCATGCAGTACGGCACCCCCGCGCAGGCGGCGCTGGTGCGTGGCGCGATCGAGAACGGCGGGCGTGATGATTTTGCCGCCGTACTCACCGCTATCCAGGATAGCGGGGCGCTCGCCGAGACGCGGCGCTACGCGCAGGCGGAAGCAACGCTCGCAATCGAAGCAATTTCGGTGCTCCCCCCTTCCAATTTCAAGGATGCGTTGCTACAATTATCGGACTTTGCAGTTCGGCGAAAACACTGATATAGTTTCTGGCTTCGCAGGGCAGCAATAACTGCAGCAAAAAGTGTCGGGGAATAGCTCAGCCTGGTAGAGCACTGCGTTCGGGACGCAGGGGCCGGAGGTTCGAATCCTCTTTCCCCGACCATCAATTCCCGCCAAAAACCGCCCTCGAGGCGGTTTTTGCGTTGGTGGCCCAGACCTGTCCGCACTTGCAGGGCCATGCGTGGCCGCCTGGGCCGCCGCCACATCGATACCCGAGGAGTCAAGGATCATGCAACTCAAGGACAGCAGTCTGCTGCGTACCCAGGCCTACATCGACGGGGCCTGGTTGGACGCCGATGATGGGCGTAGCTTCAAGGTCCGTAATCCGGCCGATGGCACCCCGATCGCCAGCGTGCCCGACCTGGGCGCCACCGAGGCCCGGCGCGCGATTGCTGCGGCCGGGGCGGCGTTGCCGGGGTGGCGGGCGCGTACTGCCAAGGAGCGTGCGACGATCCTGCGGCGCTGGTTCGAGCTGATCATGGCCAGCCAGGAAGACCTCGCCGTGCTGATGACGTCGGAGCAGGGCAAGCCGCTGGCCGAGGCGCGCGGCGAGGTGGCCTACGGTGCGTCCTTCATCGAGTGGTTTGCCGAGGAAGGCAAGCGCATCTATGGCGACGTGATCCCGGCGCATGGCGCGGACAAGCGCATCGTGGTGCTCAAGGAGCCGATCGGCGTGGTGGCGGCGATCACGCCGTGGAACTTCCCGATCGCGATGATCACCCGCAAGGCGGGGCCTGCGCTCGCAGCCGGCTGCACGATCGTGATCAAGCCTGCCGAGGACACCCCGCTGTGCGCGCTCGCACTTGCCGAGCTGGCCGAACGCGCCGGCCTGCCACGCGGCGTGCTCAACGTCGTCACCACCAACCGCGCGGCCGAGGTCGGCGGTGAACTCACTGCCAACCCCACCGTGCGCAAGCTGTCCTTTACCGGCTCGACCGAGGTGGGCAAGCTGCTGATGGCGCAGTGCGCCGGCACGGTGAAGAAGGTGGCGCTGGAGCTCGGCGGCAACGCACCGTTCATCGTCTTCGACGACGCCGACCTCGACGCTGCGGTTGCGGGCGCGATGGCATCCAAGTACCGCAACGCCGGGCAGACCTGCGTGTGCGCCAACCGCCTGCTGGTGCAGGACAGCGTCTACGACGCCTTTGCGGAGAAACTGGCGGAGGCGGTGGCGAAGCTCAAGGTCGGGCCGGGTCTGGCGGGAGACGTGCAGCAGGGGCCGCTGATTAACGAGGACGCGGTGGCGAAGGTCGAGGAACTGCTCGCCGATGCAGTGGACAAGGGCGCGCGCATTGCGTGCGGCGGCAAGCGCCACGCGCTCGGCGGCACCTTCTTCGAGCCCACCATCGTCACCGGCGTGACGGCGCAGATGCGGGTGGCGCGCGAGGAGATCTTCGGACCGGTGGCACCGTTGTTCCGCTTTCACACCGAGGACGAGGCGATCCGTATGGCCAACGACACCGAGTTCGGGCTCGCCGCCTATTTCTATGCGCGCGACATCGCTCGCGTGTGGCGCGTGGCCGAAGGGTTGGAGTACGGCATCGTCGGCATCAACGAGGGCATCATCTCCACCGAGGTCGCACCCTTCGGTGGTGTCAAGGCGTCCGGGATCGGCCGCGAGGGCTCGAAGTACGGTATCGACGACTTCGTCGAGATCAAGTACCTGTGCATGGGCGGGATTCGCTGAGCAACCTGTTGCCCGGCTCCAGCGCCTTGACTGCACGATACAGCGCGTCGTGCGTCGGCACCGCCATGCCGTGGCGCGCGGCCATCTGCACCAGAGCACCGGTGATCGCGTCGATTTCAGTGCGTCGGCTGGCGAGCACGTCCTGCAGCATGCTGGCGCGGTTCGCCGCTGTGGCCGCGGCGACGGCGTGAACCCGCGCGAGGGCGGCGGGCTCGTCGAGCGCCAGCCCCTCGGCGCGCAGCACCGGCCAGGCCTCGCGCACCAGATGGTCGAGTTCGGCGCGTAGCGGCGGCGCGAGCAGGGCGCCGTTGTTCACCCGATGTACGGCCGCGAGCGGGTTGATCGCCACGTTCACCAGCAGCTTCGCCAGGCGCGCGGCGCCGATGTCGGGCTCGACCCGGGCGCGCAGCCCGGCACGCGCCAGCATCGCGGCGACCGGTTCGAAGCCTGCCGGCACCAGTGTTTCGCCCGCCCCGGACGGCCACACGTGGTCGCCATCGCGATAGGCGCCTTCGGTCGTGATCCCCTGGTCGACGCGCCCGGTCGCGCAGTGCGCGCGCAGCACCTTCCCGGTCAGCCCATTCTGCAGCGACAGCACGCCCTGTGCGTCCATGCGGGCGGCGATGGCCGCGGCGTCTGCGGTGTCCCCGGCCTTCACCAGGACGATCACCCAATCCGCCGGCGGCGGCGCATCGGCGGGAAAGACGTCGGGCTTGTACAGATGATCGCCCACCGTCACCCCCGCTCGCAGCCGCGCTGCGCGCACGTCGTCGCGGGCGATCACCGCCACTGGCATCACCTCGGCAAGGCGCGCAGCGAAACGGAGGCCGAGCGCGCCGGCGCCGATGATGGCGAGAGGGTAGCGATCCGGTAGCGGAGAGTCGGGTGGGTTCATTCCTCGAGGGTTCCTGTTGCTGCTCCAGCAGCATCGTTCCGGATCACGGCGGGCAGGGGGCTGTGGAGCATGTTGAACAGCGTTCGCGCCGATCTGGCGCTGGAAGCCGCATTCTGCGGCGTTTTTCCCCGAATGGCACAGGGTTTGCGGAAGCGGCCACCAGCCCGGCTGCGACGCAGTCGGGTCGGAGGAGCCAACGACAACACGACCATTCGAGGAGATTTCCATGAACCCGACCACCCCCCGCAAGCCCGCTTCCCACACGCCCATGCGCAGCCTGCTGTGCGCCAGCGTTGCCGCGGCGCTCGCGATCGTCGCCGCGCCGGCGCAGGCGATCAGCTTTTCCCAGGGCGACGCAACGCTCGACATCAACGGCACCGTCAATGGCTTCTACTCGCATCGCACCGCCGAGGCCAACGGTGTCAAGACCACCAATTCCGCGCTCACCAACGGTCTGCTGCCGGGCTGGATCAACTTCGTGTTCACCACCAAGGTGGAAGGCCTGGACATCAAGGCCCACGTCGGCTTCGCGCCCGGCATCAACGACAAGTCGGACGTGGTCGGCCTGCCGAGCGATCCGGGGTGTGGCGGGGCCACCGGCTGCGACAGCCCCTTCACCCAGATCGACACCCGTAACCTCTACTTCCAGTTCGGCAACCAGGAGTGGGGCACGGTCAAGTTCGGCCGTGACATCGGCCTGTTCGGGCAGAAGATCATCCTGTCCGACATGACCCTGCTCGGCCTCGGCGGCAACAGCTACGCCTCGACGCCCTTCAACACCACCTTCGGCATGATCGGCCACGGCTACATGTACACCGGCTTCCAGCCGCAGATCACCTACACCACGCCGACCATGGGCGGGCTGTCGGCCTCCGCGGGCATCTTCGACCCCAACAAGTTCGCCGGCGACGAGACCAAGAACCCCGGCTTCCAGGCCATGGCCAACTACGACTGGGAGGCCGGTGCGACCAAGGGCTCGCTGTGGGCAGGCGCGATCCACCAGCGCACCAGCGGCGCGGGCAGCTTCAACGCCAGCGGCTTCGAGCTCGGCGCCAAGATCGGCTTCGGCGCGTTCGAGGCGGTGGCTTACGGCTTCGACGCGAGCGGGCTGGGCCTGTCGACGGTGGGCGCGCTGTTCCTGTCGCCCTTCGGCAAGAACGACGGCCGGGGCTACTTCGTGCAGGGCACCTACACCGTCGGCAAGACCAAGTTCGGCCTCAACTACGGCGAGAACCGCGACCGCGGCGGCCTGCTCACCGACACCAACACCTTCCGCTCGGCCACCGCCGGCGTCTATCACAGCCTGAACAAGTACATCACCCTGGTCGGCGAATACAACCAGGAGAAGGGCGAGGGCGCCGACCTGTTCGCCGGCGACCTGAAGACGCGGACGATCTCCGTCGGCGGCATCCTGTTCTTCTGACGCGCTGCCCGGGCTGCTCCAGAAATGCCGGATCAATGGAGCACATGGAGCAGCCCGGGCACTGCTCCAGGCGATTTTCTGAACGCCCCAATCGCCACCAAACCCCCGCAAGTGCCTGAAATGCAAGAGATCGAATTGCTGGCACGGGCCCTGCTGAATGAACCCCGTGGCAACCCGCCCGCACACATCAAAGCTCGAGGAGACGACACCATGCTGTACGCAATGCCCGGCCAGGCCGACGCCAGGATCCAGTACAAGGCTCGCTACGACAACTTCATCGGTGGCCAGTGGGTCGCGCCGGTCAAGGGCGACTACTTCGACGTCGTGACGCCGATCTCGGGCGGCCGCTACACCCAAGCCGCCCGCTCCACCGCCGAGGACGTCGAGCTCGCGCTCGATGCCGCCCACGCTGCCTTCCCGACCTGGAGCAAGACCTCCCCGGCCGAGCGCGCCAACCTGCTGCTGAAGATCGCCGATCGCCTCGAGCAGAACCTCGAAGTGCTGGCCTACGCCGAGACGGTGGATAACGGCAAGGCGATCCGCGAGACGCTCAACGCCGACATCCCGCTCGCGGTGGACCACTTCCGCTACTTCGCCGGCTGCCTGCGCTCGCAGGAGGGCGGCATCTCCGAGATCGACGAGACCACGATCGCCTACCACTTCCAGGAGCCGCTCGGCGTCGTCGGCCAGATCATCCCGTGGAACTTCCCGATCCTGATGGCGGCGTGGAAGCTCGCCCCGGCGATCGGCGCCGGCAACTGCGTGGTGCTCAAGCCCGCCGAATCCACTCCGATCTCCATCCTGATCCTGGCCGAGCTGATCGCCGACCTGCTGCCGGCGGGCGTGCTCAACATCGTCAATGGCTACGGCCGCGAAGCCGGCATGCCGCTGGCCACCAGCAAGCGCATCGCCAAGATCGCCTTCACCGGCTCCACCGCCACCGGCCGCGTGATCGCCCAGGCCGCCGCCAACAACCTGATCCCGGCCACGCTCGAGCTCGGCGGCAAGTCGCCCAACATCTTCTTCGCCGACGTGATGGACAAGGACGACGAATTCCTCGACAAGGCGGTCGAAGGGCTGGTGCTGTTCGCCTTCAACCAGGGTGAAGTGTGCACCTGCCCGTCGCGTGCGCTGATCCAGGAATCGATCTACGACCGCTTCATGGTGCGCGTGCTCGAGCGCGTGGCCGCGATCAAGCAGGGCAGCCCGCTCGACACCGAGTCGATGATGGGCGCGCAGGCCTCGAGTGAGCAGATGACCAAGATCCAGGCCTATCTCGACATCGGCAAGCAGGAAGGCGCGGAGTGCCTGATCGGTGGCGGGCGGGCGCACATGGCAGGCGAGCTGGCCGATGGCTATTACATCCAGCCGACGCTGTTCAAGGGCCACAACAAGATGCGCATCTTCCAGGAAGAGATCTTCGGGCCGGTGCTGGCCGTAACCACCTTCAAGGACGAGGCCGAGGCGCTGGCGATCGCCAACGACACCCAATACGGTCTGGGCGCCGGCGTGTGGAGTCGTAACGGCAACGTCGCCTACCGCATGGGCCGCGCCATCCAGGCCGGGCGAGTGTGGACCAACTGCTACCACGCGTACCCGGCGCACGCGGCCTTCGGCGGCTACAAGGAGTCGGGCATCGGCCGCGAGACGCACAAGGTCATGCTTGACCACTACCAGCAGACCAAGAACCTGCTGGTGAGCTACAGCGAGAACAAGCTCGGGTTCTTCTGAACTTTGACCCAGTCTCTCCCCACTCCCGATTCGTCGGGCATTTGCCGGGGGCGGGCAACCGCCCCCGCTTTTTTTCGTGGGCGATCCGGCGTCAGTTGTCGGGCACGCGGATTGCTTGATGCCTCTTCACAAACCGGCTGTGCCGTTGCGGCGCAATCCGGGCAGAAGAGGAGACGAGACGATGGGGCAGACCCCGATGCGTGCCGCGCAAGCGCCGGCGCTGGCGTCGCTGCGGCGGCAGTTTTTCGATAACGGGGAGGTGCCGGACGCCGGCCTGCCCGCGCCCGTGCTGCGCTCCTGGCAGCGCTGCCAGCGCCTCGGCCTGGAGAACACCGAGCGCGGCCGGCCCTCGAACACCACGCGCGGCGACCTGATGGTGGCACGCGAGCGCAACGCCGCCCTGCTCAGTCACGCTGGCGGCGTCATGGAGCATCTCTACGAACAGATCCGCGCCTCGGGCAGCATGGTCCTGCTCGCCGACGCCAGCGGGCTGATCCTGCACGGCATCGGCGACCCGGCCTTCGTCGATCGCGCCAGCCGCGTGGCGCTGCAGCCGGGTGCGAGCTGGAGCGAATGCCAGCGCGGCACCAACGCCATCGGCGCCACGCTGATCGAGCGCGCGCCGGTCGAGGTCTTCGGCTCCGAGCATTACCTCGACTGCAACGGCGTGCTCACCTGCAGCGCCGCGCCCATCCTCGACTGCCGCGGCGAGCTGCTCGGCGCGCTCGATATCTCCGGCGACCACCGTCACCACCAGCCGCATACGCTGGGCCTGGCGCGCATGGGTGTGCGCCTGGTCGAACGCCGCATGTTCGAGAGCGAACACGCGCGCCACGCGGTGTTCGCCTTTCACCCGCGCCCGGAAGGCGTGGGCGGGCTGCAGGAAGGGCTGCTCGCGGTCGATGCCGATGGCGAGATCGTCGCCGCCGACCGCCAGGCACGCACACTGCTCGGTGTCGCGCCGGGGCGCGGCTTGGGGCTGGGGGGCTTCGGCAACCTGTTCCGCAGCAGCTTCGGCACCGTGATCGGGCGCGCCGCGCGCGATCCGGGCGCGTTGATGGCGCTCGAGCTGCGCGCGGGCGCCAGCGTGTATGCGCGCGTGCGGGTGAGCCTGGCCTGGCACATCGGCCTGCAGGCAGCGCAGGCCGGCGGTGGCGCGCGCGCGGCGCGGGCGCCCGACCCCTCGCGCTCGGCGCGCAACCGGGTGACGCTGGAGACGCTCGCCACCGGCGACGCCGGCCTGCAGTTCGCGCTCGACCGCTGCGCCAAGGTCGTGGCCCGCAACATCCCGATCCTGATCCAGGGCGAGTCCGGCTCGGGCAAGGAATTGCTCGCACGCGCCTGCCACAACAGCGGACCGCGCGCGGACGGACCCTTCGTCGCGGTCAACTGCGCGGCGATCCCCGAGAACCTGATCGAGTCCGAGCTCTTCGGCTATGTCGGCGGCGCCTTCACCGGCGCGCGCAAGGAAGGCGCGATCGGCCGCATCCAGCAGGCCCATGGCGGCACGCTGTTCCTCGACGAGATCGGCGACATGCCGCTGGCAATGCAGGCGCGCCTGCTGCGCGTGCTGCAGGAACGCTGCGTGCAGCCCGTCGGCGCCAACGCGCCGGTCGCGGTCGACATCGCCCTGCTGTGCGCCACCCACCGCGTGCTGAGCGACAGCGTCAAGGCCGGGCGCTTCCGCGAGGACCTGTACTACCGCGTCAACGGCCTCACCGCGCAACTGCCGCCCCTGCGCGAGCGCACCGACCTGCACCCGATCGTGCGCCGCCTGCTCGACGGCAGCCGCCACCATCCCGAGCCCACCCGCATCAGCGTCGCCGCGGAGACGATGGCGATCCTCGAGGCCTACGCCTGGCCGGGCAACATCCGCCAGTTGCAGAACGTGCTCGAGGTCGCGCTCGCGCTGCTCGACGAGGACGAAGACTGCATCCTGCCGTCACATCTGTCCGAAGACGTGTTGCAGGTCGGCGAGGGCGCGCCGTTGGCCCGCCGGGTCGTGCGCGCGCCGGTCGCGACCCAGGCCGAAGCGCTTGCCCGAGGTCGTGGCCGGCGCCCGAAGGACATCGACGACGCGACCATCCGCGCGGCGCTGGAACGCTTCGACGGCAACCTGTCGGCCGCTGCACGCCACCTCGGGGTGGCGCGCAATACCTTGTATCGCCGGATGGGGTGCGATTTTTGAGTCGTCCCGTGCGTCGGGCGCGCGGGACGACTCAGAACTTGTAGCTGGCGCTCACGCCGGCGTAGAGGCTGCGCTCGGGGCCGGGTTCGTAGAACCGCCCATTGCTGTCGCCGACGATGACCGAGCCGATGTGCTTGCGATCGAACAGGTTATCGACCCGCAGCAACTGGCCGAAGGTCCACGGGCCTTGTCGCTGCTCGGCCGCCAGGCGAAGGTTGAAGAGGGTGTAGGCGGGTGCCGTCGGCTCGGTGTTGGTATCGCTCACATGGACCTTGCCGCGATAGACCGCCTCGCCGGCCAGCGTCACATCCGCGATCGGCTTCCAGGCCAGTTCGGCATAGGCCGCGAATTGCGGCACGCCAGGAATGCGATTGCCGGACGGGATCGTGGTGTTGCGGCTGATGAAGGCCTCGTCGTATTCGGCCTTCGTCCAGGTCAGCGCGGCACGTCCGGTCAGGGTCCGAGTGAACTCCGATTCGGCGGCGAGTTCCAGGCCTTGGCGCAGCGTGCGCCCCGCATTCTGGTAGCTGGTGCGTCCGCCGCTGGCGCCGGCGACTACGATCTCATCGTCCGTTTCGATATGGAACAGTGCGGCATTGACTCGACTGTTGTCACCGAGGAACGCCTTGGTGCCCACTTCGACCTGCTGGCTGGTCGATGGCTTGAGGTTGAAGTTGAATTTGCCATCGGCTCCGTAAGAGAGCTCGTTGAGAGTCGGCGTTTCGAAGCCCTTGCCGGCGCTGGCATAAACGTTCAAGGCCGGGCTGATCGCATACACGACGCCAACGGCCGGTGTCGTCTCGCTGAAGCGCACGCTGCCGCTGTCGTCGCCGTTGATGCCGACGATGTACTGGTCCTCGACCTTGAACGAGACGCGCGAGTGACGCACGCCAAGCGACCACTGCCACGGCCCCTGTTTCCACATCGCCTGTGCGTAAGGATCGACGCTCGTCACAGTGTCGATCTCGTTACGCCGCAGTTGGCCCTTCACGCCCAGCGTCTGGCCGATGAAATTCTCGTAGCCGCGGCGCTCGTCCTCCGAGCGGTCGTAGTCCAGGCCGGCGGTAAAGGTCAGCTCACCTGATCCGATTGTCCGCTCGGCGACCCAGCGTGCGCCGACGCCGTAGAAGTCGCGGTCGAAGTCGACCACCCCACCGGCCTGGTTTGCGCGCTCGGGATTCGCCAAGGTCGGGATCTGCACGAACCTCGGAATCGACTGGTACTGCGTCACGCTGCGTCGGCCCGTGTAGGCCGACACCTGCAGGCGGTCCTCGCCAAATCGGCGCTCGTAAGTGCCACCGCCCTGCAGGTGGTGGATGCTCTTGCGCGTGTTGTAGTCGGTTGCGACGTCCTCGACCGCGCGCGGGTCGCGCTGGTAGGTGTCCCACTCGACCCCCAGCGGATCCTCGGTGTCGGGTTGGCGCAGCCCGTTCGCCACCAGCGTCAGCGTGCTGTCCTCGTCCGGGTTCAGCGTCAGCTTGGCGAAGCCCTGGTCGCGGCGGGTCTTGCTGTGGTCGCGGTAGCCGTCGGTGTCGAAGCGCGAGGCGTCGAGCACGAAGCCGACACCGTTCTTTTCGCCCTCGGCGCCGATGCCGAACTTGGTCGTGCCCCAACTGCCGCCGAGCACGCTGGCGCGCACCCGCGGGTCGCCCTCGCCCTTGCGCGAGAAGAGCTGGATGACGCCGCCGGCGTGGTTGCCATACACGGTGGCGAAGGGCCCGCGCATGACCTCGATGCGCTCGGCGGTGTCGAGGTTGAAGGTGGAGGCCTGGCCCTGGCCGTCGGGGTTGGTGGCGGGGATGCCGTCGGCGATCAGCTTGACCCCGCGCACGCCGAAGGCCGCGCGCGCGCCGAAGCCGCGGATCGAGATCTGCAGGTCCTGCGCGTAGTTCTGGCGGTTCTGGATCACCAGGCCGGGCACGCCGGCGAGCGCCTCGGAGGCATTCACGCCGAGATTGCCGGCCTGGTTGGCGCGCATGTCCACCGCATCGACCGAGTAGGGCAGGTCGAAGCTCTCGGTCGCCACCGGGCTGCCGGTCACGACAACCGGGTTCAGCGCCACCGCACCCGGGTCCGCCGTTGCGGCGTCCTGCGCGCCGGCGAGGCAGGCGAAGCCGGCCAGCGCGCCAGGGAACGCGATGCGCACAAGCTGCGCAAGCGCACCCGCGCGCGGGGCCTTGCGGCTGAAGACAATGGCGTCGGGGATAGCGCGGGGCATCGGCTTCACGGTCGGGCTCCTGGTGGAATGGATCGAAGCGCTCGATTCTCGCCGATGACCGGGCGCGCCGGCCTCAGGGCAAACCCGAGCGTGCGCTAGCGATAATCATGAGCCTTGCATTTCCCGACAGTCCTTGTGCCCTCGCTGCTGGCACGGCGTTTCAGTCCGGCGGCCACTGCTTGAAGTCGCGATGTTCGGCGAAGTGGGCCAGCGCCCAGATCAGCGCGCGCGCCATTGCCGGCTCGAAGGGGCTGTGGCCGGCGCCGTCGACCAGACGCATGCGGCTGCCGGGCAACGCCTCGTGCAAGCGCAGCGCATTGCGCGCGCGGCAGACCAGATCCAGCCGGCCGTGGACAAGGGCGGCGGGAATGCCGGCCATGCACCGCGCCCCCGCGAGCACGCCGTCCTCGTCGAGGAAGCAGTGGTGGGCCAGGTAGTGCGCCTGCACGCGGTACTTGTCGATCAGCGCCGCGAGGGCCTGGGCGTCGCGGGTGGGCGCTGGCGGCGCCGGCTGTGCAGGCGCGCTCACCGCGTCTTCCCAGGCCGCCCAGACCTGCGCCGCATGGGCGGCAGCGCGCGCGTCGGTGCCGCCGAGCGCAGCGCACAATGCGGCGAGCGCCCGACCCTCCGCTGCTTCCGGCACGGCTGCGCACAGCGCGGACCAGGCCTCGGCGCAGACCGCGCCCGCGCCCTCGGGGCCGAAGAACCAGTCGAGGTCGGGCTGTCCGGTGAGGAAGCTGCCGCGCAGGATGGCGCCCAGGCAGTGTTGCGGATGGCTGCTGCACCAGGCCACCGCCAGCGCGGCACCCCACGACCCGCCGAACACCAGCCAGCGCTCGATGCCCAGGTGAATGCGCAGGCGTTCGATGTCGTCGACCAGTTCGCGCGTGGTGTTGGCGTGACAGTCGCCGCGCGGCGTGCTGCGCCCGCAGCCGCGCTGATCGAACAGCACCACGTGGAAGCGGGCGGGGTCGAAGAGCTGGCGATGGCGCGGGCTGCAGCCGCTTCCGGGGCCCCCATGCAGGAACAGCACCGGCAGGCCCGCGGGATTGCCGCAGCGCTCGAAGTACAGGCGGTGGCCACCGCCGACCTCGAGCATGCCGTGGTCGAGCGGAGGTGTAGCGGGGAAAAGCAGGGCGTCGGGCGGCATGGCGTTGGAGAGATGCTCGGGATGGACGGTATTCGTGCAGGGGCGAGGGTTGCCCGGGTGATGGCGAGCGAGCTTGCCGCGCCGTCTCGGACCGGTGGTGCACGAGCGAAGGGCGGACGCTGCATGTGCTGGATTTTAGACCAGTGCTCGTGTGGTTTCCGGTTGTTCTTGTTGAGCGGTTGAGATCAGGTGGCTTTCGCGTTTCCGCACTGGGTACCCATCCTCCGCCCTTGACGAGGGCTGCCTGTCGCCATGTCGTTTGCAGCCCCATGTGCACGCCCGCGCGCCCCCTCAAGATTTTCATGAGGCCCGGTTCCGGACTTTCGCGATGCGAATTATTCCTCTTCCAGGCAATCTCACCCACACGGCCGGCAAACCGGTCGGCGGTGCCTGCAAGCGGCGCCGATCCCACCCAGAGACAAGACAGGAGACGATCATGAAATGGGAAACCCCCGCAGCAAGCGACATGCGCTTCGGCTTTGAAATCACCATGTACATCGCCAACCGCTAAGGCGCGACCCCGGGGCGGTGCGGCGCGCGTCCCAGCGCCGCGCCGCCCTTTTTGCTTGTGCCTCGCATGCCTGCGCCGCCGGTGCCCATGCGCCCCACAGGAGTGGCGATGAAGATTCGCGTACTCGGTTCCGCCGCCGGTGGTGGCTTCCCGCAGTGGAATTGCAACTGCCCCAACTGCGACGGTCTGCGCAAGGGCCGCATCCGTGCCCAGGCCCGCACCCAGTCCTCGATCGCCGCCAGCGGCGACGACGAGAACTGGGTGCTGTTCAACGCCTCGCCCGACGTGCTGCAGCAGATCCGCAGCTTTCCCGCGCTGCAGCCGGCGCGCGCGCTGCGCGACACCGCCATCGCCGCGATCGTGCTGATCGACGCCCAGATCGACCACACCACCGGCCTCTACATGCTGCGCGAGCATCGCAAGCCGTGGCCGGTGTGGTGCACCGCCCGCGTGCGCGAGGATCTGTCGGTGGGCAATCCGGTGTTCGGCGTGCTAGGCCACTACAGCGGCATCGACTGGCACGAGCTGCCGCTGCAGGCGCGCTTTGCCATCGACGGCGCGCCTGGCCTCGGCTTCGAGGCGCTGGCGCTGACCAGCAATGCGCCGCCGTACTCGCCGCACCGCGACCGCCCGCAGCCGGGCGACAACATCGGCGTCACCTTGGTCGATGCGGCCAGCGGCAAGCGCCTGTTCTACGCGCCCGGTTTGGGCGAGATGGAGCCGCTGGTGTGGGAGGCGATGCAGGCCGCCGACTGCGTGCTGGTCGATGGCACCTTGTGGACCGACGACGAGATGATCCGCCTCGGCGCCTCGCAGAAGACCTCGCGCGCCATGGGCCACCTGCCGCAGTCCGGCCCCGGCGGCATGCTGGAGTGGCTCGACAAGCTGCCGGCCACCACGCGCAAGGTGCTGATCCACATCAACAACACCAACCCGATCCTCGACGAGGACAGCCGCGAACGCGCCGAGCTGGCCGCGCACGGCATCGAGGTCGCCTTCGACGGCATGGAGATCGCGCTGTGAGCTACATTGACCAGACCAGCATCGAGCACACGGCGGCCCTGGCCGCCCGCGCCGACGACCTGCCGCCGTGGAGCCCGCAGGAGTTCGAGGCCCTGCTGCGCGAGAAGGGCACGAGCTACCACATCTACCACCCCTTCCACGTGATGATGGCCGAGGGCAAGCTCACCCGCGCGCAGCTCCAGGGCTGGGTGGCGAACCGCTTCTACTACCAGATCTCGATCCCGGTGAAGGACGCGGCGATCCTGTCCAACTGCCCCGACCGTGAGATCCGCCGCGAGTGGATCCAGCGCATCCTCGACCACGACGGCTTCGAGATCGGCGACGTGAAGGACCCCGGCGGCATCGAGGCCTGGGTCCGGCTGGGAGAGGCGACCGGCCTGACCCGCGACGACGTGACCTCGCTGCGCTTCGTCGCGCCGGCGACGCGCTTCGCGGTCGACGCCTACATCAACTTCGCCCGCCAGCGCCCGTGGCAGGAGGCGGTGGCCTCCAGCCTCACCGAGCTCTTCGCGCCGCACATCCACCAGCAGCGCCTGGACACCTGGCCAACGCACTACCCCTGGGTGGACACCACCGGCCTGCAGTACTTCCGCAACCGCCTCACCCAGGCGCGGCGCGACGTCGAGCACGGCCTGCGCTTCACGCTCGAGTACTTCAGCCAGAGCCGGGCGATGCAGCAGCGCGCGCTCGACATCCTGCAGTTCAAGCTCGACGTCCTGTGGGCAATGGCCGACGCGATCATGCTGAGCCAGTGCGAGGTGGCGATCGTGGGGCCGCGCAAGGGAGCGGCGCGATGAGCGACGCCGCCACGATCATCGATGCGGCCACCACCCCGCGCGTGTCGAAGCGCTTCCGCCTGCAGTGGGAGGAGGCGCAGCAATCCTGGGTGCTGCTCTACCCGGAAGGCATGGTCAAGCTCAACCAGAGCGCGGGCGAGATCCTGCACCGCTGCGACGGTGTGCGCAGCGTGGCCGAGGTGGTGGCCGACCTGGAGCAGGCCTTCGCCACCACCGGGCTGCAACCCGACGTGCTCGCCTTCCTTGAGCTGGCGCGCAAGCAGCAATGGATCGACGTGTGAGGTGAGCTCATGAACGCCCCCGAAGTGAAGCCCCAGCCCGGCCCGCCCCTGTGGCTGCTTGCCGAGCTCACCTACCGCTGTCCGCTGCACTGCGTGTTCTGCTACAACCCGGTCGATTTCGCCCACACCCCGGACGAGCTCTCGACCGACGACTGGCTGCGCGTGCTGCGCGAGGCGCGGGCGGCGGGCAGCGTGCAGTGCGGCTTCTCGGGCGGCGAGCCGCTGCTGCGCGACGACCTCGAGGTGCTGGTCGCCGAGGCGCACCGGCTCGGCTTCTACACCAACCTGCTGACCTCGGGCGTCGGCCTCACCGAGGCACGGGCGAGGGCGCTGAAGGGCGCGGGGCTCGCCCACATCCAGCTCTCCTTCCAGGATTCCACCAGGGAGCTCAACGACTTCCTGTCGCACACCCGCACCTTCGAGCTCAAGCACAAGGTGGCGGCGATCATCAAGGACAACGGCTGGCCGATGGTGATGAACTGCGTGATCCATCGCCTCAACATCGACTACATCGACCGCATCATCGACATGGCGGTGGAGCTCGGCGCCGAGTACCTGGAGCTCGCCAACAGCCAGTACTACTCGTGGGCGATGCTCAACCGCGACCAGTTGCTGCCCTCGCGCGAGCAGATCGAGCGCGCCGAGCGCGTCACCAACGAGCGCCGCGAGCGCTACGGCGACCGCATCCGCATCTTCTTCGTCGTGCCCGATTACCACGAGACCCGCCCGAAGAAGTGCATGAACGGCTGGGGCAACGTCTTCCTCACCGTCACCCCCGACGGCACCGCCTTGCCCTGCCACACCGCGCGCATGCTGCCCGGGCTGGCGTTTCCCAATGTGCGCGACATGGACGTGCGCAGCATCTGGTACGACTCGGAAGGCTTCAACCGCTACCGCGGCGACGGCTGGATGAAGGCGCCCTGCCGCACTTGCCCGGAGAAAGAGAAGGACCTCGGCGGCTGCCGCTGCCAGGCCTTCATGCTGACCGGCGATCCGGCGGCGGCCGACCCGGTGTGCGACAAGTCGCCCGCGCATCACAAGGTGCTGGAAGCGGTCGAACGTGCCGAGCGCGGCGAAGTGGCCGTGGTGGAACGCCCGCTGGTGTTCCGCGGGCCGGAGGAATCGCGCCGGCGCAAGGCGGGGCTGCTGCAGCCGGGTGGCTGAGGCGCGTCAGGCGTTCTTGCCCGCGCCGCGCGCCTTCTGCACCAGCGTGACCCCGGCCAGCACCAGCGCGCCGGCCACGATGCCCACCCCGGCGCCCGCCGCGGTGCTGATCAGCGCGCCCGCAAACCCGCCGAAGCCGGCAGCGAACGCCTCCACCGCATGCGCCACCGCCGGCCAGCCGTGCAGCAGGATGCCGCCGCCGACCATGAACATCGCCGCGGTGCCGACCACCGACAGGGTCTTCATCAGCCACGGCGCGAAGCCCAGGATGGCGCCGCCGATGCGGCGGGTGAAGGCGGACGCGCTGCGCTGCAGGTGCAGGCCGAGGTCATCGAGCTTGACGATGCCCGCCACCAGCCCATACACGCCCACCGTCATCAGCAGCGAGATGCCGACCAGCACCGCCACGCGCTGGCCGAGCGAGGCCGCGGCCACGGTGCCGAGCGTGATCACCACGATCTCGGCCGACAGGATGAAGTCGGTGCGCACCGCGCCCTTGATCTTCTCCTTCTCGAAGGCGACCAGGTCCACGTTTGGGTTGGCCAGCGCCTCGAGGGTCTCTCGGCGCTGCGCCTCGGCCGCGTGCTTCGGCTGAAGGAATTTGTGGGCGAGCTTCTCGAAGCCCTCGTAGCACAGGAAGGCGCCCCCCAGCATCAGCAGCGGCGTGATCAGCCACGGCGCCAGCCAGCTGATCAGCAGCGCGGCCGGCACCAGGATGGCCTTGTTGACCATCGAGCCCTTGGCCACCGCCCACACCACCGGCAACTCGCGGCTGGCCTGCACGCCGGTGACTTGCTGGGCGTTGAGGGCGAGGTCGTCACCGAGCACGCCGGCAGTCTTCTTCGCAGCGACCTTGGTCATGGTGGCGACGTCATCGAGGATGTAGGCGATGTCGTCGATCAGTGCGAGCAGTGTGGTTCCGGCCATGGTGAAAGGAGGGTGAAAGCGAAGCCGTGATGGTGACAGAAATCGATGGGGCATTGCAGCACGCTGCATGTGCTGTTTCATCTGATCGGGCCCAGGGCGGGCGGACAAGCGTAAGCGTATCCGGAAGCAATTTCGTATGTCGGGCGGGCCATGGCGGCGCTAACATGACGGTCTTTCCACTTTTCGGGGGCTGGCGCTCATGCCGGTCGAGTTGCTGTTTGCCTTGCTGCGCAACCCCGCATCGACCGGCGCAGTCCTGCCGTCCTCGCGTACCTTGGCGAATGCCATGGCAAATGCCGCACTGGGCGCCGATGCCGTGGTCGAGCTCGGCGCGGGCACCGGTCCGGTCACCGAGGCGCTGCTGCGAAAGCTGCCGGGGGTGCCGCTGATCGCGGTCGAGCTCCAGCCCACGCTGGCGCGGCGCTTGCGGACGCGATTCCCGGCGGTGGATGTGCGCCAAGCCTCGGCGAAGCAGGTGGTCGACAGCCTGATCGCGCGGCCGGGGCGACTGGTGCTGGTCTCAAGCCTGCCGTTCCGCTCCCTGCCCAAGGATGTCGGGGCGGAGACGGTCGACAGCATCTGCCGTTTCCTCGAGCACAGCGTTGAGCGCAAGCTGGTGCAGTTCACCTACCAGCCACGCGTGCCCTTTGCGGCGCCGCGGCACTTGCGCTGGCACCGTCGGGCGGTGGTGTGGCGCAATACGCCGCCGGCGGGTATCTGGGAGTTGCAGGCCGATCGTTGAGCGCCCACCGGGTCCATCGGCAAGCGGACCCGTCAGTCCCAGCGCGAGGCATCCTCGTCGCGTTCGAAGCCGATCGTGCGCCCGTCGGCGAGCAGCTCGCGAATCCGCCACGGCACGCCCTCTGCATCCAGTTCGACGAGCCCGATGCCGCTGCCGTTGAGCAGGCGCCGCCCCTGCGATGCGCCCTCGTAACGGCGCGGCGTGACGCGCATGTGGCGGCGGCGGGTGAACCAGTTCAGCGGCGAGCGTGGTGAATACAGCCAGCGGTTCAGGCGGTCGAGCACGCCGAGCAGGCGCGGCGGAAACTCGTTGCGCACACCGCTGCTGCAGATCTGCCAGATGTCCGGCCCACGTACGCGGCCGCGCAGCTCGACGTCGTAGACGAAGGAGTAATGCACGTCGCCCGACAGCACGACGAAGTGCTGCGGCGTCTTGCGGTGGCGGAAGATGTTGAGGATGGCCTGCGCCGAGCCCGGGTGCGCCATCCAGTTCTCCGCGTCGACCATCAGCGGGTGGCCGAACCAGGTGAACACGCGCTGGATGGACTCGATCAGCTTGACGCCGAAGATCGGCGCCGGCGACACCAGCAGCACCGCCGGCAGTCCGCGCAGGGTGTGCTGGAGGTCGGTGAGCGACTCCCAGTCCATCAGCCCCGAGGGCCGGCGCGCAGCGTGTTCCGAGCGCCAGCGCTGGGTGCGGGTGTCGATGACGACCAGCGGCGGCGTGGTCGGCCAGCTGTAGTGCCAGCCTTCGAACTGGCGCAGGTGCGCGATGCATTCCTGGTGCGCCGTGTCTCCGGGCGCGGCGAGGCTGCGTTGCAGGCGCTCCAGCAGGTCGTCGTCGAGTACCTCCGGCCGGTTGCCCCAGGCCTGGTTGATCGTGTAGGCGAGCAGCGCGTTGCCGATGATGCGGCGCGAGAAGTCGTGACCGTAGGCGATCTCCTCCCACTCGCGGCTCAGATTCCAGTCGTCGGTGATGTCGTGGTCGTCGAAGATCATCGCCACCGGGATGTGCGCCAGCACGCGCCGCACCGCGGGCAGGTCGGCGATGAAGGCCTCGATCGCGCGATGCTCGGACGCGTACCGCGCCGCGTCCTCGGCGCTCAGGCCCGCTGGCGGATCGAGCTGGAGGCCGCGCCAGGGCGCAGGCGACCACACCAGCAGGTACATCGCCAGCACTTCGGCGAGCGTGATCAGGTGGTTGTGGGCGCTGGCCGAGGTGAACACCGGCTTTTCCACGCCGCCGAAGAAGACCTCGATCAGCGCGTAGTTGCGTTTGTGGCGGGGGAGCAGCTTGTCGCGCCGGTAGTAACAGTCGGGGTGGCGGTAGAGGCTCTCGGCGTCGCGCACGCCGGCCTCGTCGATGCCTTCGAGCCGCTCCACCGGCAGGCCGAGGCGCCCGATCAGGCCGTGGATGGCACGCAGCATCGGGCCGGCGACGTCGTCGGCGTAGATCTGGTCGCCGGTCATCACCAGCGCGGACGGCCAGGCGGGCAGGCCATCGGCCTCGGGGGCGGGGTCGGCGTCGAGGGCGTTGCGTGCGACCAGCTCGGCGAGGAGCGCATCGGCTCGCACCAGGCCGTCGCCGCCGTGGTAGTGCGGCTTGCGGCAGGAACCATGGAGCAGCGACGCCACCTGCGGCGCGAACACGAAGCCCGGGGTCTCGCGCCCCGGGTAGCACAGGTCCGGCGCCCAGTCCGCGGCGTCGCGCCACTGCGGCTCGACCTCGTCGCGGGGCGCGAGCGCCAGGCGGTAGCCTATCCATTGCCCGGCGGGCAGTTCGGCGTCGAGCGCGAGGTCGAGCAGCAGGTAATGCAGCTGCGCGCCGGCTGTAAGCACGCGGCAGGCGGGCGTGCCCGGTTCGGGCGTCAGGTGCAGCGCTTGTTCGCCGCCGATGTCGAGGTCGATGCGGGCGCGCATCGGCTGGCTGGTCGCCAGCCACAACACGATGCGTTGCGCTTCAACGCGGCGCAGCAGGGGCCCGGCGAGCACCAGGGGGAGGTCTTCGTTTGCGGAGTTCGAGGCGGTAGGCATGAAACCTGGATGGCGCGGACGGTCGTCGATGCCTGGTTTATATCAAAGCGGCCGCGCGCGTCACCACTTGCGCGCCCGCGGGCGTCAGACCTCGATCAGCCCGCTGCGGATGGCGATCAGCGCCAGTTCGGCGGCGTTCGAGACATTGAGCTTCTGCTTGATGTGGTACAGGTGGGTGCCGACCGTGCTCGGGCTGAGCTTGTGGCTGTCCGCGATCTCGGCCACGCTGCGGCCCTGGGCGAGCTGCAGGAAGACCGCGAACTCCTTCTCGGTGAGTGCGGCGATCGGGTCTTGGGACCCGGAGAACTGGGCGAGCGCCAGCGCGGGCGCGATCTCGGGGTCGATGTAGCGCTGGCCGCGCGCGACGCTGGCCATGGCACGCAGCAGCTCCTGCGGATGGGCGCGCTTGGACAGGTAGCCGGTGGCGCCGGCGCGCAGCGCGCGGGCGGGAATCTGGGCGTCGTCATGCGCGGACAGGATCAGCACGCGCGCCTCCGGGTGATGGGCAAGCACACGCTCGAGCGCACCGAGGCCGCCGATGCCGGGCATGGACACGTCCATCATCAGCACGTCGGGCCGGTGCTGGGTGTAGGCGCTCACCGCGGCCTCGCCCGAGTCGACCTCGGCGAGCACCGTCGCCCCGGCGCCTTCGAGCAGCAGGCGAAAGCCCATGCGTACGGTGGCGTGGTCGTCTGCAAGCAGGACGCGGATTCCTTCGAGCGACTGCACGGTCATCCTTTCGATCTCGTTACGCGGTTCAGTGGTGGGGGACGGTGGGTGGCAGCGGCAGGCGGGCGCGCACATTGAGTCCACCCTCGGGCGGGCTGGAGAGTTCGAGCTCGCCGTGCAGCTCGGCGATGCGCTCGCGCATGCCGACCAGGCCGTGGCGTCCGGGCGCCGGATTCTCGCCGAGGCCACGGCCATTGTCGATGACCTCGACCTCGATCTCGTCGTCGCGCACGCCGAGCCGCACCTCGACGCGGGTGGCGTGGGCGTGGCGGGCGACGTTGGTCAGGCTCTCCTGGACCATGCGCAGGATGGTCAGCCCGAGCGCATCCGTCACCTGCTGGCCGAGCGCTTCGATCGTGCAGTCGACGCGGATGTCGCCGTGATGGCTGGCCCACAGCGCGCAGTAGCTCTCGATGGCTTCCTCGATGCGCACCTGGCTGTCCGGGCTGCGCGTGCGCAGGCGTTGAAGGATGGTGTGAACGCCGTCCTGCATCTGCGTCGTCATCGCCAGAATGGCTTGCGCGCTGCCGTTGATGCCGGGTTGTTCGGTGGTGCGCTGGATGATGGCGCCGGCGATCGAGCGCACCGCGGTGATGCCCTGGCCGAGCTCGTCGTGGAGTTCGCGCGCGATCGCGCGCCGTTCCTGTTCCAGCCGCGCCTGCAGCGCACGCGCCAGGGCCTGGTCCTGCTCGAGGCGGGCGTTTTCGGCCAGGCTCTCGTCGAGGCTGTCGGCGAGGCGGTTGTAGCTGCGTGCGAGGAGCGCAAGCTCGCGCGTGGCGTATTCGGGCAGGCGCTGGTCGAACTGGCCGCTGGCGCCGCGTTCGAGCGCAGTGTGGATCTCGGTGATCGGGGCCAGCGCGCGGTCGATCGCGAAGCGGGTGGCGAGCCAGATCGCCAGCAGCAGCGCGAAGGCCCAGCCGAGCGCGGCGCTGACGTGGTCCCAGGCGTCGAGCACGGCGCGCGATGTGTCGGGGGTGAGCACCACGGCGAGGCCGTTGGCCTCGAGCCGGCGTTCGGCAAGCTCGGGCGCCACCCAGCCGGCGAACCACTCGGGGGCATGGCGACCGGCCTTGTAGGGCGATTCGGGCGAGACGTAGAGGCGCTGGCCGTCGGCCGCGAAGACTTCGAGGCGGTTGGCGCGGATGCGGCCGATCGCGCCGAGATGGTCCATCAGGCGTTCGCGCGCCTGCGGGCCGTCGGCCAGGGTTTCCGGCACCAGCACCTTGAGCCATTGTTCGGCGACGCGGGTGGCGGCCTCCACTTCCTCGTGGATTGCCAGGCGGGTCTCGCGCAGCCACACGCTGGCGCCGATCATCATCATCACCGCGATCAGGGTGGTCAGCACCAGGCTCAGGCGCCCGTGCAGGCTCGGCGAACGGAGGATGTTCATGCGGCGGCCCTCCTCAGGCTGGCACGTGCAGAAAAGTCGGTGCCGCGGTGGCCGCGCAGCGCAAAGGGTTGGCGCAGGCCAAGCGCGGCATGGCCGACGATGCCGCACCACTGGGTGGCGAAGCAGCTTGCCACGGGTACGCCGCAGGCGATGGAGCAGGGCGCCAGCAGATCGATGGCGACGCGGTTGGCGAGCAGCACGCCGCCGTCGGCGTCGAACAGCGCGAGCGCTTCCAGGGGCGTGCCGAGCACGGTCGGGTAGCGGTGGAAGCGCAGCAGCAGGAAGCCTTTCGGGTCGGCCTCGATCAGGCGGTGCTCGATGATCCGCGCCGCGGTCTGCAGCAAGGCATTGGCATGGCTCAGCCAGTCCAGCGGCGAGGCGTCGGTGTCAACGAAGCCGAGCAGGCCGCCGTCCGGGGGCAGGATCGGTACCGCGATCCCCACTCGCTGCGCCGGAAGCTGAGGTGGCATCGCAGGCAGTGCGTGGGACGTAGTCACCTGCGGTGGCGCGTTCATGGCGCTGGGCGATGCGGCGGGTAATGAGCCGGGCATGGCGCCTGGCAATGCGCCGGCATCGCACCCGCTGCCGATCGCGCGCAACACGCTGCCCTGGCTGTCGGCGAGCAGGACCGTCGTGGTCGGACTGTCGAGCTGGCGGTAAAGATCTTCCATGGCCGGCGCCGACAGGGTCACGAGGCGCTCGAGATCGAGCCCGCGCAGCGCCGCAGACGTGCCTTCCCCCGCTGTTGCGGCAGTGCCGGACAAGCTTGAATGGCCGGGGGCGATGATCGGGTTCATGTTCCGTGGGAACGTTTTGCGGTAGCAGGACTTGGAACCCATTTGCAGGATTCATGCCGGAGCGCAGGCCGCATGTGTCCCCGCGCCGCCGGGCGCCGGCCTGCGGTGCAGGGGCGCGGCGCCAGCGACCAACGCGTCGGTTGTTGGGGCCCTGGCGTTGTGTCGTCATTGAACAGCGAGTGTTCCCATTCGGAGCAGTTCATCCCGGGTGGCGAGCGTGCGTGCAAGCCAGGTGCTCCACGCGGCACGGTGTTCAGCGCGCGAGCGCTTGGCATGGATCCTGCATTCCGAAGCTCAAAATTGCGTGCCGCGCGCGTTCGACGGCATGCTCAAACGACGAGGAGAGACGACATGCCCGCCCTGATCGGACGCCTGCTGGGCTACTTGCTGCTGACTTCGGTCGCGATCTCCGGCGCATCTGGCGCCGACCCTGCGATCGTGCGTGTAGGCATCCTGCAGTTTGGCACCGTGAGCTGGGAGCTCGACGTCATGCAGCGCCATGGGCTGACTGCGCGCGAGGGCATCGAGCTGCGCATCGTGCCGCTGGCGCTGAAGGACGCGGCCAACGTGGCGATCCAGGGCGGCGAGGTAGATGTGATCGCCAACGACTGGATCTGGGTGTCGCGCATGCGCTCGGACGGCAGCGACTATGCGTTCGCGCCGTACTCGCAGGCGGTCGGAGGCATCAGCGTGCGACCCGATGCGGGCGTCGCGCAGTTCGCCGATCTCAAGGGCAAGCGCCTCGGCGTGGCCGGCGGCGCGCTCGACAAGAGCTGGCTGCTGCTGCGCGCCTACGCACGGCGCACGGTGGGTGAGGACGCAGCGACCTTCCTGCGCCCGCAGTTTGCGGCACCGCCGCTGCTCAACGAGCTGGTCATGCGTGGTGAGTTGCCGGCGGCGATGAACTTCTGGCATTACACCGCGCGGCTGTCGGCGGCGGGCATGAAGGAATTGATCACCATGCCGCAGATCCTCGCCGGTCTGGGCATCGAGGACGAACTGCCGCTGGTGGGCTGGGTGTTCCGCGAGCGTTGGGCGAATGACAACGTCGCTGCGATCGAGGGGTTCCTGCGTGCATCGGACGCGGCCAAGGCGCTGATGCTGGAGTCCGACGCGGTGTGGGAGGAACTGCGCCCGCTGATGCGTGCCGAGAACGAGGAGACCTTCGTCGCCCTGCGCGACGGCTTCCGTGCCGGCATTCCGCGCACCACGGCCGCGGAGGCCGAGGGCGTCGCCACGCGCGTCTTCGACATCCTGGCGGCGGAAGGCGGCGAGGCGCTGGTGGGCAAGGCGCGCGCGCTCGCGCCCGGCACCTTCTGGCGCGGAGGCGGGGGCGAGTGACTGGCAAGCGATCGGCTGCGGTCGAGGCCCCGGTGCGGATGATGGTTCGCGCAAGCCGCCCGGCGGGTGAGGGGAGGTCGCCGGTTGGCGAGGGGACAAGGGCGCCGGCGGGCGAGCGTGAAAGCTCGCAAGTGGGCTTGAGTGTGAGCTCGCCAGCGGGCGAGGGCGCCTCGCGCCGGCGCGATCGCTGGCTGCGGCTCGCGTCCCTGGGCGCCTTCGTGCTGCTGTGGCAGGTCGCGGCCATGTTCGCCGACAGCCGTACGCTGCCCGATCCGCTGACCGTGCTCGCGCGCATCGTCGACGAGACCGTGTCGCTGAGCCTGCCCGGCCACCTCGCGGTGACGCTCGGCCGGGTCGCGGTCGCCTTCGCCGCGGCGATGCTGATCGGCGCGCTGCTCGGGATGGCGATGGGGCGCTGGCGCAGCCTCGACGCCTTCTTCGATGCCTGGCTGGTGCTCGGGCTCAACATCCCGGCGCTGGTCACGATCATCCTGTGCTACGTGTGGTTCGGTCTCAACGACTGGGCGGCAATCCTGGCGGTGGCGATCAACAAGATCCCGACCGTCATCGTCACCGTGCGCGAGGGCGCGCGTGCGGTCGATCCCAAGCTGCTCGACGTCGCCCGCGCCTATCGCCTGTCGCGGCGCACCACCTTCATGCGCGTTTATCTGCCGCAGCTCGTGCCCTATCTGATGGCGGCGGCGCGCTCGGGGTTGTCGCTGATCTGGAAGATCGTGCTTGTGGTCGAGCTGCTCGGGCGCAGCGAGGGCGTGGGCTTTCAGTTGAACGTGTTCTTCCAGTTCTTCGACATCACCGGCATCCTCGCCTACACGCTGGCCTTTGCCGCCGTGGTGCTGGTCGTCGAGGCCTGGGTGCTGCGCCCGCTCGAGCGCCGGCTCACCGGGTGGAGGACCTGAGCGATGCTCGAGATCCAGATCGATCGCAAGTGCTATCCCGACCGTGGCGGCCGACCGCACGTGGCATTGTCCGGCCTGCGCCTGGCGGTGCAGCACGGCGAGTTCGTGTGCGTGGTGGGGCCCTCGGGTTGCGGCAAGAGCACCTTGCTCAACATCGTCGGCGGGCTCGACCGCGACCTGGACGGCCAGGTGACGATGAACGGCGCCTTCCCGGAGGACATCGGCTTCATGTTCCAGGAGCCGCGGCTGATGCCGTGGATGAGCGTGCTCGACAACGTGCTGCTGGTGGCGCGTGCCGGCGGTGATGCGGCGCGCCAGCGCGAACGCGGGATTGCGCTGTTGCGAGCGATGGAACTCGGAGACGTGCTCGATGCCTATCCGACGCGGCTTTCCGGCGGGATGATGCGGCGCGTGGCGCTCGCACGTGCCTTCATCAACGAGCCCGAACTGCTGCTGATGGACGAACCCTTCGTGTCGCTCGACACGCCCACCGCGAACCGTCTGCGTGAGATGCTCGCCGAGCAGTGGCAGCGCTGCGGCGCGAGCGTGCTGTTCGTCACCCACGACCTGCGCGAGGCGCTCGCGCTCGCCGACCGGGTGTGCTTCCTGTCGGCAGCACCGGGGCGGGTGGTGCTGGATCTGGCGGTGGACCTGCCGCGTCCGCGCGACCCCGCATCGCCTGCGGTCGATCGCTTTTATCAGGCGCTGCTGGTCCGCCATCCGGCCTTGCTGGGTGGGCTGGCGAGCGGCGTGGAAACGGACGGAGCAGCGCAATGAAGAGCGTGAGCGCGACGGCGGCCGAGCCGCTGACACAACCGAGGGCAGCGCCCGGCGCGGCCGGCGAGGTGTTGCTGTCGGTGCGCGGGGTGAGCAAATCCTACGGTGCGCGCCCGGCGCTGAAGAGCGTGGACCTCGAGGTGCGTGCTGGCGAATTCGTCGCCCTGCTCGGCCCCAACGGCGCGGGCAAGAGCACGTTGTTCCAGTTGCTCACGGGCCTCTTCAATGCCGACGCCGGCGAGGTGCGGGTGTGCGGCCAGGACATGCGCGTGGCGCCGGTGCGCGCGCTCGGACGCATCGGCGTGGTGTTCCAGCAGATGACGCTCGACCTCGACCTCAGCGTCGAGGCCAACCTCGTGTTCCACGCCCGCCTGCACGGCATCGGCGGCGCGCAGGCGAAGGTCCGCATTGCCGATGCGCTCGCCCGCCTCGGGCTGGCCGAGCGTCGCGGCGATCGTGTGCGCGAACTCTCGGGCGGCAACCGGCGCAAGGTGGAACTGGCGCGCGCGCTCGTGCATCAGCCTTCGGTGCTGCTGATGGACGAGGCCACCGTCGGCCTGGATCCGGCCTCGCGCCGGCACCTGCTCGACGAGGTGCTGGCCTTGCGCGCCAGCGGCGTCGGCGTGCTGTGGGCCTCGCACCTGGTGGACGAGGCCGAGGGCGCCGACCGCGTGCTGGTGCTGCACAAGGGCAAACTGCTCGCCCAAGGTACGCCGGCCGAGCTGGTGGCGGCGTCCGGTTGCGACACGCTGGCCGAGGCCTTCCTCAAGATGACGCGCAGCGGGCAGGCGGTGGAGCCCGCCTGAACCCGGCTGAGTTGGCCAGCATCGATCTGGCATGGTTTTTTCTTGCGGGTTCCTGCCCGCGCTTCAAGCAGTGACAGCTTTGCACCATCGACACCAACGAGGAGACGACAACAATGACCCGACTGAAGACCCTCGGCTGCGCCGTGGCCACCACCCTGATGCTAGCCCTGCCGGCCGGCGCCGCGCTGGCCAAGGACACCGGCTACATCTTCGTCAGCAGCGAGAACGACAACGCCGTCACCGTGCTCGACGGCAAGAGCTTCCAGGTGGTCAAGACCATCGCTACCGGCGAACGTCCGCGCGACATGAAGCTCGCGGCCGATCGCGAGCAGATCTTCGTCATCGCCAGCAACAGTGAACGGGTGGACGTGATCGACATTGCCAAGCTCGAGGTTGTGCGTAGCATCGACGTCGGCGAAGACCCCGAGATGTTCGACTTCAGCAAGGACGGCAGCAAGATCTTCGTTTCCAACGAGGACGACGCCGAAGTGTCGGTGGTCGATGTCGCCAAGAACGAGGTGCTGGCCAAGATCGAGGTCGGCGAGGAGCCCGAGGGCGTGCTGGTGAGCAAGGACGGCAGCCGGCTCTACGTGACATCGGAAGTGGCCAACATGGTCCACGTCATCGACACCGCGAACAACGAGATCCTCGCCAATGTGGTGGTCGGCAACCGCCCGCGCCGCTTTGCCGACACGCCCGACGGCAGCGAGGTGTGGGTGACCAACGAACTGGGCGCCTCGGTGACCGTGCTCGACGCCAAGAACAACACCATCAAGGAAACCATCAGCTTCGAGCCCAAGGGTTTTCGTAGCGACGACGTGACCCCGGTCGGCATCACCATGACCCGCGACGGCAAGACCGCCTACGTCACGCTCGGCCGCGCCAACCACTTCGCCGTGGTCGACGTCGCCACCCGCCAGGTCAAGGACTACGTGCTGGTCGGCAACCGCGCCTGGGGCGTGACGCTCAACCGCGACGAGTCGATGCTGGTGGTGGTCAATGGCCTGTCGGACGACATCTCGCTGGTCGACACAAAGACCAACAAGGTGCTGCGCTCGGTGCCGGTCGGCCGCGTGCCGCACACGGCGGTGATCGACGACTGATCGGCTGATCACGGTAGGAGTGCCTGCCAGAGGCAGGCCCTCCTGTCTTTCCGTGGGAGCGGGCTTGCCCGCGAGTTGTGCGTTCTGATCCGCTGCTTTCGCGGGCAAGCCCGCTCCCACAGAACCTGCCGATCACGTCCTGGAACGCTTCCTGGAGATATCTACATGAGCTTGCGTGCGCTGATCCACTTCGCCCTGGCGGCCTCTCTGCTGCTGTTCGCGCTGGTGGCCGGGGCGGCCGAGGTGATCCGCTTCGGCTATCTCGAACTGAACAAGGATGCACGCTACGACGAGAAGAAGGCTTTCTATCGCACCTTGTCGCGACCCTTGGGTTCGCCTTTCCCCGGTGCGGAAGTCGCGCTGCGCGAGGCCCGCTTCGTCGGCCAGGCGCTGGGCGTGAGCTTCGACCTGGCGCGTGCGCGCGGCACCGATGCGGCGGCACTGGTGGCCGAGCTCGACAAGCTGCACGCCGAGGGCGTGCGCTACTTCCTGATCGACGCGCCCGGCAAGGTGGTGGCCGAGGTCGCCGCCGCCACCCGCGGGCGCGGGCTGCTGCTGTTCAACGTCTCGGCGCCCGACGACGCGCTGCGCCAGGCGCAGTGCCAGGCGCACCTGTACCACACGCTGCCCAACCACGGCATGCAGACCGATGCGATCGCCCAGTTCCTCGTGTTCAGGAAGTGGCGCAACGTGCTGCTGCTGCAGGGGCCGCTCGACGACGACAAGCTGATCGGCGCCGCCTTCGAGAACTCCGCGCGCCGGCTGGGCCTGAAGATCGTCGCGAAGAAGGACTTTCTGCTCAGCAACGACCCGCGCCAGCGCGAACTCGGCAACGTCGGCCTGCTGACTGCGGGCGCCGACTACGACGTCGTCTTCGTCGCCGACAGCGACGGAGAGTTCGCGCGCAGCGTGCCCTACGACACCGTGCGCCCGCGTCCGGTGGTGGGCGCCGAGGGCCTGGTCGCCGAAGCCTGGCACTGGGCCTGGCCGCGCCACGGCGCGCCGCAGCTCACCGGCCGCTTCGAGAAGCAGGCCAAGCGCCACATGGGCAGCGCCGACTGGGCGGCGTGGATCGCGGTGAAGGCGGTGGTGGAGGCGGTGGTGCGCACCGAGAACGCGCCCTTCGACAAGCTCGTCGCCTACCTCGGCGGCGAGGAGATCACCATCGACGGCTTCAAGGGCAACCGCCTGTACTTCCGCGACTGGGACCGCCAGCTGCGCCAGCCGCTGCTGATCGCCACCCACAACGCGGTGATCGAGCGCGCGCCGATCCAGGGCTTCCTGCACCAGACCAACAACATGGACACGCTCGGCTTCGACCGGCGTGACAGCCAGTGCAAGCCGTGAGGACACGATGAGGCTCGCCCACGCCTGGCTCGCGCTGCAGGCCGTCACCAGCCGCGAGGTCGCCAAGTTCCTCCGCCAGGGCGGGCGGCTGGCCTCGGCGCTGGTGCGTCCGCTGCTGTGGCTGGTGGTGTTCGCCGCCGGCTTCCAGAACGTGTTCGGGGTGTCGATCATCCCGCCGTATAACACCTACATTCCGTACCAGACCTACATCGTGCCGGGGCTCCTCGGCATGGTGCTGCTGTTCAACGGCATGCAGTCCTCGCTGGCGATGGTGTACGACCGCGAGATGGGCGTGATGCGCCTGCTGCTCACCGCGCCTTTGCCGCGCTGGTATCTGCTGTTCTGCAAGCTGCTCGCCGGTACGCTGCTGTCGGTGCTGCAGGCCTATGTGTTCCTGATCATCGCCGCACTGTTCGAGGTCGAGGTGCCGATCATCGGCTGGCTGTACGCGCTGCCGGTGCTGGTGCTGTCGGGGATGATGCTGGGCGCGCTCGGGCTGTTGCTGTCGGTCAATGTGCGCCAGCTCGAGAACTTCGCCGGCACGATGAATTTCGTCATCTTCCCGATGTTCTTCATCTCGCCCGCGCTCTATCCGCTGTGGAAGCTGGAGGAATCCGGCGCGCGCGTGATCCATTTCCTGGCCACCTGGAACCCCTTCACCCATGCGGTGGAGGCGACGCGCTTCGCGCTGCATGGCCAGGTTGCGGTGCAGTCGCTGGCGATCGTAGCCGGCTGCCTGGTGGCCTTCTTCCTGCTTGCCGCCTGGGGCTACGACCCGCAGCGCGGCATGCTCAAGCGCACCGGGAAACCGGGGTGACGCATTACAACAACGACGGTGGAGACAACATGAAACTGACTCGCAGGGATGTACTGGTGGTGGCCTTGTCCGCGGTGTTCGCCGGCAGCGCCTGGGCGCATGGGCCGAGCCGGCAGAAGGTCGAGCTGACGGTCGACATCGCCGCGCCCGCAGACAAGGTGTGGGCGCGGGTGGCGAACTTCCACGACATGTCCTGGCTCCCGGTGGTGGCGCGCACCGAAGGCCAGGGCGGCAACGAGGTCGGCGCCAACCGCGTGCTGGTGCTCAAGGCCGCGGGCGATCCGACCATCGCCGAGCAGCTCACCCGCTACAACGCCGAGGGCATGACCTACTCCTACAAGATCACCGAGGTGGACGTGAAGGTGCTGCCGGTGAGCAACTACACCTCGCACCTCACCGTGACCGCCGACGGCGAGGGCAAGTCCAAGGTGCAGTGGCGCGGCGCCTTCTACCGTGGCTTCCCGAACAACGATCCTCCGCCCGAGTTGAACGACCAGGCCGCGATCGATGCGGTGACCGGGGTGTACAAGACCGGCCTCGATGCGCTGAAGGCGGAGATGGAGAAGTGAGGACACGATGAGGGGCCCGCGGGAGCGGGCTTGCCCGCGAAAGCAGCGGATCAGAACGCACAATTCGCGGGCAAGCCCGCTCCCACGGGCCCGGCGATTGCGGTCCGCCTTACTCGCGGCTGGCTTGCTCGCCTGCGCGGCGGTTCAGGCGGACGAGCGCGCCTTCGTCACCAACCAGTCGGCTCAGACCGTGTCCGTCGTGGCGCTGCCGCAGATGGCGGTGCTCGCCACGCTGCCGGTTTCCGGCAAGCCTGCCGGGGTGGCGGCCGCGCCCGATGGTCGCCATGTGTACGTCAGCAGTCCGGAGGGCGCCTTCGTCACGGTGCTCGGTACCGATCCGCCAGCCGTGCTGCGCCAGATTGCGCTCGAGGGCGGGCCGCTGGGCATCGCGATCCATCCCGCGGGCAAGCCGCTGTACGTTGCCGACTGGTATGCGGGGCGGGTGTTCGTCGTCGACCCGGACACCGGCGCACGGACGGCTGAACTCAAGACCGGCGCCTCGCCCTCGGGGCTGGCGGTATCGCCCGATGGCAGCCTGCTCGCTACAGCCGACCGCGACAGCGACCAGGTGTCGCTGTTCTCCACCGCCGACAACACGCTGCTCGCCACCGTGCCGACCGGCGCGCGCCCCTTCGGCATCGGCTTCACGCCGGATGGCGCGCATGTGCTGACCACCGATGTCGGCGCGGACGCGGTCACGGTGATCGACGTTGCCCGGCGCGCGGTGCGCACCACGGTCGCGGTGGGCGAGCGACCCTATGCCGTGGCCTTCGCCGGCGGACGCGCCTTCGTCACCAATCAGTACGCGGGGACGGTGTCGGTGATCGATCTGGACAAGTGGGAGAAGATCGCCGACCTGCCGACCGGAGAATATCCGGAAGGCGTCGCCAGCTCCGCCGACGGGGCCAGCGTGTATGTGGCGAACTGGTTCGACAACAGCCTTTCACGTATCGACGTCGCGAGCTTGAAGGTGGTCGGCGAGGCGCTCACCGGTGACGGTCCGCGCGCCTTCGGCCAGTTCATCGCCCGGTTGCCGGCGCCATGAGCGGTCGGTGCCCGTCACTCGGCGAGCGTGGCGCGCTCGAGCGCGAGATAGCGCTGCTGCACGTTGCGGCCATGGACCGGCTCGTACATCGCCCAGCCGGCGTAGCGCGGCAGGTGCGCAGCGCGCACGATCGCCGACAGTGGCGTACCGGCGTCGAACTGGCTGCGCACGCGTGCCTCGGTCTGGGCGATGTAGTCACCCATGGCGTCGAGCGCGTCGGCGGAGACGGGCGGCCCGTAGCCGGGCACGATGTGGTCTCCCTGTGCGCGCGCCAGCGCCTGCAGATCGACGAGCGCAGCACGCCAGCCTGCGGGGTCGCCATCGCGCAGTTCGGGAACGCGCCCGACCGACACCAGCGTGCCGGCGAAAACGACACCGCTCTGCAGGTCGCGCACCACGAGATCGCCGGGCGAGCTGGCCCAGCCGGGGTGGATCAGCGCGAGGCGGCGTCCGCCGAGATCGATTGTCGTGGTGGTCTCGACCTGCCGGTCTGGCGGCTGGACACGGCTGCCCGCCATTTCGTCCTCGCCGAGTACCTGGCGCAAGTTGTGCAGACAGTTCTCGCAGCGCGCCGTGATCAGCTCGGCGCTGGCGCGGTGGGCCAGCACCGGGATGTCCTGGTCGGTGAAGGCCGCTGCGCCCATCACGAATTCCTGCACAGGCTGGGTGATCACCACCAGCACGACCGGCTTGCCGCCGATGCGCTCGGCCGCCGCGAGCAGGGCGCGGCCGTGGCGGTAGGACGCGCCGGCGTTGATCATCACCGTGCCGCTTTCGCCGACCACGAAGCCGATGTTGCCGACACGGCCGCGGTTGCCCGGCGAGGGCTCGCCGGTGTCGCCGATGAAGACATGTACGCCGTCGGCCAGCGTGTGTGCGTCCTGCGCGCGCGCGCCGCAGGCCGCGGTCGCGAGCACGAGCAGGGCAGCGAGCCCATTCGCCCAGCGCCGAAGGACGCTTGTTTCAGCCTGCTTCATGCATTTGCCCCGTTGCCATCCCGAGGAGAGATTTCATGACCGCCATCGTTCGTCGCAATCCGTTTGCCCGTGTCAGCCTGGCCCTTGTCGCATTCCTTGCACTCGTCATCGCCTACGGCCCTGCTGCCCGCGCGGCTGACACGTCGCCGGCCACGCTCGCCATGGTCGGCTTCGAACTGCTCGAGGATCACCCCGACGCCGGTCGCCATGATGCCCAGCAGGCGCGGCTCAAGTTGATCGAGGACGAGTTCCGTGCCCAGATCCAGCAGCGCGGGCTCTATACGCTCGTGGACAGCGCTCCCCACCAGGCCCTGATCGACCGCGTGCGCGGCGGTGTCGAGTTCCTTTATCGCTGCCCGCATTGCCTGGCCGAGATTGGTACCGGCATCGGCGCGCAGTATGTTGCGGTGGGCTGGGTGCAGAAGGTCAGCAACCTGATCCTCAACGTCAACATCGAGATCCGCGAAGTGGCGACCAACCGCGTCGCGCTGGTCAAGTCGGTGGACATGCGTGGCAACAACGACGAGAGCTGGATTCGCGCCATCCGCTACCTGGTGCGCGACATTGACGAGAAGCGCAAGGCGAACCCGCGCTACGGCTTGTGAGCCTTGCACTGCCCCCGATTGCCGCTCCCGCATAGGGGAAACGGCGTCGGGGAGGGTGCTCAGGTGCCGGCGCCGACCTTGACCACCGTTTCGAAGCGCAGGTCGTTGGTGTCTATCACCTCGGCCTTGAGCTCGCCCTCGCCGGTCGGCACGAAGTAGAAGCGGAAGTTCGGGTTCTCGCTGATCGAAAAATCCACATCCGCGCTGAGCACGGGCTCGCCGGCGTAGCTGACCTGGATGCGGCGCACGAAGTAGGCGGGCGTGTACATGCGGGTGAGCTGGTCCATGACCAGGCCGGAGTTGTTCGGGTGGCTGATCATCAGCTGCGCCAGCGCCGGCTTGCCGGGCTCGACTTCGCCCTCGACGCGAAAACGCATCTTGCCCAGGCTCGCCATCGCTGCGCTCATGTCCTTGCCCGGCGGGGCCGAGCAGCCGCCCGAGGCCTTGACGAAGCGGGTGGCCATGTAGAGCTCGCCGGTGTTCATCTCGGCGATCGCGCGCACGTGAGTGTAGGCGTCGATGCGCACCCGGGTCTCGATGTCGGCGCGCCCGCTGGTCGGCGCAAAGTGGAAGGTCGCGCCCATCGGCGAGGGATTGTTGTCGATCATCAGATACACGCGCTCGATGTAGCGGTCCGGGCGCTGTTCGACGTGGGTGCGGATCGAGATCGGCACGATCGCGGCGTCCTGCGCACGCTCGGGCGCTTCGAGGGTGAGGACGGCGTCGGCGGGCGTGGTGATCGCGCGATCCTGGAACATCACCGAGCGCATCTGCTGCCAGGTGGCGTTGGCCTCGGGGTTGTCGGGATCGGACTTCTGCTGTGCCAGCGCCGGGCCGGTGAGGCTCACCGTGACCAGCGCGGCGAGCAGCAGGGATTTGAGCGTGTTCATGCGTCCTCCACGGGCCGGAGGCCCTAGTCTTCCCATTCGAGTTCGGCGTAGGCGGCGGTGAGGTTGCGGCGGTGAAAGTCCTCCGTCAGCAGCCAGCCGTTGGTGCCGGTGCCTGCCAGTGTTTCGACCGCATCGGCGATGGTTCGTTTGTCGGCGAGGGCGCCGCGGATGCCGTCGCGCACACCGGCGAGGTAGTGGCGCTGCTTGTCGAGCGCCGCCCGCCAGTCGGTGGTGGGGGCGCCGTGACCGGGTACCACGCGCCTGGCGTCGACGGTGAGCAGACGCTCCATGACCTCGAGCCAGCCGATGAGCCGCCCGTCGATCACCGGGAGGTGGCCGACGAACAGCAGGTCGCCGGCAAACAGCGTGGCGCTGGCGTCGTCGAGCACGCTGAGGTCGTTGTCGGTGTGCGCGGTGGGCCAGGCCTGCAGCATCAGGCGGCGCCCGCCGAGATCGAGTTCGGTCGTGCGCTCGACTTCGAGGTCGGGAAAGACGATGTCCGCCTCGCCAGAAGTGACGCCCAGGTCGCGCGCGAGCGCCTCGCGGTAGAAGGGCGCGCGCGCCGCGAGCGAGGCCTTGAGCCGGGCATGGCCGACGAAGCGCGGGCGCGGTTCGAGCGCGGCGAAGGCCGCGTTACCCAGCGTGTGGTCGGGATGGACGTGGGTGTTGATGACGAAGCATACCGGCTGCGCGGTGGCGCGCTCGATGGCGGCGAGCAGGCGTTGGCCGAGCTGCGGGCTGCCGCCGGTGTCGATCACCGCGACGCAACGATCGCCGACCACGAAGCCGAGGTTGGCGACATCGCCCTCGACCGCATCGCCGCGTGCGCCGGGCCAGGTGGCGTGATGTCCGGCGTGCACATGGACGCCGGGGGCGATCTCCTCGACCGGCAGCGGCTCGATCGCCGGGTTCGCAACGCACACGCCCGCCCATGCGAGCGCGAGGGCAGCGATCGAGCGGCGCAGGGCGCAGGCGCGGGGGGGCATGTCGACTCGGCTGGGTGGGCTGTGCGGGTGGACGCGGTGGAGGTTTGCGCTTTCCAGGCCCGTGGGAGCGGGCTTGCCCGCGAATGTCCCGCCTGTGGATGCAGGATTCGCAGGCAAGCGCGCTCCCACGGGGTGGTTGCGCGTGCTCAGCGCCGGGCCGCGGTGGTGTCGATGAAGCAGGCCTTCTTGGCCTTGGCGAGCACGGTGTCGTACTTGCGCACTTCGCCGCGCCAGTGCTTGCCGCGGTAGTAGCCGCCACGTTCGCCGCTGATCGAGTTGGCGAGCGCCGCGGTGTGCATCGTGCGGTACTCGTCGAAACTGATCTCGCTGGCAACCGTATCAAGGGCGCACGAGCACTTGCTCGACATCTCGAACTCGGTGCCGGGGTGTTCGCGCATGCACTCGAGGACGAAGCTCACCCGCTCGGTGGTCGGGAAGTCGTTCGCGAGCGCGGGCAGGCTGGTGAGGGCGAGCGTGGTGAGGGTGAATGTGGTGCGGGCGAGGCCGGCGAGGGGCTTGTTCCAGGTTTTCATGGTGTGTCTCCTTGTTCAGCGTGCGAGCGCCGTGATGTCGGGTGGAGTGGCGCCTTCGAGGTACATCTCCTCGACGATCAGCGGTTCGGCGCCGGCGTCCTTGGCGTTCATGCGGCTGGCCATGCCGAACACCCCGCCCGGGACCTCCTCCGACAGCCAGAACACGTAGTGCTTGTCGGCGTACTGCTCGAAACGGCCGCGGCTGGGGTCGTCCGCGTAGGGGGTGATCAGGACCTGGCGGGCGTTGACCGGGCGGCCGAGGTATTCGAGCGCGCGCTCTTCGACCTTTGCGCCCTGGAAGATCGCCATGCGGATGCGCTTGCGGAAGTGGTTCTGCTGGCCCTTGGTGAGCCGGCTCATGTCGCGCACGTCATGCTCAAGAAAATACAGGATCACCGGGTTGGCGCGCGCGCCTTCGACCTCGGGCAGCGTGAGCCGGCGCTCTGCGCTGAGGAAGTCCGCTTCGCCATCGCAGCAGGTGCCGGCCGCGGTGGGGGACAGGCGCAAGGTGACCTTGTCCTCGAAGTCCGCCTCCAGCGAGCCGTGCTTGTTGAAGCGGTAGGCCAGCGTCTGCGGCGGCTGGACTTTGCCGAGGTGCTCGGTCATGAAGATGATCCGCTCCGCGTCGGAGTAGTCCTGCGCGTTGGCTGGCTGAGCGGCCGATTGCGCGCTCGCCGTGCTCGCCAGGGCGGGCAGCACAAGCATCGCGGCGAGCAGGCCGAGAGACGTGAGACGGGCGGGGAGGATGTTCGGGCGCATGGGTTTCCTGCAATGCGGTGACAGGACGGGCGCCGAGGGCGCGTCGTCCTGTGCGCGCGGCTCAGTTGCTGACGACCTTCTGGTCACCCTCGACCAGCGGCACGTTGTAGGTCTTCAGGATCTCGGCGATCTGGGCCTGGTGGGTGTCGAGGAAGCCCTCGATCTGCGCCTTCCATTCCGGTTCGCCGCGGCGAATGCCCATGCCGAAGGCGAAGTCGAACTGCACGCCCGGTTCGGACTTCATCGGCACCACCTTCATCGGCGGGTTGAACTTGCTGGCGTAATAGCCCGCGACCGGCCCCCACACGATGGCGACGTCGAGCTTCCCGCCCGCGAGGTCCTTGTCGATGATGTCGCCGACGTAGTGGTCCATGGCGACGTTGATGGTCTGGTAGGGCACGCCCTGATCGACCAGTTTGTGGCGGTCCATCCACTGCGATACCGGTGACTTGTCGTATAGCCCGATGCGAAGCTTCGACAGACGTTCGGGCCCGAGCGCGAGGAAGTCGTCGACGCTGTTCACATCGTCGAGGCCCTTGCCCTGCGGGAAGATCATCGCGTAGGTCGAGCGGTAGTAGGGCTTGGTGACCGCCACCTGGTCGAAGCCGACCGGCAGGCCGATGATCACGTCGCACGGGTAATCTTCGCCCGGAACCTTGTAGCGCAGGGTGTTGCGGATGAACACGAAGCGCTGCGGGTAGTTGAAATAGGTGACCGGCACGCCGAGGTGCTTGCCCAGCAGATCGGCGATGCGGTTCTCGAAGCCCTGCTCCTTGTCGTTGGCGAAGGGCAGGTTGTTGGGGTCCTGGCACACGCGCAGCGCATCTCGACCGCCCGCCTTGCCTTCGTCCGCGTGGGCGGCAGGCGCAGCAGCGAGCAGCAACGCAGTCGAGCATGCGGCGACTGCGCCGGCAGCGTGCCGACTCAGACGAGTGGGCTTGCGGGCGGGGCAGGGGCGAGCCTCGATCATGTGAACTCCTCTGAGGCTTTGGGTCGTCATTCGATAGCGCTCACACGGGCGCGCGTGATGGCGCCGTCAGAGCGTCCCTTCAGGTACGCGTAGAGCTTGTCGATGTTGTCCATAACGCGCGGGTCGGCGCCGAAGCTCTGCATGCCCTTCGCGAGCCGGCCGTCGCGCACGACGGTGACGAAGTCGTCCCTGCTCAGCACCTTGAGGCTTTCGATCAGCGAGGGGCCGACCATGCCTTCCTGGTTGGCGCCATGGCAACGGTCACAGGCCGCCGCGCGCCAGGTCCGGAAACCCTGCAGGGTGTCCGGGTCGACCTTGTAGCCGTCGACGACGGTGTAGAGCGGTTTGTCCGGTTCGACGGTCTGGGCCGCCGCGGCCTTGGCGTCCTGGGCCTGGGTCGCACTGCCGAAGCAGAGAAAGGCAAATGCGAGGGCGAACTGCCTGTGTTTCATGAAGGACTCCTCTTCGGTGCGGACTCTGTGTGGTCCGCTCATGCTGAATTTGCGCCCTGACGGGCGCTGGCCACCGGCTGCCGCCGTGCGGCGGCAGCCGGACGACACGCTTAGCGGTCAGGCAGTGCGAAGATCGTCAGCGAACCACCGAGCTGCGTGTAGTTCTGCAGGTCACGATAGCCGCCGACCGCGCCCAGGCCATCGTTGTCCTTCTCGAGGCCTGCTGCCATGCCGATGCCGGCCCAGCCGCCAATGCCCGAGAACACGCCGAGGTACTGCTTGCCCTTGTGCGTGTAGGTGAACACGTTGCCGATGATGCCGGACGGGGTCTTGAAGCTGTACAGCTCCTTGTTGATGTCCTTGGCATCGACGCACTTCAGGTAGCCTTCGAGCGTGCCGAAGCAGGAGATGCCGCCCGCGGTGTTGAGCGCACCGCTCCACACCGAGAACTTCTCGGGCTTGGACTGCACGATCTTGCCTTCACCCGCGTCCCAGGCGATGAAGTTGCCCATGCCGCCATGGCTGTTGGGCGTCGGGTACATCGACAGCGTGGCACCGACGTAGGGCTGGCCGGCGACGTAGTCGACCTCGAACGGCTCGTAGTCCATGCACACGTGGTTGGTCGGCACGTAGAACAGGCCGGTGTTCGGGTCGAAGGAGGCCGGCTGCTGGTCCTTGGTGCCGAGCGCCGCCGGGCAGATGCCCTTCACGTTCACGTCCGGGCCGTGCTCGGGGTTGGTGTGCTTGGACGTGGAGTACTTGGCGACGACCTGCGGGCGGCCGGTCTTCATGTCGATGTGCGAGGCCCAGTTCACCGTCGGGTCGAATTTCTCGGCGACCAGCAGCGCGCCGGTGACGCGGTCCATGGTGTAGCCGAAGCCGTTGCGGTCGAAGTGCACCAGCGCCTTGGTGTCCTTGCCCTTGACCTTGATGTCGGCGAGGATCATTTCATTGACGCCGTCGTAGTCCCACTCGTCGTGCGGGGTCATCTGATAGACCCACTTGGCGACGCCGGTGTTCAGGTCGCGCGCGACGATCGACATGGTCCACTTGTTGTCACCCGGGCGCTGCGAGGGGTTCCAGGTCGAAGGGTTGGCGGTGCCGTAATACACCAGGTTCAATTCGGAGTCCCAACTGAACCAGCCCCAGGTGGTGCCGCCACCGATCTTCCACTGGTCGCCCTGCCAGGTCTTGAGCGACGAGTCCTTGCCGATCGGCTTCATCTCGCCGTCGGTCCAGGTCATCGTCTTCTCGGGGTCCATCAACATCTCGTCGTCGGGGCCGGTGCTGTAGCCCTTCCACGCCAGCTTGCCGGTGTTCATGTCGTAGGCGGCGAGGAAGCCGCGCACGCCCCATTCACCGCCCGAGATGCCGGTGATGACCTTGTCGCCGAACACGTGCGGGGCCTGGGTGTTGACCGCGCCGAGCTTGGGATCGCCGTTGACCACGCTCCACAGCACCTTGCCGTCCTTGGCGTCGAGCGCCACCAGCGTGCTGTCGGCCTGCTGCAGGAAGATCTTGCCTTCGGCATAGGCCAGGCCGCGATAGACGGTGTCACAGCACATCTGCGCGATCACCGCCGGATCCTGGCGCGGCTCGTAGCGCCAGACGATCTTCTGGGTGTCGAGGTCCAGCGCGAAGACCTTGTTGGGGAAGGGGGTGTGGATGAACATCATGCCGTCGATGACGAGCGGCGAGCCTTCATGGCCGCGCAGCACGCCGGTGGAGAAGGTCCACGCGACCTGCATGTTGCCCACGTTGTCCTTGTTGATCTGGTCGAGCTTGCTGTAGCGCTGGTTGTAGAAGTCACCTGCCTGCGCGGCCCAGTTGCCCGGGTTGTCCATCTTGGTCTTGAGGTCTGCGTTCGCGAATGCGAGCCCGGGCAGGGCCAGCAATACTGCGGCCAGCAGTTGGGGGCTGCGGCGGGCGGGTTTCCCTGATTGTTTCATTGTCGTCTCCTCACTTGTAAACACGATGGTGTCTTGCCGCGCCAACCGAGCCTCCCCGCCGCGGCACACGAGGACTACTGCTGCAGCATGCCCACCGTTGCCGGCGAGCCTCGGGTGCTCTGAAACTGTGAAGCTCAATGCAAAGCTTGTGCCAGCCCGCGTTCATGGCGCGTACAGCCTGCGTATTCAGGGGCGTGCGCACCGGTGCGGCGGGCAGGGCGGTCACGCTGCTTAAATCTGGGGCAGGTGCTCATTTTTGGCACAACGATCGACCCCTGCGGCGGCATCGACGTCCAGTGGCAGAATGCAGCGATGACGACCTCACCTTTCCCGCGTCTGCCGCGCGCGAGCCTGGCCTTGGTCGCGACCTCCGCCCGTAGCCTGGTCGAGTGCGCGCACACCAGCGATTTCCTGCCGATTGCGCTCGACGTGTTCGGCGATGTCGACACCTGCCGGCGGGCCGAGACCTGCGTGCACATCGGTGGCGCCGGGCTGGCGATGGACCGCGACGCGCTGCTCGCTGCACTTGCGGATCTGCGCGCGCGCGGCGACGTCGCCGGCTGGGTGGCGGGCAGCGGATTCGAGGCGCAGCTCGACCTGCTCGCCGAGGCCGCGAGTGTGCTGCCGCTGATCGGCAACCGCCCGGAGACGGTGCGCCGTGTGCGCAGCCCGGCCGGGTTTGCGGATCTGGTCGACACGCTGGGCATTGCGCAGCCGGGCTTCAGTGCCGTCCGGCCGGTGGATGCGCGCGCCTGGCTGGTGAAGGACGCACACGCCTGCGGTGGCTGGCATGTGCGCCCGGCGCAGGCAGCGCCCGCGTCGGGACTGGGGGCGGGCGCGTATTTTCAGCGTCGGGTGGCGGGGGAGGCGTTCTCGTGTCTCTTCGTCGCCGCCGGGGGCGATGCGCGCGTGGTCGGTTTTTCGCGCCAGATCGTGCGTGCGCTCGGCGGGCGTCCGTATGTGTATCGGGGCGGCGTCGGGCCGGTGGCCTTGCCGTCCGCGGCCGCGGAGCGGATTGCGGACGCCGCGCTGAAGCTGACCCGGGCGCTCGGCCTCGTCGGGCTCAATGGCATCGACTTCGTGCTCGATGCGGGGGGACGGCCGTGGTTGCTGGAGCTGAATCCGCGTCCGACCGCAGCCATCCAGCTCTTCGGCGATGCCTTCGAGGACGGGCTGATGTGCGCGCATGTCGAGGCTTGCAAGGGCCGTCTGCCCGCGCCAGCGCCCGTGTGCGCGCAGGCATTTCCTCGAGGCGCCGGCGCCGCGACGCAAGGGGCGACCGGGGGCGTCGTGAGCGGCTTCGAGACCGTGTTCGCGCGCCGCGGCGGGCAGGTGGACGAGGCGAGCGCGGCCTGGCTGGCCGGGCAGCCGTGGTGCTGCGACATCCCCCGCGC
>NZ_JAVEYL010000076.1:0-5098 GCF_034003485.1 Thauera sp.
TTGAACGGCATGTTCAAGGACAAACGCAGTCGGCGGACCTGCGGCACGACGTCGACAAAGTTGGTCTCGGCCTTGTAGGCCACATAGAGCTTGAGGAATTCCTCGGTGACGCAGGCGTCCAGTTCGAGGACCGCCTTACGCAAGGCTTCGAAGAGCTCGCGCATGGGGCCACCGACCAGGTGCGGATGATCGTCGATGCTGTATTGCTGCGGGGCGCTCTTGCCGGCCGCGGGCCGGTAGGCGTCGAGCACCCCGCTATCGAGTACGGGGGCGGCCCAGACCTTGGCGGCCTCCTTCGCGAGGCGTTCGGCACGGGCCTTGATGGCGTCCTCGTTCCATTGCGCCACTTCGCCCAGCCCGTCGTTAATGTTTAGCGCGCTGAACTTGAAGCCGATTTTCTTGCCGTCGGCGTTCGTAACCTGGTCGCGCTTGTAGGCAAAGGGGGTGTCGCTGTATTCGCTGTTGTAGCCGGTGAGCGTGAGGTTGCCCAGCGTGTGCAGCCAGGTCTGCTGGATGCGCTGCCACTCCGGCCCAAGCTCGGCCTGCCACTCGGGCGACAGTGCCTCGTTCTGCGGCAGGATGTGCTCGATGGTGTAGTTCTCGACCACGACGCGTTCCTTGCGGCCGTGATTCTCCAGGCGGCGCAGCCAATAGCTGCGGCTGCGGAAGTTGTAGAGGTCGCGCAGCTTGATGTCGCGCTGAAACTCCTCATCGCTCGGGAAGCGTCGGTAAGACGGCATGAGCAGGAAGGCCGCCTTCACGCTTTCAAGGTAGCGGTCCTTCTTCAGGCTGCGGCTCAAGCCGGCGAAGGTCTTGTTGAGCGAGTTGGTCGGAATGGCGCAAATGGCGCGGCGGAACACGTAGCTTTCCACCAGCCGGATAATGCCGAGCAGCTCATCCGTGGTGAGCCGGTCTTGCTTGTAGTCGTGGTAGGCGTCGAGCAGGAAGGGATAGGCGACATCCACCTTCAGCTCGCGCAGATCATGGAAAGCCTGCTTGAGTGCTGGCTGGGCTTCTGCGCCCAGCGCCATGGCGCAGTAGTAGCTGGCGTAGGCGTGGATGTCGGCGACGAGTGCCTTGGTGTCGATCTGGCTATCGCGGGCGAAAGCCTTGAACGCGGCATAGACCTCGCGCACGTTGGGGATCTCGCCGGTCTTGGCGGTGAGGTAATGACGCATGAAGGGATCGAAGTGCGTCACGTAGGCGGCTTGGCCGAAAGCCTTTTCCATCGGCCGCCAGTAGTTCTTGTAGAGCTCGGTCTGCAACTTGGGCTCAAGGCCCATCAGGATGTAGTTGCGAATCAGGTCGGCCTGGCTGAGCTCCAGACCGGTCGAATTCATGCTTTCGAAGATGAGCTGGGGGTTGTCCTGCGAGCGATCGAGCGACACATCGACGATCACGAGCTTGGCAAGGCCCTGGCAGATCGCCTCCAGCTCGCCCTCGTGCTTCTGGATGAGGTCCTGGAACAGGCCGTAGTTCTGCTCGATGCGGCTGCTGATCTCGGCGGGCATCGGCGCACCCTTGAGGATCGCGAGCAGGGTGTCCTTGTCGGTTTCGGACAGGATCAGCTTGAAGTGACGCTCCCCTTCCTCGTCCGGGTTGAGGAGGTAGTAGTTACGCAGCTTCTTGGCCGAAAAGGCATCGAGGAGCTCGGCGATGCCCTTGTCTTCGAAGTGCTTGGCAAGCGCGGCGATCAGCAAGGTACTGGTGGTGAGGCGCTGCTGGCCGTCGATGACAAGAAGCGCCTCCTGGCTGGTGACCGTCGACAACCCGCGTTCGACATAGACGATAGAGCCGATGAAGTGCGCGCTGATCGCCTCTTCGCGCCCGGCACGCAGGAGGTCCGCCCAGAGCTGGCGGCATTGCTCCTCGGTCCACGAGTAGTTGCGCTGATAAATCGGGATGACGAACTGGGGTGACTTGCGCAGGAACTTGAGCAGGTTGGCTTCGGTTGCTTTCACTTGCGTCCTTCAGATGCTTGCGGCGACACGCTGGCGCTCTGCCAGCAGTGCCTTGATCTCGAGATTGGCCGCCACCTGGCGGGCCATCTGTTTTTCTTTGGCGGCCTTGCTGCGCAGCTGGCTGAGCGAGGCATCCAGCTCGCGGCAGCGCTGCAGGGCCGAACGCCGTTGTGCGGCATGTTCGGGCGAGACGCTGGGGACGAAGCAGCCGCTCACTGCGACCGCTTCCCAGGCGCCAAGAGTGTCGATCCAGCCCTGGTAGAGGGCGTACAGATCCGTCCGAGCTTGTTTGTGCAGCGGCAGCGCTTCGAGGAACTGCTGCTGAGCTAGGGCGTTCGCTGGCCCACTCTCGTCGGGCAATGGCAGCAGCGTCGCCAAGGTCAGCTCACCATCGAGCACCATCTTGTCCGACTCCTTCTGCGCCCAGCGGATGTGCGCCATCGACAGCAGAAGCCGGTCTTCGTCCTCCAGGAGCAGCAGGGCCGGGTACGGAATCGCGCGATGCAGTAGCTCGGCGAGGCGCTGGATCTTGCCACTCGCCCCGTTGGGCTGTTTCGGGCTGCGAAGCTGGACTGCAAGCACGGCGAGTTCCAGATAAGTGCGCGTCGGGTCCTCGTATGCAGGCACGCCAGCATTCGCCGGCTTGAGCGCGGCTACCCAGGTCGCCTCTTCGATGTACTCCTGGATCAGCCTGCGGTCAGCCGGCGTCGGGGCGCCATTATCCGCCAACATTTTCTTCGGGATGCGCTGTTGCACCAGCGCGTCGGCCGGCAGATCGAGTGCGGCGACGAGTCGGCCGGACGTGAGACGCGCCGGATTCCCGGTCATGCACCACTCCGTTCGCCCGCGCCGGGCAGCACGACCAGGTAGGCGAGCACCTCGAAGTCGCTGACACCCGCAAACTCGCCCTTGAGGGCGTGCGTGCCGCCAGGCGAAAACAGGCTCGCGACCGCACGCTCCTCGGACTTGCCCACGATGGAGGCCACCGCAGCCGAAAGTTGGCGTTGGGCGTGGCGCATGTCTTCGCCGCCGCCGGTGCTGCGCTCGAATCGTGCGCAGGCAAGCGCATCGGGCAGGTCGCGCCCCACGCTCAGGCGCTTGAGGCGGTCGAGGATCTGTTTGGCCTGGGTGTACGGCAGGAGCACCGCCGAATCGTCGCCCACATGGACGAGATAGTGCGGCGCAAGGGGGTAGCTTGGGTCGATCGTCTTCTCTGCCGCGGCGCCTTCAGCACGCAGGCAGAAGATGACGCCAGGGGCGATATCGGCATCGATGCTGGTGGTGATGGCGCAGCAGCCCAGTGGCATGGTCTCCAGCCGCCCAGGGTGAGCTCGGGCGTACTCGGCAAGGTCTATGCGGAAGTCGGTGAGTGTGAGGTCGGTGATGGCAACGCCGCTCGACAAATCTTCGAGGTCGATCACCGTTTCCTGCAGCTTCAGCAACTGTTTGCGGCGGTACTCCAGATCGTTCATCTGGTTACCCGACTGCTGCTCGATGATGTTTTCCTCGCCGGTGGCAGAGATGTCGAGCAGTACCATGCGTCCGCTGACGCGTTGCTCCAGGTTGATGTATTCCTCCAGCTCCATGTTGGGCCAGAAGTTCACCAGCTGGATCCGCGTGTTGGTGGAGCCGATGCGGTCGATACGGCCAAAGCGCTGGATGATGCGCACCGGGTTCCAGTGGATGTCGTAATTGATCAGCCAGTCGCAGTCCTGCAGGTTCTGGCCTTCGCTGATGCAGTCGGTGGCGATCAGGATGTCGAGCTCTCCCTCGTGCGCCAGCTCTGCTGGGCGCTCCTTCGAGCGCGGCGAGAAGGCGGTGAGGATGCTCGTGAGGTCGCGCCGCAGGCCTGGCAGGGTAGTCTGGTTACGCCCTGCACCGGTGACCAGTGCGCTGTCCAGCCCGAGTTCGGCCTTGGCCCAGGGCGCGAGCTGTTCGTATAAGTAGCTCGCCGTGTCGGCAAAGGCGGTGAAGATGATGAGCTTTCGGTTGCCCTCGTTGATCGGCGCTGCGCACTTGGCTGCGATCTGATCCCGCAAGCGAATCAGTTTGTCGTCACGATCGGCGGTCACCTGCTCCGCAAGCGCGTGCAGCGTCGCCAGCCGGTTGCGGTCCTCGATGAGGTCTTGCTTCCAGCGCAACAAGTCGACGTCGCTCAGCAACACCTTGACCTTTCTGCCGACGAGCAGCGTCTCGAAAGCCGGGTCGTCGATATCCACATCAGCGATATCGAGTTCCTCGATTTCATCGTTGTGCGCCTCGATCTGGGCGAGCGTCGCCTCGACGTCGTGCAATTGCCGCTGAACGGTGAGCGCGAACGACGACACCGCGCTTTCCATGCGCTTGAGCACGTTGACCCGCAGCAGGTGGATCAGGCTTTCCTCGCGGTCGACCTGACGGAAGAAGCTCTCCCCGCCACGAATCTGGGTGCTGTACTTGGCGTCGTAGGCTTGTTGCTTGTGCGGCAGCACGTAGCGCAAGGGCGCGTAGGCTGCCAGGTTGAGCCGACGGATCTCGAGGTTGATGTCACGAATGGAGCGGAAGGCGCCGGCACGGTCGACGTCGGCCTTGATATTGATGGGCGGCAGGCGCTCGGGGAATCGTCCGGTCTCGTGGGTGCCATAGTACTTCTCGATGTGGCGCCGGGAGCGTGCGATGGTGAGGTGGTCGAGCAAGGCGAAGTAGTCGAAGCCCAGCATCTCGATGAGAAGCGAGGGCGTCTTGTCCTCGTTCGGCAGCTCCAGCCAGCGGTTGAAGGCCTTCTGCGCGCGACGCGTGGTGCTGTCGATGCTGGCGATGCCGTGCTCGAACAATGCCGTGTCGTCGCCTTCGGTGACGAAGGCGATCTGGTTGCGCAGGTCGGCCAGGCGGTTGTTCACCGGCGTGGCCGAGAGCATGAGCACGCGCGTCTTGACCCCCTCGCGGATGATCTTGCGCATCAGGCGGTCATAGCGGGTTTCGTTGCCTTGGCGCGGCGATTTCTTGTTGCGGAAGTTGTGCGACTCGTCGATCACCACCAGGTCGTAGTTGCCCCAGTTCACATGGGACAGATCGATGTCGCCGGAGTGACCGCCGTCGCGCGACAGGTCGGTGTGGTTCAGAACGTCGTAGTTGAAGCGGTCGGAGGCCAGCACGTT